>JBJTIE010000163.1:0-22218 GCA_046094845.1 Planctomycetaceae bacterium | reverse complement strand
GTGCCGTTCATCCAGCGGACCGCGCCCGTCGCCTTGTCCATGCCGAGGAAGCGATGGGCCGGTCTGGCCGTGTCGCCCCAGCCCGTGACGACGGCGCTGGCGATGACGAGATCCTCGAACACGACCGGGATGTTCGTGCGGCCTCCATAGGTGGAAAGGAAGCCGAACTCCTCGTGCAGCGACCGCTGCCACTTCGTGGCGCCCGTCGCCGCGTCGATCGCCGTGAACACGCCGCACACGCCGTGGGCGAAGACGGTGTCGCTCGCGGGATCGGCGACGACGGCCGACCAGCCGACTCGCTCGGCCGGCACGTCGGAGAGATAGACGTTGAAGACGTTCTCCCAGAGCGGCTTCCCCGTCGCGGCGTCGAGGCACAGCACCTTTTCAGCTTCCTCGGGCGTGCCCGGCTTGTGCCGTACGAGCGTGAAGAGCTTGCCCCCCATGATGACGGGCGTGGAAATACCCCCCGCCCCGTCATTCTTCCAGAGCACGTTCGTGCCCGTCTCCGGATCGAACGTGGTGACGAGGGGTGGGCCGGCATAGTGACGGTTCTGTTGCGGGCCCCGCCAGTCGGGCCAGTCGGCGGCCGCCGCCGGAACGCAGGCCGCGATGACCAGGCATGTCAGCAGGCAGGGGAGAGGACGACGAAGCGGCATCGGCTCGGCTCCAGGGCGGGCTGTCAGTCGCCGAGGCCAGCGGCCTTCACGTCGGCGGGAAACTGCGGATCGACGACGGCACGGGCACCCCGGCCTTCGGCCAGCCGGCTGGCCACGTCTTCGCGAATGCTCTCGGTGTCGGCATCCCACCAGCGGCCCCGGGCAGCCTCGGCGGGCGGCGTCAACGGCCGCACGACCCGCATGCCCACGCCCAGCGCCGGCTCCTCCGTGTACCACCAGGGGCTCTTCGGAAGGTTGGGATCGACGTCCTTCCAGTCGGGATCATCGGCCGTCCCGTCGGCATCGCGGGAGCCGCGGCGGGCGGCGCTCCGGCAGGCGGCCGGCTCGTCGTAGTAGGCGCCGCCCCGCAGCACCCGGGGGTAGAGCCGCTCCGGCCAGGTGATGGCGTCGACCGCGGCGACCGGCTGCGGCAGCGCCGCCTGCCGGGCGTAGCCGCCGGCCACGAGCTCGTCGATCACCCACTCGGCCACGTTGCCGTGCATGTCGTGGAGCCCCCATGCGTTGGGCTGCTTCGTGCCGACGGGATGCGTCGTTTCGTCGGAGGTGTCGGCGAACCAGGCGACATCGGCGAGGGCCGCGGTGTCGGCGCCCGAGTGCCAGGGCGCGGACGAGCCGGCGCGGCAGGCGTATTCCCACTCCGATTCGGCGGGGAGCCGGTAGAACCGGCCCGTGAGGCCGCTCAGCCACTTCGTGTACTGCCGCGCTGCGAACGGCGTCATCGTGACGGCGGGCTGGCTCGGATCCTCGCCGTTGGTGAACGTCATGGTGGGGTCGTAGAGATTCGACGGGGCCGTCACGGCGTCGGCCTCCGCGTCGGTGGCCACCTCGCGGACGCCCGCCGACTGCAGCGAGATGAACAGGTCACAGGCCGCCATATACCGCTTGTATTCGGCCCAGGTCACCTCGCAGCGGCCCATCCAGAACGGCGCAACATCGACCTCGAACACCGGCCCCTCGTCGGCCGACCGTCCGGTTTCCGCGTCGGGGGAGCCCATGCGCAGCCTGCCTCCCGGCACCGGCACCATCTGAAACGTGACGTCGCTGCCCGGAATCCTCTCGTCATAAGCCACCATCCAGCCGCCCGGCACCTGGATGGCGGGGCCGTCGCCTACTGGCCGCGTCTCTCCCGGCACGAAGCCGGGGTTCTCGGCGGTGGCTGTCGCGGCAAGACAGGCGAGCACGACCGCGAGCACCGGTGGGAGGTGGGGCATGGGCGTTGCGGCTCCGCAGGCGGGGATCTCGAGGGGGAGTCGGCACGAATGACCGGCCCAGCCCGTAAAGTGTAATGTGTCGTTTCAGCCCCGCCCAACAGCCGGTCGAGTCCCGTGGCCACACCCAAACCAACCCAGCCCTCCGCCGGCAAGCCGGCCGCGAAGAAGGGGAGCGACGCGCCCGCCGAACGGGTCGTCGCCGAAAACCGCAAGGCGCGGCACGAATACGAGATTCTCGACAGCCTGGAATGCGGGATCGCGCTCGTCGGCAGCGAGGTGAAGAGCCTGCGGGTGGGGCGGATGTCGCTCGACGACGCCTACGGCCGGATCGACGGCACCGAGGTCTGGCTCATCGGCTGCGACATTCCCGAATACGAGAAGGCCAACCGGCTCAATCACCATCCCAAGCGGCCCCGCAAGCTGCTGCTGCATCGCCGCGAGATCGCGAAGTTCGCCGGGCAGGCGTTCGAGAAGGGGCTGACGCTCGTGCCCCTGAAGATGTATTTCAAGGCCGGCCGGGTGAAGGTGCTGCTTGGGATCGGTCGGGGCCGCAAGACGCACGACAAGCGGCAGAAACTCAAAGCCGCCACTGCCAAGCGTGAAATTGAAACCGCCCTCCGCGGCCGAGGCCGCGAAGGGCGGTGATTCGCTGCTTCAGGCGGGCTGTCGTTCAGCGGCTGTCGCCGCTGCCAACGAGCAGGGCCTCGGACGACTCGGTGGAGTCTTCGGGGTGCCAGAGCGGCATGCCGCGCTGGATGCGCTCGGCGAGCACGTCGATCTTCTGCTTCGAGCCGGCCGGGGCGTGCGTGGGAATGAACTCCGGCGTGCACTGCGGCTCGAAATTCTCGTCGTGACCGTACAGTTCGATGATCTCAAAAACGTTGCGAATCCGTGCCATCGGGAACGAACGACTCCTTGTCTGCAAAGTGACCTTCACCCATCAGGCCGGCGGGACGGCCCCGGTGCCCTGGGTTTTCCAGCCCGCGGAAAGGACGGCTGGGAGGCCGTGGCGAGCCGACATGTGGCGAACGTGACAATGTCATTATGGGCTCGCGCACACGCGAGTCAAACATTTCGCCGAGATGGCAGAAGATGCGGAAAATCCGGCCTGATTCGCCGTCGGATTGTCCGGCAGGATCGCGCCGAATTACCATCGTGGCGACGCTCCTGGGACGCCGGCGCGGCTGAAGCCGCCCGCCCATGCGGAGCGGGCCGTGGTCGGCGACGGGCTCCCACCCGAGGCCGGCACTGATGCCCCAATTCACCGGATCGCTCGTCAGCTATCCCGCCCGGGTGTCGTTCGCGGCCTACGTGCTCACGATCCTCCTCGGCGGATTCGCGCTCACGCTGCCTGCCTGCCGCCAGCCCGATCGGCCTGCCGTGTCGTTCGTGGACGGCGTGTTCACGGCCACGAGCGCCTGCTGTGTGACTGGGCTCACCGTCCGCTCCACGCTCAACGACTTCTCGCCGCTGGGGCAGGGGCTGATCCTGCTGCTCATCCAGCTCGGCGGCCTCGGCATCATGACGATCACGACGCTGATCACGTTTGGAGCCGGCGGCCAGGCCACGCTCCGTCAGCGGGCCGTGATCGCCGACACCCTGGGCGTCAAATCGGGCCGCGATCTCCGCTGGGTGACCTGGGCCCTGCTGGCGACGGTGCTGCTGGCAGAGGCCATCGGCTGCATCGGGCTGTGCTGGTCGAACTGGGGCACCGCCCCGGCCCGGGACGTGCTCTGGACATCGCTGTTCCACTCCGTCTCCGCCTTCTGCAACGCCGGTTTCGCCCTCCACGATCAAAACCTGATGCCGCAGGCCGGTAGCGTGCCGATCAACCTCGTCATCTGCGGCCTCATCATCGTGGGGGGCATCGGGTTTCCCGTGATCTTCGACGTCGTCTCCCGGCTGCGGGCCCGCGAGCCGTTCTGGCAGCGGCTCCACACACAGTCGAAGATGATGCTGATCGGCACGGCGGCACTGCTCGCGTTCGGGGCCGCCACCTTCTGGGCCTTCGAATGGGAGGGTGCGCTCGTGGGCCGGCCGCTCGCGGAGCGGCTCCTGATGGGGTTGTTCCACTCGACCACCTGCCGCACCGCCGGGTTCAACACGGTCGACTACGCCGCGCTGACGAGCGAGACGCTCTTCCTCGCGATCATCCTCATGGCCATCGGCGCCGGCCCCTGTTCGACGGGAGGCGGATTCAAGGTGAGCACGTTCATGACGCTGGCCATCAACAGCTGGTCGAGCTTCCGCGGGCTCAAGCACGCCAACTTCTTCCGCCGGACGATTCCCCATGCGGCCGTCGAGCGGGCGGCCGCGACCTCGCTCCTCTTCGCCGCCGTGGCCATTGCCGCCCTCGTAACCCTGCTCGTGGCCGAGTCGCGCGGCTCGCTGGCCGGCCGGCCGCGGTGGTTCCTCGAGGCGTTGTTCGAGTGCATCTCGGCCCTCGGCACCGTGGGGCTCTCCACGGGGATCACACCGTCGCTCACCGACCCCGGCAAGCTCGTGCTCGTCGCGCTGATGCTCATCGGCCGGCTCGGCCCGATCACCGCGGCCGTCGCCCTCTCGCGGGAGCGGCGGCCCTATCAGCCCGAATACCCCCAGGAGGAGCCGCTCATCGGCTGACCACATGGCCCCCGTGAAGAAGTTCATCATGCTCGGGATGGGCACCTTCGGCTCGGCCCTCGCCACCAAGCTGGCGGCCAACGGCTGCCAGGTTACGGGCGTGGACCAGCGGCGCGAGCGGCTCGATCTGCTCAAGAACGTGCTCCACGAGGCGGTGATCGGTGACTCCACCGACCGCGAGGTGCTGGAAAACCTGCCGATCCGCGACGCCACGGCCGTCTTCATCTCGCTCGGTGAGACGATCTCGCAGTCGCTCCTGGCCACGCTGCACGTGCGGGAACTCGGCGCCCGCAACGTGATCGTGAAGGGAGTCACGAAGGAGCACGGCAAGATCCTCGAGCACCTCGGGGTCGATCGCGTGGTGTTTCCCGAGGAGGAAGTGGCCCGCGAACTGGCCGACCGGATGACCTGGCCCAACGTGCTCGACTACCTGCCGATCGATCCCGAATACAGCGTGGCGGAAGTCGCGATGCCCTCGTCCCTCTCCGGCAAGACGCTGGCCGAGGCCAACCTGCGGAGTCGCATCGGCGTGCACGTGATGGGCATCAAGGACGTGATGAAGGGGAAGTTCGAGATGTTTCCGGACGGAAAGACACGGCTCCTCGAAGACCAGGTGCTCCTCGTCGTCGGCCGTGAGCAGGAGATCGCCACGCTCCGGGAACTGCCGTAGGGCCGGACATCAGCGCCGATCACTGCCCGGGTGGGCCGGGAGGCAGCGCGATCTCGATGTCACCCGGCGGCGGCGCGGGCGTCGATGCCGCGGCGGGCTTGGCCGTGGGGTCGAAGCTCGGCGTGTCGGTGCCGGTGCGGGCCACGAGATCCTGGCTCAAGTGGAGGTGCGGCCCGCCGCCATCAGGCCGCAATTCGAGCAGCGTCACGCCCCATTGGCCGCGGGTCTTCTTGCCCTCGACCGCCACCACGCCCTTGCCGGTGGCACCCGCCACGTCGAACTGCATCGAGGCGATCCCGTCGGTCTCGTTCGCCGAACCGCAGACGGCTGAACTGCATGTGACCGGCGCGCCGAGCGCCGCCGCCACCCGCTCGTTCTGCATCACCTCGTCGACGGCCTCCGCCACGAGCGGGTGCTGGGAGAGCGGCCTGCATCCGCCGCCGAGAATGAACAGAGCCGCGCAGCATGCGCTGACGAATGAGAATCGACGCACGATCGTTCCTCCCTGAACGGAGAGCGTGAACATGATGGACGGCCGACAGAGCGACTCCCGGATCAGCTTTTCGCGTCGTTGGCCCGGCACCAGGCGATCTTCTCGGCGGTGGTCGTGGGCAGCGCTCCGCCGGCCTTCGCTTTCGGAGCGGCCTTGGCGACGGTGACGGGGGCCTCTTCAACCGGCGGTACGGCGGCAGGCTCGGCGGCCGCCTCCGGTGCCGGTGCTGGGGCGGCGGCCTTCGCCCCGCGGGCCCGGGCAAGGATGTCGGCCGTGGAGAGCTTCGCCCCTGCAGTTGGCTTTGCAGCGGCGGCTCCCCCCGCCTTGGCCCGCGCGGCGGCGAGGATGTCTGCCGTGGAGGCCTTCGCGGCAGCTCCAGCAGCGGGCTTCGCCGCGGCGGGCTTGGAGGCTTCTTTCACAGCCGGCTTCGCCGCCTTTGGTTCGGCGGGCTTCGGCAGCGGCTTGGGCACGATCTTCAGTGCCGTGGGATCGATGTCGTACCAGCCGATGTTGTTGTACTGGTCGAACTCGACCAGGCAGCGGCCGTTCATGTTGACCGTCTTCACGAAGCCCGTGGCCTTCGCGAACCGGGCGAGCTCGGGCGCCGACGACTCGATCACCACGTACTTGTCGGTCCACTCCGCCTTCAGGCGCTCGATCGTGTCGAACATGGGTGATTCCGCAGGACTGAATCCGCACGAGACCAGAGCCCGAAGACAGCCGGGCCAGGCCTAGAATGGTGATGCATCGGCGGGGGGATCGCAAGCCGCACCGGCCGCCGCCACGATTCCACGCGGTCCGATGGCATACGACCATTGGATCGTGCGGGGCAGGCCGCTCGCGTCCGCCTCCCCGAATGGCACCGCCCGCACGAGCCGCCCGTCGGCCATCCGGTAGCTGGAGCCGAGTCGGATTGGCTGCTCCTGCACGCGGCAGGCGATCTCGACCAGCACGGCGTCGGCCAGCGTCGGATGCGGCGTGAAG
This sequence comes from Planctomycetaceae bacterium, assembly GCA_046094845.1. Lineage (GTDB taxonomy): Bacteria > Planctomycetota > Planctomycetia > Pirellulales > UBA1268 > QWPN01. Next base: position 15,561 of record JBJTIE010000163.1, on the reverse strand, counting down.
CTCGCCGAGAAGTGCGACCGCCCGGCCAGCCCGACGCCGACGATGGCCGGCCGGCCCGCGGCCTCCGTGGGTGTCACCTCCGTGAGCACGGGCGACGCGGGCCAGCGGGGATCGCCCGTGCCGTCGTCGGAGTCCTCGACCGACTCGGCCAGAAGCCGGCCGTCGAGCATCACGCGATGCGCCCAGCGGTCGAGCCGCCAGGCGAACGTCAGGTGAAGCGGGCCGGCCGCGAGCGTGACGGGGGAATGAAGGGGCACGGGCAGTTTCTCGGAGGAGGTCGAGCGTCGCGTGCCGCCTGGGTGACGTAGCATATCCGGCGGAGACCATCATGGAACCGCGTCGTTCGCTCGGCTGGCCGATTCTCTTGGGCGTCGTGCTCATCGGGTCGATCATCGCGCTGGGCGTCGGCTGGGTACTCGTGAGCATCGCGGCGGCGCTGGGCTCGAAGAACGCGGCCTTCTATTACGCCCTGCTGGGCGTCGGTGTGGCGTTGCTCGTGCTCGTGCTCGTGGGCGTGATCGTCTATCTCGCCCTCACGGTGAAGGCGATCGCGCTGTCGCAGCGGCAGAGCAACTTCATCGACAGCGTGACCCACGAGCTGAAGAGCCCGCTGGCCTCCCTCAAGCTGTCGCTCCAGACGCTCACGCGGCGGCCCGTGCCCGCCGAGCAGCAGGCCGACTTCCATCGGATCATGCTCCGCGACATCGAGCGGCTCGACACGCTGATCGACCATCTGCTCGATGCCGCCAAGACGCTGCAGCGCCGGCCGCGGGCGGGCCGGGACATGGCGACCGTGGAGCCCGTGCTGCAGCAGGTCCGGGCGGCCGTCGCCCAGCGGCACGGCATCGACCCGGGTCGGATCAGGGTCGAGGTGGCTGCCGTCCCGGGACCGGCCGTGGCGGTCCGCGAGACCGATCTCGAGATCGTGCTGCGGAACCTCATCGACAATGCCGTGAAGTATTCGCTGCCCGAACCGCAGGTGGAGGTGACGGTGGCGGAGCCACAGCGGGGCCGCGTGCGGATCACCGTCACGGACAACGGCCCGGGGATCCCGGTGTCGCAGCGGCCGCGGATCTTTCGGCGGTTCGTGCGGCTTGGCAGCGAGTTGGAGCGATCGACCCAGGGCACGGGGCTCGGCCTGTTTCTCGTCAAGGCGCTCGTGCGGCAGATGCGCGGAAAGGTGGGCGTTCGCGGACGGCTTCCGCCCCCGGGCACCGTGTTCGAGCTCGAGCTTCCCGCGGCGTGATCGGCGGGGCTTTTCCGGGTGGTCTGGGGTGGTCTAATCAGGTCCATGAGCCACACCCACACGGCCCCTCGGGCCACCGCTCCCGTCATCGACGTCGTCCCCGTCCGCCGCGTGCTCGTCAGCGTGTTCGACAAGACCGGCCTCGACCGGCTGGCTGCCGGCCTGAAGGCGGCCGGCGTGCGGGTCGCCAGCACCGGCGGCACGGCGACGGCCCTCGCCCCACGGTCTGGAGGTCGACGACGTCTCGGCGATCACCGGCTTTCCCGAGGTGCTCGACGGCCGCGTGAAGACGCTGCATCCCAACATCTTTGCCGGCATCCTCGCCCGGGGTGACCGCCCCGACGACCTGGAGGTGCTTGCCGCCCACGGGATCGAGCGGTTCGACGCCGTGATCGTGAACCTCTACGCCTTCGAGACCGTGATCGCGAAGCCCGACTGCACGCCTGCCGAGGCGATCGAGTTGATCGACATCGGGGGGCCGAGCCTCGTCCGCGCGGCGGCCAAGAACCATGCCTTTGCGGCGATCGTCACGCATCCGGATCAATACGACGACTTTCTCGCCTCCATCAAGCGGGGCGGCACGTCGCTCGTCGAGCGGCGGCAGCTTGCGGCCCGGGCGTTCGAACACACCGCCGGCTACGACACCGTGATCGCGGGCTGGATGGCCCGACACGCGGGGCCGGAACCCGCGGCGGTGCAGGACGGCGGCGAGGCCGTGCTGCCGGCCCGGGTGCCGCTCCCCCTCGAGCGCCGGCTCGCGCTCCGCTACGGCGAGAATCCGCACCAGTCGGCGGCCCTGTACGCGCCCGCAGGAACGCACGCCGGGCTCGCCGGCCTGAAGCAGCTCTGCGGCAAGGAACTCTCCTACAACAACCTGCTCGACCTCGACGGAGCGACGCGGCTCGCGGGCCTTGTCGCCGAGCCGGTGGCCGTCGTCGTCAAACACACGAACCCCTGCGGTGCGGCCAGTGCGGCCACCGTGGCCGACGCGCTCGCCGCGGCGATGGCGGCCGATCCGACGAGCGCCTTCGGCTCGATCGTGGCGGTGAATCGTCCCTTCGACCGCGCCTGTGCCGAGCTGTTGCTCGCGCCGGGATTGTTCGTGGAGGTGATCGCGGCGCCCGACTTCGCGCCGGAGGCGGTGGAGCTGCTCACCACGCGGCCGACGTGGAAGGCGAGCGTGCGTCTCGTCGAGCTGCCCGCAGGTGATCCCTGGGCGGCGACGGCCGGCCTCGAACTGCGGAGCGTAGCCGGCGGCATCCTTGCCCAGCGGCCCGACGTGGCGGCCGACGATCCGGCCACCTGGAAGGTCGTCACGCAGACAGCGCCCGCCGCGCCGCTATCGCGAGCCTTGGAGTTCGCCTTCACGGTGGTGCGGCGGCTCACGAGCAACGCCATCGCCGTCTGCCACGGCACAAGCCTCGCCGGTGCCGGCATCGGCCAGACGAGCCGGGTCGACTCGGTGCGGATCGCCCTGGAGAAGGCGGGAGAGCGGGCCCGTGGCGGCGTGCTCGCCTCCGACGCCTTCTTCCCGTTCCCCGATTCAATCGAGCTGATCGCGAAGGCCGGCATCGCGGCGATCGTGCAGCCCGGCGGCTCGAAGCGCGACGCCGAAGTGATCGCAGCGGCCGACGCGGCCGGGATCCCAATGATCTTCACCGGCCGTCGTCATTTCCGGCACTAGACACCGATGCAGCCGACAGTGCTCGACAAAATAGTGGCCCGGAAACGCACGGAGGTGCAGCTCGCGCGGGAGCGGGTGCCGACGGCAGCGCTCGAGGGGCGGCTCGCCACGGCGGGGCCGGTGCGGGATTTCTTCGGGGCCCTCGCGGCCCCCGGGCCGATCCGGCTGATCGCGGAGTTCAAGCGGAAGAGTCCGTCGGCAGGGGAGATTCGCCCGGGCGCCACCGTCGAGGACGTCGTCCGCGGCTATGCGGCCGCCGGCGCGGCCTGCCTCTCGGTGCTCACCGACGCCTGGGACTTCGGCGGCAGCCTCGTCGATCTCGAATCGGCGCGGGTGGCGGTGCCGCTGCCCGTGCTGCGGAAGGAGTTCATCGTCGATCGGTATCAGGTGCTCGAGGCCCGGGCTCACGGGGCCGATGCCGTGCTCCTGATCGCCGAGTGTCTCGACGACTGCCATCTGCGGAGTTTGTATCGCGACATCATCGACCTCGGCATGACGCCCCTCGTGGAACTGCACGATGCGGAAAACCTGTCGCGAGTGCTCGACCTCGGGGCCACACTCGTCGGCGTGAATAACCGTGATCTCAAGACGATGACGACCGATCTCGACCACGTGCTGCGGCTCCGCGAGCGGGTGCCGGACGACGTGGTGCTCGTGGCGGAGAGCGGCATCAAGACCCGGGCGGACGTCGAGCGGCTCGAGGTCGCGGGCATCGGTGCGATGCTCGTCGGGGAGTCGCTGCTGAAGGCCGCCGATCCCGGTCGTGCCGCCGCCGCGCTGCTCGGTAACCCGTAGGCCATATGCTCGAGCCGTAGTCCACATGCTCCGCATGTGGCCCACGGTGGAAACACCGTAGGCCCTAGCTACTCCGCTGCAGGTCCGCCAACCTCCACACGAATAGCCCGGCCCCTCGGCCTTCTAGCCTCAAACCGCACACGGAGCGTGCGGACCACGGGCGGCGAGCGAGGCGGGGCTACGGTCGCTTCGTGCCCCTCCCGCGTCACCGCACGAAGCGGTAGCCGGTGCCGCGGACGGAGAGGAAGTGTGCCGGCTTCGACGGGTCGGCCTCGAAATACTTCCGGAGGTTGAGGATGAACGTGTCGATGGTGCGGGTGGCCGGCGCCCGCGTGAGGCCCCAGACGTTCTTCAGCAGCTCCTCCCGCGACACGACGCTCCCCTCGTGCTCCACGAGGTAGCGAAGCAGCTTCATCTCCAGGTTCGTCAGCCGCACCGGTTGCCCGTGGGACGACGCCTCCCAACTGTCGAAGTTCACCTCCGCCGAGCCGAACCGGTAGACGTTCGTCTTCGACGCGGCCTCGGCGGCGGCGCGGTCGCCACGGCCGCGGCGGGCGAGCAGGTTGCGAATGATCGACATCAGTTCGTCGAGATCGAACGGCTTCTGGAGGTAGACGTCGGTGCCGGCGTCGAAGCCCCGAATCCGGTCCTCGACAAGCGTGCGGGCGGTGAGCATGACCACGGGTACGTCGCTGCCCCGCGCCCGGATCGCCTCGCAGACGGCATAGCCGCTCATGCCGGGCAGCATCAGATCGAGCACGACGAGATCGACCGGTGATTCCCCAGCCTCGAGCAGTTCCAGTGCCGCCTGCCCGTCTCCCGCCGTGCTGACGGCATACCCCTCGGACTCGAGGTTGTATTTGATGCCAAAGGCGAGGTGCTCTTCGTCCTCAACCACCAAAATATGCGGCATGCCGGCAGCTCACTCGACGATCATCCAACACGGACACGAACTTCGACCCGGGGAGGCGAGGGGATCGGCGAAAGCTCGAGGAGCATTGGACCGAGTCTACGAGGTCCCGCGACGAGACTTTTGCCGTCCCCGAGCCGGGTGGTGCCTGACCGCTCCGTTCCAGGCCCGCACACTCGGCTTAGCGCACGAGTTCCGGCCGTGCCGCCACCGCACGAGCATAGCCCCGCGTCACGAACCAGTTCCACGCATCCTGCACCGTTTCCTCGAATGGTCGGTAGTGGTAGCCCAGCTCCTGCTCGGCCCGCCGGCAGGAGAAGTTGTGGGCGAGCATCGACATCCGCGTGGCCGCCGAATTGATGTCGGGCTCACGGCCGAGCATGGCTGCGGCGAGGTCCCCCACGAGTCCGGCGGTGCGGATGATCGCGCGGGGGGCGATGCCAAGCGGCTGCATCCGCCCCGATGCCCGGGCGAAGATCCGCCAGGCATCGAGGTACGAGAGTCCGTGGCCGCCGAGAATGTAACGGCGGCCGGTCTGGCCGCGGGCGAGGGCGGCGAGGATGCCGGCCGCCACGTCGCGGACGTCCACGAAATCGTTTGAGCCGGGGGGCGCGAACAGCCCCTTTCCAGCCCCGACTTCGAGCAGCATGCGTCCACTCGACGGCTTCCAGTCCCACGGACCGATCATGTAAACGGGGTTCACGATCACGGCGTCGAGGCCCTGGCTCACTTCCCCAAGCACCGCCGCTTCGGCCTCGCGCTTCGTCACCACATAGGGGCATTCGGGCATGCCGCCGGGGGGCGTCTCCTCATCGGCGGGGCCGCCATCGGGGCGGAGGCCGATCGCATCGACGCTCGAGACGTGCACGAGCCGGGCGCCGGCCCGCCGGGCGGCCCGGGCGATCCGCCGCGTGCCCTCGACGTTCACCTCCCGCATTTCGGCGAGGTGTTTCCAGCCGCAGTGCACCATCGCCGCCGAATGGATCACGCAGGCGGCGCCGTCCACGGCGTCTTGCAGGGCCCGCTCGTCGTCGAGCCCGCCGGCCACGTGCGTCAGCGGCAGGCTGGCGAAGGCCTTGTCCCCCACGGCGCTCGATCGGCGGACGAGCACCCGCACGCTCCGGCCCTGGCCCACGAGCATGCGAACGACGTTGTTTCCGACCAGGCCCGTGGCCCCGGTCACCAGGCAGTCGCCGGCGGCATCGAACACGCGGGGTGCGATCATCGGAGCATCGTCCTCGAGGCGAAAGGGCACCGCCCGGGTCGATCGCTCCATCGCCACGATCCCAGGCTTTCAGTTGTAGATCGGAAAAGTGCCGGGGGCGAATTTGGGGGGTGGGCAATCATGCCGACGTTGACGCGCACGCCGCCGGCCCCCGAAGATGCTGCGAACCGGACGGAAGGTGTTGAAACGACACGATTTCCGACTGGTTTCGGGCCGCGCCGGCTGCCGGGCGCCGTCCGGACAGGCCTGCGGCGGCGAGGGAGCCCACGTGGCGGATGTCGGCATCGAACCGGTCGAAACCCGGTCCCAGCAGCGGCGGTTCGTCCGCGTCCCGTGGCGGATCTACCGGGACGACCCCTGCTGGATGCCCCCGCTGGTGATGTCGCAGGAGGAGCTGCTGGGGTTCCGCCCGCATCCCTTTTACGACCGTTCGAAGAGCCGGTCGTTTCTGGCCACGCGGGGCAGCCGCGACGTGGGGCGGATCACGGCGATCGTCAATCAGGGCCACATCGACCGCTACCAGGAGCAGCGGGGCTTTTTCGGCTTCTTCGAGTGCGACGATGATCCGGCCGCGGCGCGGGCGCTGTTCGATGCCGCGAAGGGCTGGCTCCGTTCCCAGGGCATGCAGAGCATGCGGGGGCCGACGAATCCGTCGCTCAACTACGAGTGCGGCCTCTTGATCGAGGGCTTCGAGACGCCCCCGTTCTTCATGATGACGCATAACCGTCCGTACTACGCGAAGCTCGTGGAGGAGAACGGCTTCGGCAAGATCGAGGACCTTTACGCCTTCTGGGGCAAGACCTCGATGCTCTCGTCGCTCGACTCCAAGCTAGGCACGATGGTGGAGGGAGTGAAGGAACGGTTTGGCGTGAAGGTGCGGCCGCTCGATCGCAGCCGGTTCGACGCCGAGGTGCGGATGTTCCTCGAGGTCTACAACTCGAGCCTCGGGGGCACCTGGGGCTTCGTGCCGTTGAGCCCCGGCGAGGTGAAGCACATGGCGGCGAGCCTCAAGCATCTGATCGTGCCGGAGCTCGCGCTCGTCGCCGAGGTGGACGGCAAGCCGATCGGCACGGTGTTCTGTCTGCTTGACTACAACCCACGAATCAAGGCGATCAATGGCCGGCTGTTTCCCTTCGGCTTCCTCAAGCTCCTGTGGAACAAGCGGGGCATCAAGCGCATGCGGGCGATCAGCACGAACGTGGTGCCCGAGTATCAGGCCTGGGGAGTGGGGCTCGTGCTGATGGCCGCACTGGTGCAGCCGATCTTCGATTGGGGCATGGAGGAGACGGAGTTCTCGTGGGTGCTCGAGAGCAACCACCTCTCGAAGCGCACGCTCGAACGCGGCGGCGCGCTCGTGACCAAGAAATACCGCATTTACGACGCCGACATCACCCGGGCCTGAGGCCGAGTCCGCAGCGGCCTTCCCGCTACCGGCGGGACCGGCGGTAGACGCGGGGGCTGGAGCGATAGCCGCTGCCCTGGATGATCGCACCGCCTCCGCCTCCCACGAAGCCGCCGGCGGTCACCACGCCACCGCGAGAGTAGTTCCGTGACGGGGTGTTGTAATAGGGCCAGACCCGCTTGCCCTGCCGCTGGGCCCGCTCCCACTGCATCGAGCCGTAGTTGATGCCCGAGAGGTTGAAGCTGCGGTAGGGGTTCTGCGGCGAGATCGCGAAGGCAGGCGTGGCCGGCAAGGCAAGGGCGGCGGCGATCAGGCAGACGAGCGGACGAGTGAAGCGGGGCATAAGGGGCCTCCGAGTGAAGGAGATGAGAGCTATACGCACGCGCATGCTAGGCGGTTCGGTTCCGGGCGAGTGGGCTTGCAGGAAAGAGTGTTCACGCGTACAGTATTCTTCGATGCCTACAATAAGTGAGTTCCTCGGTATCGTCAGCGAAATGTTCTGGCGGGAGCACGGCCCGCCGCATTTTCACGCGACGTATGCCGAGCACGAAGCCATCATCGATATCCGCACCTTGGCCGTGCTGAGGGGTTCGTTGCCGAGGCGAGCTCTCGGGCACGTGCTCGAATGGACGGAGGAGCATCAGGCAGAATTGCTGGAGAATTGGGAGCTATGCAGCACGCTGAAAACACCTCGCCAGATACCGCCGCTGGAATGACTTACTCGGCGGCGTCCACTGCAGCCTGGCGAGTGATGGACGTTCGGGCTCAGTCCGGATTCTGTCTGCAGGTCACGTTTGTCGATGGAACCGCCGGCACGGTGGAATTGAGCCGGTTCCTTGCGTCATCCGCCGCTCAAGGCACTGTGTTCGAGCCGCTTCGTGACGAGGGCTTTTTTCGGTGCGCGTCGATCGAGCGGGGCGCGGTGCATTGGCCCAATGGCGCTGACCTTGCCCCAGACGCGATGTATGACGCCATCAAGAGTACCGGCCGCTGGATTGTGGATTCCGACGTGCCGGCCGAGGACCAGCCTCACGTGCCGGGGCGTTCGGGGCGGTAGCCGATCGACTTGCGGGGGCGACGCTGCTTGCGGCCGCCGCGCTCTCCGCGGGCCGCGGCGGGCCCGCCTCTGATGTGGTCGCCCGAGGTCTCTTCCGTGAACGCCCGCGTGGCGTCGCGGCGCTTCTTGTCGAGTGCCTCCTGCGGCGGACGATCCGGGATCAGGCAGTCGCAGCCGCTCCCGATCAGATCGTGCTGCCCCGCCTGTTCGAGTGCCCGCCGCACCTCGAAGTAGTTCTCCGGCTTGAAGAACTGGAGCAGGGCCCGCTGCATCCGCCGATCCTTCAGGCCCTTCGTCACCTTCACGGGCTGCTTCGTCATCGGATCGAGGCCCGTATAGTACATGCAGGCCGCGATGTCGAACGGGCTGGGGATGAAGTCCTGCACCTGGTCGGGCTTGTAGCTGTTGCGCTTGAGGAACAGGGCGAGGTCGATCATCTCCTCCACGCCGCTCCCCGGGTGGCTGGCGATGAAGTAGGGGACGGTGTATTGCTTCTTTCCCACGCGGCGACTGGCTGCCGTGAACGCCTTGTCGAACTCGATGTAGTCGTCGGCCGACGGCTTCTTCATGAGGTTCAAGACATCGGGGTCGGTGTGCTCGGGCGCCACCTTCAAGTGGCCTCCCACGTGGTGCGCGGCCAGCTCCTCGAGATACTGGGGATCGCGGCGGGCCAGATCCATCCGCACGCCGCTGGCCACGAGCACCCGCTTCACGCCTTCGACGGTGCGGGCCTCCCGCATCAGGCTCTTGAGCGGGCCGTGGTCGGTGCCCAAGAGCTTGCAGACGGTGGGGTGCACGCAGGAGAGCCGCCGGCACTTCGCCTCCACCTCAGGCCGCGTGCACTTCATCTGATACATGTTGGCCGTGGGGCCGCCGATGTCCGACACCGTGCCCTTGAATCCCGGTTGGCTGGCGAGCAGCTTGATCTCGGTGATCACCGACTCCTGGCTGCGGCTCTGGATGATCCGCCCCTCATGGGCCGTGATCGAGCAGAACGTGCAGCCGCCGAAGCAGCCGCGCATGATCTGCACGCTCGTCTCCACGACCTCGAAGGCGGGAATCCGTGCGGCGCCGTAGGACGGATGCGGCCGCCGCGTGAAGGGCAGGCCATACACCTGGTCCATTTCGTCCTGCTCCAAGGGCAGAGCGGGAGGATTCACGACGATGGCTTCGCGGCCATATCGCTGCACGAGCCGGCGGGCGTTGTGAGGGTTCGTCTCCAGGTGCGAAACGCGGGTCATCTCGCAGAAGGCGAGCTTGTCTTTGGCGACCGATTCGTAATCAGGCAGTTCGACGGTGTCGGCCGCGCCGCCGCCCGGGCCGGTCGGGGGCGGCTCGGTCGCGCCGAGCCGATAGGCGATGCCGCGGAGGTCGCGGAGCTCCTTGACCGACTTGCCGGCGGCGAGGCCGCGGGCGACGTCGAGAATCGTCCGCTCGCCCATGCCGAAGACGACGAGGTCGGCCTTCGAGTCGAGGATGATCGAGCGGCGGACCGTATCGCTCCAGTAGTCGTAATGGGCGATTCTCCGCAGGCTGGCCTCCACGCCGCCCGCCACCACCGGCACTCCGGGAAACGCCTCCCGTGACCGCTGGCAGTAGGCGAGCGTGGCCCGGTCGGGCCGCCGGCCGATCTCGCCGTTCGGCGAGTAGGCGTCGTCGTTCCGCACCTTCCGGTTGGCGGTGTAGTGGTTGATCATCGAGTCCATGTTGCCGGCCGACACGCCGAAGAAGAGCCGGGGCCGGCCGAACTGCCGCCACGGCTCGCACGACTGCCAGTCGGGCTGGGCGAGCACGGCCACGCGGAAGCCGGCCGCCTCCAGCAGCCGGGCCAGGAGACCGTTGGCAAAACTCGGGTGATCGACGTAGGCGTCGCCCGAAACAAAGACCACGTCGATCTCCTCCCAGCCACGGGCGAGCATCTCCGCCCGGGTGGTGGGGAGCGGCGGCGCCCCGGTGAGCGCGGGCCGCGGCGCGGGAGGGGTGAGGATGGGGAGTGACATGGGATGGCCTTGCCGCAAGTGTACCTGTCAAAAATGGGGTGGTGTGCAGGCGGTGTGCAGATTGCGAATCTGCACCTACAGGGTGACTGGTTTTCAGACCTGGAGCCGCGGATTGGTAAATTGCGGTTGGTTGGTGGCGGTGTGCAGACTGCCAGTCTGCACCTACACGCTTCGCGGCGATCGCCCCGTCCCTGTCCCGTGAACGGGAGTCGTCAGTGCCATGAACAGCGTCGGTTCCGTGTGGATCGCGACCGCCGCACTGCTATGGGCGGTGGTGGCAGCCGGCGCTGAGCAGGCGCCGGAGTCCCAGATCGCGGGCTGGGTGGAGCAGCTCGGGGCCGCGCAGTTTGCCCGACGTGAGGCGGCGGCGACGAGCCTGGTCGATGCAGGGCAGGCGGCAATCGCTCCACTCGAGCAGGCGATCCGTAGCGGCGAACTCGAGGTGGCCGCTCGCGGGATCGAGATTCTCCGGGACATGCTCGCGGCGGACGATCCTGCCACTGCAGCCGCGGCCGAGCGGCTCCTCGACTCGCTCGCAGAGCAGGGGGAGCCGCCGCTGGCACAGTTGGCGGCCAGCGTGCTCGACTTCCACCTCGTGGGTGAGGCGGAGCAGGCCCGAAGGGCGGTCGAGGAGGCGGGGGCGGTGGTTCGAGAGCGGCCGCTCGTGGCCGGACAGCGGGGGCTCGACGTGGAGCTCGGCCCGGCCTGGCGCGGCGGCGTCGCGGGGCTTCGGCAACTGGCCCGCCTGCGCGGACTCACGAGCGTCAGCGTGCACGGCATGCCGATCGATGCCACCGCCGCGGCCGTGCTCGGCCGGCTCCGGGGCGTGCGCCGAATCGACCTCTACGGCACGGGGATTCCCGAATCTGCCGTGGCCAAACTGGCCACCGCGTTGCCTCATGCCGTGATCGACGTCCGGAAAGGGGGACGGCTCGGCGTCAGCTCCCTGGCCTTCGGCGGGCCCTGCGAGATCACGCACGTGCAGCCTGGATCGGCCGCCGCCAAGGCCGGGGTGCAGGTGGGCGACGTGGTGATCGCCCTGGACGGCGAGCCGATCGCCAGCTTCGAGGCGCTCACGCAGCGGGTGTCCCGCCGTGGCGCCGGCGACGCGCTGACCCTGTCCATCGCCCGCCAGGCGGCGGGGGGGGCGGCCGAGCAGTTCGACTGTTCCGTCACGCTCGACGCCTGGTGAGTTGCATGCGGCGTTGACGCGGGCGGCGGTGCGCAGGCATCGTGAGGGTCGGTTGATCGTCACCAATCACTCGCAGGGAGCAGAAACGCATGGCAGAGCCCGACCGTGACACGGAGGTGGTCGATGTCCGCTGGCACGAGCACGCCGTGAGCCGGGCCGACCGGGAGCGACGGGCGGGCCACGCCGGCTGCGTGCTGTGGTTCACGGGACTCTCCGGCTGCGGCAAAAGCACGCTGGCCAACGCCGTGGATCGCCGGCTCCATGCCCGCGGCGTGCGGAGCTTCGTGCTCGATGGCGACAACGTGCGGCTCGGGCTGAACGCCGCGCCGGGACTGCTCCGCGACCGCTACGGCGAGGAGGCCGCGGCGCGGTTCGGCCTCGGTTTCGGGACCGCCGACCGGGCGGAGAACATCCGGAGGATCGGGGCCGTGGCCGACCTCTTCGCCCAGGCCGGAATCATCGCGCTCACCGCCTTCATCAGCCCCTACCGCCGCGATCGTGACGCCGTGCGGGGCATGCTCGCCCCCGGCGACTTCATGGAAATCTTCGTGAAGGCGCCGCTGGAGGTCTGCGAGGGGCGGGATCCGAAGGGACTCTACAAGAAGGCGCGAGCCGGCGAAATCAAGGGTTTCACCGGTATTGACGATCCCTACGAGGAGCCGCTCGCACCGGAGCTCGTCGTCGATTCAGCGGCATCGCCTCCTGACCGGCTCGCCGACCAGGTGCTCGCCTGGCTGGAGCGGGCCGGGAAGATTCCGCGGGCATAGTCCCGTTTGTCGCCGCCACAGACGAGAGTGCTCACCGTAGTCCGCACACTCCGTGTGCGGTTGGAGGCGCGAGGGCCGAGGAGCCTTCTATTCGTCCGGAAATTCGCAGACCCGCCGGCAAATAGGTTGGGCCTGTGGTGTTCATGCCGTGGGCCACATGCGGAGCATGTGGACTACGGGCCGATGAGTTCGACGAGGTTGCCGTCGGGGTCACGGACGCACGTGAGGTGCATGCCCGCCGGCGCGAGCGAATCCGGCAGGGCGACGGGGCCCTTCGCAAGCGGCTTCACGCCCAGCTTCGCAAGCCGTGCCAGAACGGCGTCGGTGTCGGCCACGAAGACCGTGAGGTAGCGGAAGCCGGTGTGCGAGTGGATGAACTCCGTGTCGCCCGTGCGGGGCGCCGTGCCCGCCACCTGCATGAGCTTGAGCTTCGTGGCTGACTCGCCCTCACCCAGCACGAGCACGCGGACCGCGAGCGGCTTGCCGTCGGTGAGGCCGGCATCGGTCGCGAGCGGCGCCGACACCTCAAAGCCCTTCAGTTCCTTGAGGCCGACGCCTTCCGTGTAGAACCGCACGCTCACGTCGAGGTCGCTGACGACGCAGCCGAGGTCGATCGTCGAGCGGGTGAATGCCGGCTCCTTGGCGATGCCGGGCAGGGCCAGGCACGAGGCGACCAGGGCAGCGAGCACGCGGTTCATGCGAAGGACTCCGGGGAAGTAGGCCCGTTGCTCCGCAACGGGCCTACGAGAGCCGCGGTCTTACGATCAGTCGATGAAGCCCGAGAGCTCCTCGCTGCGGGCCGGGGCCTGCAGTTTGCGGACGGCCTTGGCCTCGATCTGCCGGATTCGCTCGCGGGTCACCTTGAAGATGTGGCCCACTTCCTCGAGCGTGTAGCTGTAGCCATCGCCGAGGCCGTAGCGGAGCTTGATGATCTCCCGCTCGCGGTACGACAGACTCTTGAGCACCTTCGCGATCCGGTTGCGGAGCATCTCCTGGGCGGCGCCCACGGCCGGGTTTTCGGCCCCCTGGTCGGGCAGCAGGTCGCCGAAGTGGCTGTCCTCGCTGTTGCCCACGGGGCGGTCGAGGCTGATCGGGTAGCGGCTCATCGCCGTCACCCGCCGCGTCTCGTCCACCGGTGTGCCGGCCCGGGCGGCGATCTCCTCGATCGTCGGCTCGCGGCCGTATTCCTGAAGCAACTGGCGGGCCACGTTTCGCACGCGGCTCATCGTCTCCACCATGTGCACCGGGATCCGGATCGTGCGGCTCTGGTCGGCCACCGCGCGGGTGATCGCCTGCCGAATCCACCAGGTGGCGTAGGTGCAGAACTTGAAGCCGCGGCGATATTCGAACTTGTCGACCGCCCGCATCAGGCCGGCGTTGCCCTCCTGGATGAGGTCGAGGAAGGAGAGGCCGCGGTTGCGGTACTTCTTCGCGATCGACACCACGAGCCGCAGGTTGCCCTCCGAGAGGCCCCGCTTCGCCTGCTGATACTTGGCGAAGATCCGCTGGATTTCGTCCATCCGCCGCTTGAGGCTTCGCGGCGTCTCCTGGCAGGCCTTGAGGATCGAGCGGTATTCGTCGACGAGCTGCTGCCGGGCTGAAGGAGGCTGCTTCGTCTTCTTGTGGGCCTCGATCTTCGACTTCAGCTCCTTGATCCTGGCGACGAAGCCGATGAGCGTCGGGATCATCGCCTCGATCCGCTGCGTGCGCAGGCCGAGTTCTTCGATGAGCCGCACGCACCGCCGACGGCGGTGGCCGAGCCGGTCCCATGCCTCCCGTCGCTCGGCCATGCGCCGCTTCTTCGAGAGCGCGATGCGGTAGTCGGCACGGTTCTGCTTGATCAGCACCTCGAGCGTCCGCAGGTTGTGCGGCAGGCGGCCGAGAATCTGGTCCTTCTCGAGCTTGTCGGTCACCGACACCTGAACGGTGCGATCGAACGGCAGTTCGCCGCGGTGCACCCGCGAGAGGACGCGGAACGCCTGCTCGCACACATACTCGCACTCCAGGAGCTTCGCACGGAACTGGGCACGGGTCGTCTCGATTTGTCGGGCGAGATAGATCTCCTGGGCGCGGGTGAGCAGCGGGATTTCGCCCATCTGCGTGAGATACATCCGCACGGGATCGTCCGACCAGTTCTCGACCTGCTCCGGAAGCACGTCGTCGCCATCGGCGCCTCCATCCACCTCGGCTTCGGCGTCGATGTCGCCCTCCGCCAGCACGGGCGCGTCGGTCTCGTCGACGAGCAGGTCGGCATCGGCCTCCTCGGCGTCCACGACCTTCTCGGTCAGTTCCTCGACCTCCTGGGGATTGGAGACGACATCGTCTTCGAGTTCATCCAGCAGCGAGTCGTACAAGGCGATGCTCCTTCAAAGATCCTGAAACTGATGATCCTGCGCAACGGACGGTGAGAGTGGGCCAATCGAGCGTGCGGTCAGCGGCCGTGCGGCCGCCGCGACGCTCGGCCAATCATTCGGCGAGCCGACAGTGTGATTCAAGGGGCCGGCAAGTCCAGCCTCACGCGGGCGGCCCGGGAGGCGTTGGAAGCGGGGCGGGAATTCGGGGTGCGTGATGGCATCACCGGCGTGCTTCCATGAGGACGCAACATTATGCCGCTGCGGCACCCCGAAGGCCAGTTTTTTTTCCAGCGAAACCGTATTTTTTCCTCGAAATCAGGGCCCGAATGGTAAAAGATGTCGCTGGGAGAGTCTGTGCCCCGGGTGGCCGGATTCACTCCGCCCGGCGGTCGGCACGGGCCGGCGAATCTGGTCGTTCCAACGCAAACCATGAAGCGATATCTGCTGCCGTGCGGCTGTTCCGAGCGAATCGTCGTCACCGCCGGCCAGGCGGGGGACGACGTGCAGTGTCCGGTCTGCCGCGCCCTGGTGCCCGTCCCTCGCCTGGGCGGCCTGGCCGCCCTGGAACAGGCTTCTGAGCCCCCCGCGCCGCTGCGGCGCTGGACGGCCGGTCATGGCTGGGGGGTTGCGGGACTGCTCGTCGCCGCGGCGGCGGTCGCGGCGGCCGTCGGCCTGCGGTCATGGTCGCTCGGAACCCCGCCGGCCGGCGATGCGGAGATTCGGGCGGCCGTGGCGGCGTCCGATATCGTGACGGTGCATCGTGCCGGTCGTGACCTGGCCCGCTCCGGTGTCCAGCGGCCACCCTCGCCGGAAGAGGCCCGCCGTGAGCGAATCTTCAGGTCAGGATCTTTGAAGGAGCATCGCCTTGTACGACTCGCTGCTGGATGAACTCGAAGACGATGTCGTCTCCAATCCCCAGGAGGTCGAGG
>JBJTIE010000162.1:0-12161 GCA_046094845.1 Planctomycetaceae bacterium | reverse complement strand
ACGGTCAACCGGGGTCCCACCGGGTGCCGGCCCTCCACCCGGGCGGGTGTGCCGTTGAGGGATGATCTGCCGTTTGCGGAGCAAGGGGCCTACGGTTCGAGCAACGGGCCTACGAGTTTCGCGACTGTCGGGCGACCTTGCCCAGATAGCTTCCCAGCACCACGAGCGAGAGCGGCCGCGACCAGTGGATCTGCTTCCGCCGCGCGTCGTAATCAGCCCACATGTTCCGCACCAGCCCCGCATCGAAGAGCGGGCACGCTGCGAGCGACCCGATCGCCGCCTCGCACTGATCCCGGAGCGGCCCGAACATCCAGTCGCCGAACGGGAGCGAGAATCCCGACTTCGGCCTCGTGAATACCGACGCCGGCAGCCTGTCGCTCACGGCCTTGCGGAGCAGGTGCTTCGGCAGCGAGCCACGCGGAGACCGAGCCCATCCCGGAAGCCGCGATACACGATCGACCAGCCGCTGCCCCAGGAACGGCACGCGAATCTCCAGCGAATGGGCCATGCTGTTGGTGTCGGCGTCACGAAGCAGCGTGTTGCCCATGTAGAGCCCCAACTCCGCCCGCGACACGGCGGCAAACGTATCCCGTGACCGCGACTCGAGCGGCACGATCGCCTCGGCCGGCAGGTATGACGGCGTGAGTCCGAGCCGACGGGCGTCGAGACCGAGCGCCTGGAGCACGGCATCGCTCTGCGTGCGCCGAGCCAGGGCCGCAAGCTCGATCGCCGAGGCACTGCTTGCCACGAAATCGACCAGCTTCGCCCGCTTGTCGGCCGGCAGCCGGCCGAGCAGCCGACTCGCCACCCCCCGTCGCAGCCCCCGCGGCAGCCAGGCCACCGTCGCGAGCGCCTGCCGCGCCTTCGGCACCCGGTGAAACGACGGATAGCCGCCGAACAGCTCATCCGCTCCGAGACCCGAGAGCGCCACCGTGATCTCGTGGTCTTTCACCGCGCCGCTCACGATATAGGTGTTGAGCCCGTCGATGCTGGGTCGGTCGGCTGCCCGAAGCCACTCGTACCACTGCTGCATCGACCAATCGTCGTCCACGATCGACTCGAAATGCCGAGTGCCGATCGCGTGGGCCGTCTCGGCCGCGGCACGCGTTTCGTCGGCGGCCCCGGGGGTCTCGTAGCCCACCGCAAAGCTCGACACCGGCCCCTGACTCGCCGCGGCGTCGGTCGCATACGCGGCCATCGTCGCGCTATCGATGCCGCCCGAGAGAAACACGCCGAGCGGCACGTCCGAGGCACATTGCCGACGCACAGAGTCGGCAAGATCGGCCCGGATCGCAGCCACGATCTCCGGCTCGGCCGCCGGCCGCTCGACCACCGGAAAGCTCCAGTAGCGGCGAGACGCAGGCGGCCGGCCGGCGAGTGAGCCCGCATCGAGCCATTCGCACGTGCCGCTCGGCAGCGAGCGGATCGCCCGGTGGATCGTGAGCGGATCCTGTGGAGCACCGTAGGCCAGGCAGGCAGCGATGCCCGCGGGATCGAGCTCGTCGGGCACGAGCCCGGATGCCAGCACCCCCCGCACCTCGCTGGCGAACACGATCGCGCCGGGCACGCGAGCCATATAGAGCGGCTTGATGCCGAGCGGGTCGCGGGCCACCAACACCCGTCGCGACGCGGCATGATAAAAGGCGAAGGCGAACATGCCGTCGAGCTCGTCGAGCGCCCGTTCGCCCCACATGCCGAGCGCGTGGAGCAACACCTCGGAATCGCCCGACGATCGGAACGAGCAGCCTTGCGATCTCAGCCGGCCCCGCAGCTCGGCGAAGTTGTAGATCTCACCGTTGAAGATCAGCGTGTCGCCCGTGACGCCGTTGACCATCGGCTGATGGCCCGCCGGCGAGAGGTCCATGATGGCGAGCCGGCGGAAGCCGAAGCCGCATGCGGCACCGCCGGCATCAGGCCCCAGCGGCAGCTGCTCGTAGCCCTCGTCGTCGGGGCCGCGGTGGATCATGGCGCGCATCATCCGGCGCACGGCCTGCTCGACCGCCCGCCCATCGTTCGTGAGGATGCCGGCAATGCCACACATGATGCTTCCGTTTCGGCTTCCCTAGCCTAGCCCCCACATCGGCCTCCGCATCTTTCATTGAAGCAAGGATCCCAACTGCCCTCGCGCCGTAGTCCACATGCTCCGCATGTGGCCCACGGCCAAAACACCGCACAACCGCACTACTGCCCTGCGGGTTTACTAACCTCCGGCCAATGAGCCTGGCCATTCGGCGTTTCAACCTCCAACCGCACACGGAGTGTGCGGACTACGGCGCAGGCGGTCTACTTCGCCGCAACTACCCGGGTGCAGATGTCGCGGACCCGCTCGGCCCAGACTTCCTTCGCATACGGCGCCGCCAGCGGCATGCCCCGCTCGCCGATCCACCGCGATTCCGCCTCGTGGGTATGCACCCACTCCAGCGCCTCCGCAAACCCGGCCACGTCACCCGGCCCCACGACCCGTCCATTGAAATACGACCGCACGAGCTCGACGCTATTCCCGCACGCACTCGTGCAGACCACCGGCAGTCCCGCTGCGACGGCCTCCGCGATCACGAACGGCCACGGGTCGTAGTCGCTCGCCAGCACGAACGCCCCATGCGTGGCGAACACCTCGCCCATCGCGTCCGGCTGCACGAACCCCCGATCCTCGATCCCCTCGACGCCCCGCAGCCGCCCCGCCTCCGGCCCCATGCCGCAGCAGGTGAGCCCCCACGGGTCGCTCACCCGCCCGCGATACCGGCGATACGCCGCGACGACCAGATCGATCCGCTTTTCGGCGGCATAGCGGCCCACGAACAGAAACCGCCGCGGATACTCAGGCAGCGCCGCCCGAGCCCGCGCGGCGTGAGCCGCCGCCGCCGTGTCGAGCCCGATCAGGCCGCGTTCGATCTTCGGTTCCGGAAACCCGAGATACCGGGCATACGCCGCCGACCGTTCGCCGGGCACGACCGCGGCCACGAACCGGCTCAGGTAACGCCGGAGCACGAGCGGCGCCACCAGCTTTCGCAGGCTCCACACGAACGGCATGTCGAACGCAAAGAGCTTCGGCACGCTGCGAACCACCGGGCTCTCCGCCGCCAGCCGGCACAACGGACTCCGCCAGCCGAGCACGATCATCACGTCGGGAGCGACCGCCGCGATCTCCCGCTCGACCGCAGCCGGCTCGAAGTTCGCCCCCGCGCGATACACGCGACACTCGATTCCCTCGAGCATCGTCGCATGGTCGAACGCCGTATCGCTCTTGGCCGGCAGTTCCAGAAACACCACCACGCGGGTGTTCGGCAACGCCGCCAGCGCTCGCCAGCAGGCCGCCATCGTGGGCGACACGCCCGTCCAGAAAAACGCGATCGTGAGCGGCCGCGACTCACTCATGCCTGCCGCTCCCACGACCAGACCGTGCCGCCCACCGTCGCGGCCCCCTTCCCGAACGCCTCGTCCACCGCCCGCGTCACGCCGAACCGGGCGACGCCGTAATCGTGGCCGCAGATGATCGGCACGCCGCGATCTCGGGCCCACGCGATCTCGTCGCGGACCGCCGCATACGAGTGATCCGCATCGAGAAACACGAGCGCCGGCACCGGCCCACGGTCACTCGTGCGATATGCCGCGGAGTCACCCACCCACAGCTCCACGCGGCCCTCGGCCAACTCAGTGCGGAGCACGCCCCGGGCGAACCGCTCCTGCACTGCCGGCGGTAGCCCAAACGGATTCCATGAGAAGTTGTCGATCGTGATCACCCGCTGACCGGGCCGTGCCGCGGCGGCGATCAGCCGCGTGGTGATCCCGAACAGCGTGCCGAACTCCACGATCGGCCCGTCGTGGGCCGCGGCCCGCTGCACCAGCTCCGTGAGCCGGGCCTCGTCGGCCGGCGAGAGATTGCCGAGCACGAGGGCGTCGGGGTCTTCGAGCAGCGACAGCTGCGTGGAGACAGCCTGGGCCACCTGCCGCCGCCATTTCACGGCACGGCCGAGCTGCCGGAGTTTGTGGAGGAGCATCATGCGACGGCGACCCGACGACAGCGCTTCAGCGATTCGCGGCCAAGGCGAATCGGAGCCATCATCGTAGCTACGGGGATCCAGGCGATTTTGTGGCGGGCGATCCAGCAGGCAAGCCGGCCCCGGCGGCCGAGCGGGAGCGAGTCGAGGCCCAGCTCCTGCACGAAGTCGGCCAGGGCCTGGAGCCGGCCCCAGTACAGCCGCTGGAGGGCAGCCGTTTCGAGCTGGCCCACGGCATAGGTCGTGAACGAATCAGGCGGTGAGTCAGGCCGCTTCCGCAGCTCGTCCGCGAGGAACCGGTGGTAGGCAAGGATCGTGAAGTCGGTGCGGTAGCCGCCCTGCCAGTAGGTCACGGCCTGGCCGGGCACGCCCACGTCGTAGGCGGTGAGCGGCTCGGGCGTGAGCACCACCGGCCCGGCGAGCGCGAGCTTCGCCCACACCAGAAAATCCTCGCCGTGCGTGACCCCATCCGGAAACCCGCCAATGCGTTCGAGCGCCGCTTTCGGCGCGATCATGCTCGACGAATGCACGACGAACTCTCGCGCAAGCCCGCGAAAGAAGTCCACGCGGCCGCCCCGCGGATCGCCCCCCTCGATCTCGGCCGGCACCACGCCGTAGCGTCGCAACTCGCGGCCATCGCGGGTCGTAACGAACCCCGACCCGTAGAGCATCGCTCCTGGACACCGCTCGATGAGGTCGCGCATCCGCGAGAGGAACTCAGGAGCCCAGCGATCATCGGCATCGAGGAAGGCGACGTATGCCTGTGACGCCGCGGCGATGCCAGCATTGCGGGCCGCACTCACGCCCCGATTCGCCTGATCGATCACCCGCACACGCGGCCCGCCCGCCGGCGGCACGAACGCCCGCGCGACGTCGCCACCGCCATCGGTGGAGCCGTCGTTGACGACGATGATTTCAGCCGCCGGAACCGTCTGCGCACAGACCGACTCCAGCGCCCGCCGCACATAGGGCCCCTTCTCGAACAGCGGAATGACGACAGTGAACATCGGGACCCTCTTCCGCAAGCATAGCTCCCGACCCCCGATAGGCCCGTCACTCCGTGACGGGCTGTCCGGCAAGCCCGTTGCAGAGCAACGGGCCTACGGCCTCCGCAACGGGCCTACGAACCCCTTGCTCCGCCGCCCGCCTGGCGATACACTGTACGCATGTATCACGCCCTGCAGGAGCCAGCCTCATGAACGCTGACACAATTCGCGAGTTCGTCCGCCGCCAGCCTTTTCAGCCGTTCGTCATCCGGATGTTGAACGGCGAGGTTCACGAAGTGAACCACCCGGAATGCGTGATCGTGCTGAAGAGCAAGATCGTCGTCGGCTATCCAGACGACGAACGCACGGTTCACTGTGCTCTCATCCACATCAACAGCGTCGAGGCGCTTCAGCCAGCCTGACCCTCGACGCCCCGCCCCCAGTCGCTCGCCGCCAATGCATGCCACCGCTCTGGTGATCGTCGACGTCCAAAACGATTTCTGCTCGGGCGGCGCGCTAGCCGTGCCGGATGCCGACGCCGTGCTGCCGGTCGTGAACGGGCTGATCCGCGAGTTCGGGCGGGTCTTCCTCACGCAGGACTGGCACCCTCCGGGGCATGTCTCCTTCGCCTCCAGCCACCCTGGCCACACGGTCTTCGGCACGATCGCCCTGCCTTCCGGCGAGCAAGCGCTGTGGCCGGACCACTGTGTCGCGGGAACCCACGGAGCGGCGTTTCATCCAGGACTGCACGTGCCGCCGGATGCCGTCGTCGTGCGCAAGGGTATCCACGCCTCGGTCGACAGCTACTCGGCCTTCTTCGAGAACGACCGCACGACACCAGTCGGACTGGATGCCGCGATAAAGGCAATCGATGCACGCGAGATCGTGCTGGCGGGCCTCGCCACCGACTACTGTGTCTTGCACACGGCACTCGATGCCCGCGCCCTCGGCTATGACGTCACCGTCATCGAGGCGGGCTGCCGCGGCATCGACCTCGACGGCTCACTGGCCGCTGCCTGGAGCCGGATGGCCCGGGCCGGCGCCCGGCGGAGCTGAGCACGCCAGACTCGCCTCTCCGGGGCGAGAGCCCTGGACGAAACACACCAAAACCGGATTCGTGCGAAAAACGTGCGCGCCAAGCCATTTTTTGGTATGAATAATGTGTATGGATCGCAATTTTTTGGGCACACTCCTGGACTGGAAGCGGCGGCCGACTCGCAAGCCGCTGGTCGTCAAAGGGGCCCGCCAGACTGGAAAAACATATGCGATCCGCCAGTTTGGCGGCTCGGCGTATGCCGCCATCCACGAGATCAATTTCGAGGCATCACCCCGGCTGGCGACTGTTTTCGAGGCGGACCTGAACCCGCAGCGAATTGTGCAGGACCTGGCCTTGCTAACGCGGTTTGACTCGGCCGCCGTCATCGCAGGTCGAGCCCTCCTGTTTTTCGACGAAGTGCAGGCCTGCCCCAAGGCCATCACCAGCCTCAAATATTTTCACGAGCAGTTGCCCCAGGTGCATCTGGCCGCGGCCGGGTCTTTGCTCGGGGTGGAACTCGCCAAAGCTTCGTCGTTCCCCACCGGAAAAGTCGAACTGCACACCCTGCACCCTCTCGCTTTTCACGAATTTCTCGCCGCCACCGATCGCGGTGAGTTTCGCAACCGTATTCTTGCCATCGACTCGATCAAGCCGCTCGGGGCCGGCATCCACGCTGAACTCGTAACCGCCCTTCGGGAGTATCTGTATGTGGGAGGAATGCCGGAGGCTGTCGCAGCATTCGCGGAGAGCCGCAACTGGGCCCGCATCCGTCAGATTCAGTGGGACATCATCACCGCATATCGTTTCGATTTTGCCAAGCATGCTCCTGCTGCGCTTGTGCCACGACTGGTGATGATCTGGAACTCGCTCGCAGAGCAACTGGCCCGCGAGAACCGCCGATTCCTTTTTTCCGCGGTGCGCGAGGGAGGGCGGGCGCGTGACTACGAGGAAGCGCTGCTGTGGCTCGAGCAGGCAGGACTCGTGCATCGTGCTTTTGCTGTGCAAGCTCCGCGGCTACCGCTGGCGGCATACTGCAACCGGCGGCTGTTCAAGCTATTCGCCCTCGACGTGGGGCTCCTGGGCGCGGCGGCAGGGCTCGCAGCCGATGTGGTGCTGCATGGCAATAACGTCTTCCAGGAGTTCAAAGGCGCACTTGCGGAGCAATACGTTGCCCAACAGCTGATTGCCCGTGAGGCGGGCGGTCATGAGCAACGACTCTTCTACTGGCGCAATGAAAAGACGGGCACGGAGGTTGACTTCCTCTTGGAAGCCGGCGACGTGACCCCGCTCGAGGTCAAGTCGGGCCGCAACGCCAAGAGCAAGAGTCTTGCGAGCTACGGGCGACAGTTCAGCCCCCGCTGCCTCGCCCGCGCGACGTTACTCGATCTCAAAGCGGATGACGACGTATTGAACATCCCGCTCTATTTGGTGCCGTCGATCGACAGACTGCTCGGGCTCCCCCGTAGGCAAGTCACGCCCCCGTAGGACTGGCACTCCGTGACGGGCTCTCCGGAAAGCCCGTTGCGGAGCAACGGGCCTACCATCCGCCTTGTCGCGAGTCAGAATATGAACGTGCCCATGACCGCCAGCCCTGGGGGACTCCCGTGAAACTCACACGCGCCCTGATCACCGCCGCCGGCCGCGACGATCACGCCCTGCCGCTGCAACGGCTCGTGGACCGCGACGGCCGTGCCAAGACGGCCCTCGAGAACATCGACGAAGAGGCCGTCACCGCCGGCGCCCACGAGATCGCGATCGTCGGGCGGCCCGGCGACGAAGCCGTCTACCGCGCCGCCGCCGGCAAGTCTCCCTCGCGACTCGAACTCATCCCGCAGCCCGAACCCAAGGGCTACGGCCATGCCCTCAAGCTCGGCCGCGGGTTCGTGGGCGACGAGCCGTTCCTCCATCTCGTGGGCGACCACTTGTATGTGAGCGACCTGTGCACGCCCGACCCCGTTGGCGGCGAGGCATCGGTCTCATGCCGCCGCTGTGCGCAGCAGCTCGTGGCCGCGGCGGTCGCCCACGATTGCGCCGTCTCCGCCGTGCAGTCGACCCGCGAGCACATGCTCCCCTACTTCGGCGCGATCGGCGGCCGCCGCGTGGCCGGCGTACGCGGGCTCTATGAAGTGGATACCGTGATCGAAAAGCCCACGCCCACGCAGGCCGAACAGGAGCTGATCGTGCCCGGCCTCCGCGCGGGCCACTACCTCTGCTTCTTCGGCATGCACGTGCTCACGCCCGGCGTGCTCGACCTCCTCGATTCACTCGGCCCCGCCGGCGACCGCCTCCTCGCCCCGGCCCTCGCCGCCCTCGCCGGCCGCGAACGGTATCTGGCCTACGAGGTGCAGGGCCGTCGCTACAACCTCGGCGTCACCTACGGCCTGCTCGTCGCCCAGCTCGCCCTCGGCCTCGCCGGCAAAGACCGAGCCGAGATCCTCGCCCAGCTCGTCGAACTCCTCGCCCGGGGCCAAGGCGCGTCATAACCGGCACTCCACAGACAGGGCGTACCGATTTTTGCGCGCCCAACCCCGCTTCGTACTTGTTTCTGATGGGTCCGTATGTAATTCTTAGGGTGGGTCCTGCTTTTCTATCTGTTTCTGAGTGACTGCGATGGCTCAACAGGCCGACCGTCCGCTGGGGTACGCCGCCCTGATCCGGGATCTTGGGCTCCGCGTGATGCCCCACTGGCACGAGTCGTACGCCACGTCGGGCGCCCGGCACATGGATGCGGCCGGTGGCGTCACGACGGAGTGGTTTCCGCAGGCCTACGACCCCGGCGACGACGTCGGTGGTCAGCTCGAATTCGCCCTGAAGTACGACGGCCCCAGTCCCGAAATCCTGCGGGCAGCATTCGCCGCCATCGGCGTTGACCGCGTTCGCGACATCATTCAGGAGAAGCCCACCGGCATCTATCGCCGCCGACTCTGGTTCTTCTTCGAGTGGCTCACCGGTCAGACGCTCGACCTGCCCGACGCCCAGAGCGGCAATTACATCACGCTGCTCGATCCGGCCCAGTGCGTCACGGTGACCGGATCGCATAGCCGTCGACATCGCGTAATCAATAACCTGCTTGGCGACACCGACTTCTGCCCGATGATGCGGCGGACTGAGGTGCTCGATGGCTTCGTCAGCGAGCATCTCGACCAGGCTGCCCAACGCCTGATCGAGGGCATCTCGCCGGACCTCCTGCAGCGCGCGGTGAACTATCTCTTCACGAAGGAGACGATGTCGTCGTTTGCCATCGAGCGCGAGACACCGTCATCGAGCCGTGCCGAACGGTTCATCGCCACGCTGCACAATGCGGGCAGCCGTAGCCCGTTTGGCCCCCCGGAACTGCTCGCATTGCAGCGTGCGATCGTCGAGCCACGGTTCGCCGCCACCGGCTATCGCGAGACACAGAGCTACGTCGGGGCCTCGGCCGACTGGACCCGTGAGATCGTGCACTACGTCTGCCCGAAGCCGGGCGATGTGGCGGACCTCATGCGTGGCTTCTTCGCCTGCCTCGACCGGCTGAGTGCATCCGAGAGCGGCGTGGATGCCGTCATCGCAGCTGCCGCCGTCGCCTTTGGATTCGTCTTCATTCATCCCTTCGACGACGGCAACGGCCGTATTCACCGCTATCTCGTCCATCACATCCTGGCCCGCCGCGGATTCACACCCCCGGGGCTGATCCTGCCCGTCTCGGCGGTGATGCTCGCAGACGTCGCCGCGTATGATCGATGCCTGGAACAGTTCTCACGCCCTCTGCTCCAGCGGATCGACTACCGGCTCGATGCAGGGGGCGAAATGACCGTCGAGGGGGACACTGCTTCGTTCTATCGGTATCCCGATCTCACGGTGATGGCCGAGTATCTCTTCGCCTGCGTGGCCACGAGCATTCGCCGTGATCTACCTGCTGAAATCGACTTTCTGACCCGCTACGGCCGCATCAAGACCGCCATCATGAACCGCGTCGACATGCCGGACCGACTCATCGATCTCTTCATCCGTCTCGTCCATCAAAACGGCGGCACGCTCTCTCGCAGCAAGCGGGCCGCCCATTTCGCGATGCTCACTGATGACGAAGTGGTCGATCTCGAACGGATCGTCGCTGCCAAGGAGTCATTACTGCCATGACGCATGTTTCGTCCACCAGCCAGCTCGTTGACATCATCACCGCGGCCGATCCGGCGGAGCGGAACCGGTCCGTCGATGGTGTCTGCCGCGCGGCGGGCGTGGACGACCTGCTCGCCGAGGCGGCCGCGCTCGAGGCGTTTCGTCACGAGAGCACGAATCTCTACGAGCGCGTGCGAGCGTTGTTTTTCCTCTATGCCATCCACCGGTTTCACATGCCGCGGCGGCTCGCGGAGAGCGGCGGCGGTGCCGCGGCCCTCATCCCGCACGACGGCTACGAACACCTGCTCGCCCGCCGGTTCGAGGAGGCTATCGAAACCTTCCTCGACGCCCAACGCACCGCCGGCCCCTCCGACGCGATCTCGAGCGCCCTCGCCGCCGCCTACCGTGACCTCGGCCTGCAGACGCTCGCCAACCAGGTGCGGAAAAGCGTGCGAAGCCTGCGGGGCAACCAGTGGATGTTTCGCGTGGGGCATCCCGCCGACCAGGCCCTCCGCATCCGCCCCGAACTGCTCGCCACAGCCGACGGCGGCGCATACCCCGTGCTCCGCGAATCGACCCCCGTGCGCATGGACCTCTCGCACTCCGGCTGGAGCGACATCTTCTTTCTGGGAATGGACTTTCCCGAAGGCGCCCGCGTGCTCAACGTGTCGATCGACCTCGGCGTGCACGGCCGCGACGCCCGGCCCAAGCCCCCGGTGGAGGCCTACCTGCGCGTGATCGACCGCCCCGTGCTCCGCCTCACGAGCGTCGATCTTGGCACGACCGCCGAGATCGCCGACCTCGCGGAAGTGTTTGACTTCGCCCGCGACTACCTCGGCCTGCTCAAGGCCGCCGTGATCGCGGCGGGCATCGTGCCCCCCGGCATCGAGGGCTCGGGCGAGAGCCTGGCCACGCTGCTCGAACGGACCGTGGGCCCCGGCCTCGGCCTCGAACTGGAGAGCAGCGTCAACAATATTCCGAAGGGCTCGCGGCTGGCCGTCTCGACGAACCTGCTCGCGGCGTTGATCGCCGTCTGCATGCGGGCCACGGGGCAGGCCCAGTCGCTCACCGGTCAGCTCACCGAACCCGAGCGACGGCTCGTGGCGGCCCGCGCGATCCTGGGCGAATGGCTCGGCGGCTCCGGCGGCGGCTGGCAGGACTCCGGCGGCGTGTGGCCCGCGGCCAAGCGCATCCGCGGCGTGGCCGCCACCGCCGACGACCCGGAACACGGCACGAGCCGCGGCCGACTCCTCCCGCGGCACGACCCCGTGAAGCTCGGTGCCAGCCTCGCCGACTCGCTCGTGCTCGTGCACGGCGGCATGGCGCAGAACGTGGGCCCGATCCTGGAGATGGTGACCGAGAAATACCTGCTCCGATCCGAGTCGGAGTGGGCGGCGCGGGCCGAGGCGAGCGACGTGCTCGACGAGATCATCGCGGCCATCGAGGCGGGAGACGTGCCGCGAATCGCCGCCGCCACCACCCGCAACTTCTTCGGCCCCATCCAGACGATCATTCCATGGGCCACGAACCTCTATACCGAGACGATCATCGACCGCGTGCGGGCCCGCTTTGGCTCCGACTTCCAGGGCTTCTGGATGCTCGGGGGGATGTCCGGCGGCGGCATGGGTTTTATTTTCGCGCCGCACCGGCGGGCCGAAGCCCAGCTCGCGCTCGGCGAGATCATGCGCGACGCCAAGCGGGAACTCGAAGACGCCCTCCCCTTCGCGATGGAGCCGGTGGTCTACGACTTCGCGGTGAACGACCGCGGCACATGGAGCGACCTGCTCACCGGCCCCGCCGCCCTCATGCCGCCCGGCTACTACGCCCTGACCGTGCCGCGGCTGCTCACGGCCCCGGCACTCTCCCCCGCCCAGCGGGCCGACCTCGACGCCTTCGGCGCCGCCTGCCGCACGCAGCCCGAACTCGCCGGCATGGTGCACACGCTCTTCGACCGGCTGTTTCCCCGCGCGGCCGCCGGCTCCGGCTCAGCCCGCGATCTGGCCGCGCTGCTCGCCGACCTCGGCTTCGACGACGTCGAGCACGAGC
>JBJTIE010000161.1:0-14331 GCA_046094845.1 Planctomycetaceae bacterium | reverse complement strand
GGAAGTAGACCGTGCACTTGTAGTGGGCATGGTGCAGCTGCACCGGGCCCACGAGCGGCACGTGACGGGGCGGGTCGACGTAGTCGGCGATCTTGCACTTCGTGATCCGCACGCGGTTCCGCTGGACCTCGTAGAGGAAGGGCCAGTTGCCCTGAACGGGGCGGGCCTTCTCGAGGGCCCGCATCACCTCGTCGTCGCTCGGCTCATCGAGCGCCTCGCAGGGGCCGCCGGGCTGGAGGGGGCCGAGCACGGGCGACCGCTCGTACCGCTCGTAGTTCCAGAACTGGTCTTCCTTCTGCTTCTGCAGGTAGGTGGGCACGGGGATCGGGATTGCGAGCGGGCCGAGGTTCGGCCCCTGCTGGGTCAGCCAGAAGCAGCCGCTCTGCGAAGTCACCGCCGCTGCCAGGAGCAGGGCCGTCGTCAGCATCCGGGTCCGTGCCAGCATCGCAATGACTCCTCGGCGGTCGTGAGCGAGTTGAACTGGGGCGACATGAACGATCATGCCGGTGGTATCGACCAGGCCGCCCCCCGAACTTTCAGCTTTTTCCACCTGCGCAAACCCTGCGGTGGCTCGACGGAAAAACAAAAAAACCGCCCCCCGACCGAAGTCGAAGGGCGGCTCTTGGGCAAACTCAGTAAAGACGAGCGAAGGAACCGGCAGAAGCTCGAGGAGCATTTGGACCGAGTTTCACGAGGTCCACCGCGACGAGACTTCTGCCGTTCCGGAGCGGCTTTTCCCTGCTATCCGCCTACCGGTGATGGCTGTGGATATGCCGCTCATCGAAGTCGAGCCACCACCAGCCGTCATCCCACTCGAGCGACACCCGCCGCCAGCCGAGCGGCACCTGCGGGTAGGGATAGAACGGGCCGATGTAGGGCCAGGCCGTGGGCGAATACTGGGTCGGATACTGCACCGCCGCGTAGTTGGGCGAGGCGGCGTAGCTGGGCCAGGCGTAGTTGGGCATGTTGGGGCCGTCGCCACGCATCGGCACCGGCGGCATGCCCACCCCCGTGCCCTCCATCGCCATCGGGGCGCCGCCGCCGGGGCCGCCCGCGTAGCCGCCCTCGACCGGGCCGCCTTCGCTGTACTGCATCGTGCCGGGCACCATCTGGCCGTCGGCGAGCGGGCCGTCATAGCCGCCCGGAGCGGGGAGCGTCATCGGATCACCCATGCCGGTCCGCATGGCCGTGCGGGTGACCTGGCCGCCGGGGGCGGGGCCGCGCATCGGCCGACCCTGCGTGGATGCCATGGGCATCGGCCGGCCGCCTTGCCGGGCCGCGGCGGCACGACTCGCCGGCGAGACCGCCTGCACGAGCTGCACGTCGGCCTGCGGCGTCTTGCCGCCGCTGCCGACGAGATTGAACAGGCCACCGCTCGGCGGAGCGGGTTTCATGTTTTGGGACACGAGTGCGGCCGGCGTCTTGGGGGCCGGAGGCTCACCGCCGACGAGCGACCAGGTGGAGTTCGGCAGGCCGAAGCCGGATGCGGCCGGCGTGGCCGAGGGCTCGATCGCGAGCCGATTCACGACCCGCTCCACACCCGGGCTGCTTTCGGCGATGCCCACGGCCGCGGCCAACTGCTTCTGGTCGGCCACGCGGCCCTCGAGCCAGACGGTGCCCGACTTCGCCTTCACGTTGACCCGGTATCCGGCCAGTGTGCCGGACTCGCGGAGGCGATTGGCGACCGAGGCCGCCAAATCCTCGCCCTGCACGACGCCGCCCAGAAGCGACGCCACGATCGCGGCCGAAAGCCACGTGGTTCTGGAAAGGGACATGCATCTCTCCTTGGACGAACACGGCACACCATTCCGCGGCGGCATCGGATGCACGCCTCCGTAGATGTTTCGGCTGCCGGTCGCACCGAAGGCGAGGTTTTTTCCGATTGCTCCGCGCGGACCGCGAACGCTCGGAGGGATGGGGCGGCGGGGCAGGCTGGGGCGTCAGCCGCGAGGTGAGACATCGACGACCGCGATCAGCGTCATGATCGCGAGGGTCGTGGCGCAGGCCGCGGCCGCGTCGGGGCCGATGCGAATCGCGGCGCCGCACACTCCACCGATGACGGCCAGGCTCACCAGGCAGAGTCCGTGGCCGAGCCGCTCGTGCCGTGTGCCCTCGGCGAGACGCGACACGCCGGCCGCAACCACGCCCAGCACCTGCACGCCTCCGAGGAGGCAAAGCGTGGGACTCACAGCGAACGCGACGAGCATGAAATCACCGCCAGCGGGGGTCGGGGGCGGGCGCGGCCACACCCGGTGCGGAACATTAGCTCCGGCTTCTGGCCGACGCAAATTCAGTTCGACCCCGCCCCGGCTGCGCAGACTGCCAGGCCGGTCGGCCTCACTTCGTCCCGAGGACCGCCTCCAGCTTCCGCTCCAATTCGGTGATGGAGACGTTGCGGTCGACGACGTTGCCCTTGGCATCGACCAGCATCATCGTCGGCAGGGCGAGCACGCCGTACTCCTCGGCCAGTCGGCTGTCGAGCCCGCCCGGCTCGTGCAACTGCGGCCACGATAGCGGTTTCGCCTGCAGGAACTTCGTCAGCTTCGCCTTGTCGCCGTCGAGGGCCACCCCCACGATACCGAATTTCTTCGGGCCGAACTTCGCCTGCAACTCGCGGATCTGGGCGAGGTCGACCTTGCACGGCTCGCAGTCGGTGGACCAATAGTGGACGAGCACGGGCATGCCGCGAAATGACTCGACGGAGAACTTGCGGCCGTCGATCGACGTGCCGGTCAGCGTGAGCGGCTTGCCCACGCTCTCGAGCCGTCGCACGGCACCCGCAGCCTTGCGGGCCTGCGGCGATTCGGCGAAGCCGGTCACGATCTGTTGATAGCGATCGATCGACTCCTTCTCCCGGCCCTCGAACTCGTCGCGGAAGGCGAGTTGGAGCATCGCCTCCGCGGCCTCGGGCGCCTCCGGATAGGTCTCGACGAACGTCTTGAGGGAATCGAACCATTGGTCCTGGAGCTTCTCGCCGTCGGCGCCCGGCTGTTGCATGTCGGCCGAATACCGGGCTTGCGCGAGCCGGAAGGCCGTGAATGCGGCCAGCCGGTCGTCCCCCGCCGCGGCCTCCACGAGCTTCTCGAGCCGGCCGATGCCGTCGGGTACGAGCCCCTCCTGAACGTAGGCGGAGAGCGTCTCGACGAGCTGTCGTAGCCAGAAGCCCCGATCGGCCTCGGCGCACGACTGCACCACCTGATCGAGCACGCCGAGTTGTTCGACGGCCAGTTCTTTCCGCTTGCCGCCGCCCGTGCCGGCCATCTTGTTTTCGATGTCCTGAAGCTTGGTCATCAGCGGCTTGAGCCGTTCGTCCTGGGCCGGCCCCTCGGCCGCGGGCGACTGGCTGCCGGCCTGCGGGGAGAAGAAGCCGTCCGCTCCGGCGATTTCCCCGCCTTCGCCCATCACCTGCGGCACGTCGATCGGCCGCCACACCTGGCCGCAGCGCACGAGCGAGCCAATGTAGATCTGTCCGCCGCCGCTCCCCGAGCCGTTCTCCACCAGGGCCACGAGGTTGTCGTAGGCGGTGACGTCCTGCGCGACACCGGGGGCCCCGGCCGGCAGGATGCCCGGCGGCTGCGGCGTGAGCATGCTCGCCCACTTCGAATCGCCGCCGAGTTGCTTCTGGGCCGCCGCAACCTCCGGAAACCGCTTGGCTGCCTGCCCGACGCGGGCCACGAGTTCGTCGAGCCGCTGGCCCTCGAAGCCTGCCGCCTGGAGGTCGGCCTTCGACGGCAGCAGACGGGCGAAGGCGGCGGCGTCGCGATCCCGCACGGCCGCCACCGCTTCCGCGGTCGCCTCCTCGGCCGAGAGCACCTTCCAGGCGTCGAGCGTGCCGTTGCCGTCGGTGTCGAGGCCCCAGCGGCTGCCGCCCGAATTGAGCCACCGCGACTGATCGACCTTCGTGTCATGATCGGAGTCGATGTCCCGGTAGACCTCGACGCCGTTCTTGAAATAGCTCCAGCGATCGACGACGCGATTGCCGTTGGTGTCGGCGAATGCCCGCAGCACCTCGCCCGCCGGGCCACGCACGACAAGCGCCGCCACGCCGTCCACCTTGTCCTGCCCCATCGTCGCCCGCTTCGCATCCTCGGCCGTGGGGCGGTCATAATCGACGCCCTTTTGCTTGGGCGCGAGGGCCAGCGCCTCCTCCACCGACGGTGCGGCGGCCTGCGCATCGCCGCCCCCGAGGGCGGCGGCCATGGCGAGCCCTGCGGCCAGGATGCCGGTGGTGCGGATCCGGCGGCGAGGGGTGAGGGAAAAATCCGATCCAATCGTCATGACTGCTGCGGACGTGGTCATATCCAAGGCTCCTCCATGCGCCAGCGTGCGGCGGCTCGAGCCTGTCAACCTATCCGGATTCCCCGGCGGCGCCAGCGCCATTTTTCGCCTCGTCGGACGAGCGTGGCACCCCTTTGAACTTCGGCGAAATCACGCGTAGACTCGCCGGGACGCAGATGGATCTTCGGTTCGCCTGCATCGCTCGCGCGCGTAGCTCAGTTGGTTAGAGCGCCACCCTGATAAGGTGGAGGTCCCAAGTTCGAATCTTGGCGCGCGCATTGTTCCGCCTTGTTCCGCATGGGCCGTGAGCCGATTCACGGCCCGCCGCAGGCGTGGCTCGTGGTGGCCTTCGGGGCGAACCACGTGGCCTTCTCGACGACGACCAATCGGGCCGCCTTGGGGCCGACCCAGTCGCAGATCTGGGCGAAGAGCCGGCGAAAGACGCGATTCTCCGGATAGACGCCGGCGTTGAATTCGCCCATCGCCCAGGCGTTGAGGTCGAGCACGGCCGAGACGTCGCCGCGCGTCACATGGGCGGCGACCGCGGGCGGCAGGCTGTCCACCGCCTCCGGTTGCAGCACCACGAGGGCGGCGGACTGGTTGCCACTGTAGACGTTGAACGAAAGGGCCGAGTCCCACCGATTGATGCCGTTGAGCAGCGGCATGACGCCGACGAGCACCGCGACCGCCGCCTGCGGCGCAAGCGGCTTGAACGGCCCCGCGAGCATGAGCGAGGCGTCGAAGGAAGGCGCGGCGTGGAAGAGCACCCACACGACCGCGGCCATCGTCAGGCTCCATGCCCAGGCGCTGTCGTTCCAGTGGCCGCGGATCGGCCCGATGCAGGCGAACACCACGGCGTGCATCGCGATCGCCTCCCAGAGGGCGAACCGCCGGAACCGCCGCGTGAGCAGACCGATCGCGAAGGCAACCTCGAAGATGGCCGCGGCGACGCCGAGTGCGGGAAGCCATGTCGCGGGAATGGGCAGCACGGCGGTCAGCGGCTCGATGAACCAGGGAAACTCTTCGGTGAAGAAGTGCGGCGTGAGCTTGTGCACGCCCCCCCAGAAATAGATCGCCGCGACGGCGAACCGCATGCCTGCCAGCGTGCGTTCCGCTGCATTCGGGCCGCCGTGCCGATCGAGCCCGGCTGCGAGCACGAAGAGCAGGAAGAACGTGTAGAAGGAGGGCCACTGCCGGCTCTGGTCTTGCGCGAAGAGCACCATGAGCACGATGACCACCGCGGCGACCGGCGGCCAGGCGAGAGGCCGGATCACAACGACACAGAGCAGCCCCACGAGGGCCGCGGCTGCCAGCGCGTCGAGCGGCCACGGGAAGGGAGGCATGATCCCGAATGCCGGCGTGAGCGGGTAGAGCCGTGTCGATAGCCAGAGCGACCCCGAAAACGCCATGCAGAAAAGCATGCCGGCGGCGACCACCCGCACCACCGCCGCCAGTCGGTGTTCAGGGCTCCCCATCGGCCCGCTCAAGATGCAGGCATACGAGCCGTTCGGGCCCGCGGACGTAGAGCAGGCCGTGCGCAAGGATCGGCGCCGCCCAGGCGGGATGGCGGAGGAGCCGCTTCGGCTCGTCGCCCGCAGTGTCTCCCGCGGACTCGACGGGAATCTCGGCGCTCGGCTCGAACCGCTCCGCGTTCGCTGGAAACACGAACAGCGACCCGTTCTCCAGCAGGCAGAAGAAGTGCCCATCGACCAGGAGCAGGCTGCTGCGGCCAAGGCCGGCGTGCGACCACTTCACCGCCCCCGTCTTCCATTCGATGCACCGCAGTTCCGCATCGCCGACATGCCGGCCGCTGCAGGCGTAGACATGGCCGTCGTGGTGGATCGGCGTGCTCCAGTGGCACTGGAGAATCCTGCGGCGGGTCCGCGGCTGGTCCTGCCAGACCACGTCGTAGCCGCCTGGCTCGACGCGGAGCAGCGCGGCACCGGGGCCGTAGGTCTCGCTGATCAGCACCTCGGACCCCACGACCACCGGATTGGCCGCGTTGACGCTCTCCAGGATGGTGGCCCGCCAGGGAACGTGAAAATCCTGCCGGCCCGTGACCGGATCGAAGCCGATCAGGCCACCGCGGGCGAACACGAATCCCCATCGCCGGCCCCCGATCGTGGCCAGCGTCGGGCTGGCATAGCTCGCGAGTTCGTCGCTGAACTGATACCGCACCTCACCCGTGCGTTTGTCGAATGCCACCACGCCGGAGTTCGCGCCGCGCACCCGGTCGAGTTGCCCGGGCGGCACGCTGCGACTCTCGGGAGGCGAGCCACCGATGGCAGTGATCAGGAGGTCCCCCTCCACCACCGGCGTGCTGCCGACGCCGAAGAAGTTTTGCACGACGCCGAACTGCTGCATCGTATCGACCTTCCAGATCAGGCTTCCGTCGATGACGGACAGACAATGCAGGATTCCCTCGGCCCCCATGATGTAAACGCGGTCGTCGTCCACGACGGGGCAGCACCTCGGGCCCCCCTCGTAGCCATAGAGGTCCTCGTAGTCGGTCGCGTAGGCAAAGTCCCACAGTGGCTCCCCCGTCTCGGCCCGCAGGCATGCGAGCCGATTCTGCCCGCCGTGTCGCGAGAACTCGAACAGGCGACCACGGCTGACCGAGGGCATCGCGTAGCCGGAGCCGACCGCCCGATGCCACAGCACCTGCGCGCCCCGCAGCCGGCCCTCGACGAAAAAGCCCGTTTCCCTGCTCGTTCCATCACCGGCCGGGCCGAGGAACGCTGGCCAATCGAAGCCCTGCTGTCGCGTCCAGAGGTCGGGCACATCGGCCGCGTGGGACACGTGCGAGACGGCCGCGACCACGCACGCCAGAAGCATGCGATGAATCCGCGGGCGGCGAAGCGACCATGCGACGTGGGCTGCCATCAAGATCCTTCCCGAGGCACGACGATCAGGCCGGGAGTATAGCGCAGAAGCGAGTGGTCTGCGTGTGGACGCCGCTGCCGTTGAAGCGGCTCGTGCCGTCTGGATACACTCGTAGGATCGATGTTCGCGTCGCGGGGACGTAGCTCAATTGGGAGAGCACCGCCTTTGCAAGGCGGGGGTTGAGGGTTCGATCCCCTTCGTCTCCAGTTCACGCCCGCCGGGCCATGAATGGCCCCGGCGGGTGTGCCCCATCGATACGGCCGTGAGGGGGTGCCCATGCCCCGAGAGCCGGCGTGTGCCGCCGAGCGTAGCCAGGATGGCGAAGCGAAGGCGGCATTGAGCGAGCGAAGGGCATGGATGCCCGAAGCGAGCGTCCGGCGACGGGGCGTGGGCACCCCCGAACCCACGCCACAGGCGCACCTGGATCGCAGGACGATTGCTCGATGCCCGAACTCGATCATGTCACCGGCTTGGCGACGCGGGGTGAATTGCACCGCGTGCTCGCGGCAGAGCAGGGGGCTGTCGCGGTGGTGATCTGCGACGTCGTCGGCCTGAAGGCCGTTAATGAGCGGGACGGGTTTCTGGCCGGCGACGCCCTGCTCCGGCGGGCGGCCGAGCGGCTGCGGCAGGCGGCTGCGGAGGCAACGCTCGCCGCGCGGCTGGGGGGGGACGAACTCGTCGGAATCTTTGTAGGCACGGATGCCGCCGCGCGGGCCGAGGCTGTCGCGGCGGCGGTCGCAGGGCCCGGCTCGCCGGCCATGAGGGCTGCGGCGGTGGCGGTGAACGTGGACGAATCAACGGGCTCGCTCATCGAGCGGGCCTATGCAGCGATGCGCCGTTCCTGAAATACTGTACAATTGCGTGTGGCCCTCCTCGTTCCGGCCCGCTCATCCCGGCCGGGTCCCCCGACCCTTTCCCTGACCACAGGTTCCCGCTCCTCGTGTCTCCCGACTCCACCGGCTCCCGTCGCACCGACCTCCGCAATATCGCCATCATCGCCCACGTCGATCACGGCAAGACCACGCTCGTGGACTGCCTGCTCCAGCAGAGCGGGCAATTTCGGGCCAGCCAGCTCTCGGAGCGGATGCTCGACTCCAACGACCTGGAAAAAGAGCGGGGCATCACGATCCTCGCCAAGAACATCGCGGTCGAGTGGAAGGGCACGAAGATCAACATCATGGACACCCCTGGCCACGCCGACTTCGGCGGCGAGGTGGAGCGGGTGCTGCGGATGGCCGACGGGGCGCTCGTGCTCGTCGATGCGGCCGAGGGCCCGATGCCGCAGACGCGGTTCGTGCTCTCGAAGGCCCTCGAATGCCGGCTGCGGCCGGTGGTCGTCGTGAACAAGATCGACCGGCCCGACGCCCGTCCGCTGGAGGTGCTCGACGAGATTCTCGGGCTCTTTCTCGAACTCGGCGCTGACGACGACCTCGCCGACTTCCCTTACGTCTACGCCTCCAGCCGCGGCGGCTACGCCTCGCACGATCCGGCTGTCCGCGAGGGCACGATGCAGCCGCTCCTCGACCTCGTGCTCGAGAAGATCCCGGGGCCGCTCGTGGACGACTCGGCGCCGCTGCGGATGCTCGTGACCACGCTCGACTGGTCCGACTACGTGGGGCGGATCGCCATCGGCCGTGTCGAGTCCGGCACGCTCACCAAGGGCTCGGCGATCGTCCGCTCCACGGCGGCAGGCACGCTCGTGCCGGCAAAGCTCGTGGGCGTGCAGTCGTTCGACAAGCTCGGCCGCATCGACGTGGAACAGGCGACGGCCGGCGACATCGCCGCCGTGAGCGGCATCGGGGACGTGGAGATCGGCGACACGATCTGCGACGCCGTGGATCCGCGGCCGCTGCCCCGGCTCACCGTGGACGAGCCGACGCTGTCGATGGTGTTCGGCATCAATACGTCGCCTCTCGTCGGCAAGTCGGGCAAGTTCCTCACCACTCGCCATCTCCGCGACCGGCTCGACAAGGAGCTGGAGCGGAACGTGGCCCTGCGGGTGGAGCCGATCGAGGGGAGCGAGCAGTTCGCCGTCTCGGGCCGTGGCCTGCTCCATCTCTCCGTGCTCATCGAGACGATGCGGCGGGAAGGCTTCGAGATCTCCGTCGGCAAACCGAAGGTGATCCTGCGGAAGGAAGGGGACACGATCCTCGAGCCCTTCGAAACGCTCGTCGTCGAGGTGCCGCACGACAAGCTTGGTCCCGTGATGGAGCTCACCGGCTCCCGCCGCGGCCAGCTCAAGCACATGGGCTCGCGGGGCGAGTTCGCCCACACCACGTTCTCGATTCCCGCCCGCGGCCTGATCGGCCTCCGCACCCGCGTGCTCAACGCCACGCAGGGTACGGCGATCATGCATCACCGCTTCGAGCGGTGGGCACCGATGGAGGGCGAGGTGGCCGGTCGGGCCAACGGCGTGCTCGTGTCGATGGTGCCGGGCAAGGCGGTGGCCTTCGGCCTCGACGGCCTGCAGGAGCGGGCCGACCTGTTCATCGAGCCGGGCGACGAGGTCTACGAGGGCATGATCTGCGGTGAAAACGCCCGCAGTGACGACATGACCGTGAACCCCACGAAGGAAAAGAAGCTCACCAACATGCGGGCCAGCGGCAGCGACCGCAACATTCTGCTCAAGCCCCCGCGGCGGATGTCGCTCGAGGAGGCGCTCGAATACATCGAAGACGACGAGCTCGTGGAGGTCACGCCCGCCGTGATCCGGCTGCGCAAGATCCTGCTCTCGGAGCACGAGCGGCGGAAGGTCGCCCGGGCGAAGGCCTGACGCGCTCTAGAACTCGTAGACGCGGCCGGGCTCGACGAGCTCGACGTTCTTCAGGCCGAGCGCCGCCAGCTCGCGGGCGATCTCGGCGGCGTAGCGGGCCTTGCGGTGGACGACGATCCAGCGGACGTCGCGCTCGAGCTTGCGAATCTCGGCAGCGAACGACCGCGGGCAGTGATGCCCGGTGACCGCGGCAAGATCGGCCATTCCGTCGGGAAAACTGACTTCCAGAAACACGGCCTGGAGGCGGTCGCACGTCGCGAGGTGCCGCCAGAAGTGGTCGGTGGGTCCCGTGTCGGATGGGAAGGCCACGGCCACGCGGCCGTCGTCAACCAGCACCCCCAGCGATCCTTCCACGTGCGACACGGGGAGCGGCGTGAGCGTGAGCCCGGCTCGCGTGAGCGGCTCGTGGGCCGTAAGTGGCGTGCCGTGGACGAACCGGTCGTCGCCGGTGGATAGCGCGAAGAAGTCCGGCCAGACGCGGCCGTTGAAGATGTCGCGGTGCAGGAAGTCGAGCACGTCCTCGGTGGCGAGCAGTTCCACGCAGTCGGGGCCCGGTGCGTAGACGTTTTCGAGGAAGATCGGCAGCGTTGCGATGTGATCGATGTGCTCGTGGGTCACGACCACGTGCCGAACCCGCTCCTGCCGCCGCAGGTCGGCGAGAAGGCCCAGCGAGCCGGCATCGATGGCCACCGCGTCATCGACGAGATACGACACCAGAAACTGGGCGCCGGAACACCGGGCGCCGGACGCCGGCAGGCTCGAGGGCAGCAGTTCCACCCGCATGGGGGCGTTTTTCCGGGGATTGGCTCTGACTGCCGGCTCCCGGTGGCGGAGCCGCCGCCGGGAATTCACGTCCGAATCGCCCCCAATTGTGCCCCAGGGGATGCAGCCGGGCAAACGCCGGCGGCGGCAGCGATGGACGTCCCGGCCGGCGTGCCCTATACTCCGCGGCTCGAAATGTCCGATCTAATCCTTGATTGAACCGCCCCGGAGCGGGCCAGAGGTTGTGGAGTCTGCATGGTCAAGCTGACGGTACGTGAGCGGGAGAGCATCCAGGAAGCGGTTCGCCGGTTCCGGAAACTGGTGGAGCGGAGCGGCATCAAGAAAGAGATGCGTCGCCGAGAGTTCTTCGAGAAGCCGAGCGAGACCAAGCGACGCGCCCGCCTCCGTGCTGAACGCCGTACGAAGCGGAACCGCCTTCTCGGCGTGTAGTTCCCCGTTGCCGCAGATTGGTAATCTGCGGTTGACTGCCGTGTGCAGATTGCCAATCTTCACCTACAGGGTGAATGGCTTCCAAACCGGTAGCCGCAGATTGGTACTCTGCGGTTGACTGCCGTGTGCAGATGGCCAATCTGCCGCTACTCATGGCAGGCGCTACGGCTCACGCCCAGTCGAGGGCGATGTCGAGCCACGGAGCGTGGTGTGTCGGCCAGCCCGTGCTCACGCGATCGACACCCGTGGCCGCGATCGCCGGCACCGTCTCGGGCCTGATGCCGCCCGACGCCTCCAGCACCACGTGCGGTGCCGCGCGATCGCGTTCCGTCACGCACCGCGCCAGTTCATCGACCGACATGTTGTCGAGGAGCACGACGTCGGGGCCGGCGGCCAGCACGTCTGCCAGCTGCTCGCGCGAGTCGATCTCGATCTCCACGATCATCGCCGCCGACCGCGACGGTGGAAACGTCTTCTTCACGAAGGCCCGGGCCTGCCGCACGGCGTCGGCGGGACCGAGTCCGGCGGCCCGCAGTGCCGCGAGATGGTTGTCCTTGATCAGGATCGCGTCGTAGAGCCCGGTGCGGTGGTTCCAACCGCCCCCCATCCGCACGGCGTATTTGTCGAGCAGCCTCCAGCCCGGCACCGTCTTGCGGGTGTCGTAGATGCGGCAGGAGGTGCCCGCGGCGGCATCGACGAGCCGCCGCACGGCGGTGGCGATGCCCGACATGCGGCCGAGCAGGTTGAGCACGACCCGCTCGGCCGTGAGCACGCTCCGGGTGGCGCCGGCGAGCGTCGCGATGGTCGTGCCGGCGGCTACGACCGCCCCATCGGCCACCGTCGGCTCGAACCGCAGCCGGGGATCGGCGACCGCCGTTACCGCCGCCGCCGCGGAGAGGCCGGCGATTACGCCAACGGTCCGGCTCACGACCCGCAGTTCGCTCCTGGCATCCGCCGGAATCAGGCTGACGCTCGTCCAGTCGCACTCATGGCCGAGGTCCTCGGCAAGCCAGCCAACGGCTGCGGCGGCCACGTGGGCCTGTAGGTGTTCGTCCCACGCAGACTGGCGAAAATCAGGGCAGGAACGGGGCTTTGTGGGCTGGGCTGCGCGATTGGCCATGGCGGTTGAAAACGGGTGGCGGGGCGAATGGAAGCGAATCGCGTATCGTAACAGGCGAGAACCCATGCAGACGCCTGTCTCCGATTCCGAGTTCCTGCCCGCCCGGTTTCAGCCGCTGCTCGCAGCGGTCGTGGGCATCGCGTTGGCCGGCATGGCGATCTGGTTCGTGGCTGTCGGTGGCCTGCGGGGTGGGCTCGTGCACCATGACCTGGCACCGGCCTCGGATGCGGTGTTCACCATCGACGTCAACACGGCCAGTGTTGAGGAACTCGCCCAGCTCCCCGGGCTCGGCCCGTCCACCGCCCAGCGGGTCGTGCTGCATCGCACCACGCGCGGGCCGTTCACGTCGATCGACGGCCTGCTCGACGTGCCGGGGATCGGGCCGGCGACACTCGAGCAACTGCGACGGCACGTGCGGCCGATCGGGGCAGGGGAGAGGCCATGAGCCAGACGGCATCGCTTCGCCCCGGCGTATTCGAACTCGTCGCCCCCTACGAGCCGGCCGGTGACCAGCCGGCGGCCATCGACGCGCTCGTGCGCGGCGTCGCCGAGCAGCGTGCCTCGCAGGTGCTGATGGGCGTGACCGGGTCGGGCAAGACCTTCACCATGGCCAACGTCATCGCCCGCGTGGGCCGCCCTACGCTCGTGCTCTCCCACAACAAGACGCTCGCCGCCCAGTTGTATGCGGAGTTTCGCGACTTCTTTCCGCACAACGCGGTGCACTACTTCGTCAGCTACTACGACTACTACCAGCCCGAGGCCTACATCCCGCAGCGCGACATCTACATCGAGAAGGATGCCGCGATCAACAAGGAGATCGACCGGCTGCGGCTTGCCGCCACCAGCGCGCTCGTGAGCCGCCGCGACGTGGTCGTCGTGGCCAGCGTGTCGTGCATCTACGGCCTCGGCTCGCCCGACGACTACCGGGCGATGGTCGTGCGGCTCGCCAGCGGCATGACGCTCACCCGCGACCAGCTGCTCGAACGGCTCGTGTCGATCCACTACGAACGGACCGACATCGCCCTCGACCGCGGGAAGTTCCGCGTCCGTGGCGACTCGGTCGACATCTGGCCCCCCTACGACGAGCTGGCCTGCCGCGTGGAGTTTTGGGGCGACACCATCGAGGCGATCGCCATCACGCATCCCACGAGCGGCGAGGTGGCGGCGAAGAAGGACGAGATGTATTTCTATCCCGCCCGCCACTTCGTGATGCCCGAGGACCGGATCAAGGCGGCCGTCTCCACCATCAAGGCGGAGCTCGACCAGAGGCTGGAGGAGCTCAAGAGCCAGGGCAAGCTGCTCGAGGCCCAGCGGCTCAACGCCCGCACCCGCTTCGACATCGAGATGATGCTCGAGGCGGGCTTCTGTCCTGGCATCGAGAACTATTCGCGGCCGCTCTCCGGCCGGGCTCCCGGCAGCACGCCGACCACGCTCTTCAACTACTTCCCCGAAGACTTTCTGTTCTTCGTGGACGAGTCGCACGTGACGGTGCCGCAGGTCCGCGGCATGTACGCGGGCGACAAGGCCCGCAAGACGACGCTCGTGGAGCACGGCTTCCGCCTGCCGAGCGCCCTCGACAACCGGCCGCTCATGTTCGACGAGTGGGAGAAGCGGCTGCACCAGACGGTGTTCGTGTCGGCCACGCCCGGCACTTGGGAGCTCGCGCGGACGGGAGGCGAGGTGGTGGAGCAGGTGATCCGGCCCACGGGCCTGCTCGATCCCGTCATCGAAATCGTGCCGGCGAAGCAGCAGGTGGTGCATCTGGCCGGTGAGATCGACAGGGTGGTGGCGGCCGGGCATCGGGTGCTCGTGACCACACTGACGAAGAAGCTGGCCGAGGATCTCACGGCGTATTTCCAAGAGCGGAAGGTTCGCTGCCGATGGCTGCACAGCGAGCTTGACGCCTTCGAGCGGGTGGAACTGCTCAAGGAACTCCGCGAAGGGAAGTTCGACGTGCTCGTGGGCGTGAACCTGCTTCGTGAGGGGCTCGATCTGCCGGAGGTGTCACTCGTGGCGATCCTCGACGCTGATAAGGAGGGCTTTCTGCGGAGCGAGACGTCGCTCA
>JBJTIE010000160.1:0-30026 GCA_046094845.1 Planctomycetaceae bacterium | reverse complement strand
ATGGTACTCTGCGAAGATTACCTGTAGCCGCAGAGTGGTACTCTGCGAAGATTACCTGTAGCCGCAGAGTGGTACTCTGCGAAGATTACCTGTAGCCGCAGAGTGGTACTCTGCGAATGCGGGCGTGTGCAGACTGCCAGTCTGCACCTACAGGGTGGCCGTGGCGCGTTCCCACTTCGTGGCGGGGAGGCCGTAGTCGCGGAGCAATTCGACGACCCGCTCGTCCTCCACCTGCTCGAAATTC
The DNA here is from genome assembly GCA_046094845.1 of Planctomycetaceae bacterium. Classification (GTDB taxonomy): domain Bacteria; phylum Planctomycetota; class Planctomycetia; order Pirellulales; family UBA1268; genus QWPN01. Next base: position 29,782 of record JBJTIE010000160.1, on the reverse strand, counting down.
CGATAGAACTGACCGATCGCCCAAAAGGCTTCCGGCTCCTGCAGGCAGACCACGCGGTCGCACAGCGGCCGAATCGCGTCGATCCGGTCGGGGGCGCCGACCGGCACGGCCACGATGATCTGCTTCGCACCGGCCGCACGCACCGTGTGCAGCGCGGCGATCATCGTCGCGCCGGTGGCGATGCCGTCGTCGGTGAGGACGACCGTGCGGCCCCTCACGTCGGCCTGCGGGCGGACCGCCCGAAACATCGTCCGCCGCCGGTCGATCTCCGCCAGCTGCCGCTTTCGCTCGGCCTCGATGTAGGCATCGCCCACGTCGGTCATCGCGGAGGCGAAGTGGTTCAGGTAGACGTCGCCATCCTCCGAAACGGCGCCAAGCGCGAGCTCCGGCTGGTGCGGGGCGCGGAGCTTTCGCGACAGCACGACGTCGAGCTCACAGCCGAGCCCGCGGGCGAGTGCCGCACCGACCTCGACCCCGCCGCGCGGGATCGCGAGCACCACCGGCTTCTCGAGCGACTGGCCACGGAGCCGCTCCACCAGCATCCAGCCAGCCTCGTCGCGATCGGTGAACGTGCGGTGATTCATCGGGTTCTCTCCGGAGCGGTGAAACGACGAAAGCGAATGCTCACAGATGCAGATGTTTGGCGAACCATTCCGCGGCGAGCCGGTCGGCCTCGTCGAGGGTGCCGGGCTCCTCGAAGAGATGCGTCGCACCCGGCACGACCGCCAGCCGCTTGTCACAGTCGAGGAGCGCGGAGGCCTGCTCGTTGAGCGCGAGCACTTCCGTGTCGAGCTCGCCCACGACGAGCAGCGTGGGCACGCGCACGGCCCGTAGCTTGCGGCCCGCGAGATCGGGTCGGCCCCCCCGCGACACGACGGCCCCCACCCGCGGTTCGCGGGCGGCCGCCACCAGCGCCGCCGCCGCGCCGGTGCTCGCGCCGAACAGGCCGATCGGCAGGTGTCGCGTGTGCTCGAGCTCACCCACGAACCGGATCGCGGCGAGCAGCCGCTCGGCGAGCAGGCCGATGTCGAACACGTTGACGCGATCCGTGGCCTCCTGCTCGGTGAGCAGGTCGAAGAGCAACGTGCCGAGCCACGACTCGTGGAGCACCGAGGCCACGAAGGCGTTGCGGGGGCTGTGGCGGCTCGAACCACTGCCGTGGGCGAAGAGCACGAGCCCGGTCGGCGGCGCCGGCAGGCAGAGCGTGCCGGGCAGCTTGACCACACCCCCCTCTGCGCTCGGGGTTGGAATGGACACATCGAACGACTCGGTGGCGTTGACGAGCGTCATGGAGCCTCCCCTTCGGGTGACGCTCCCTCGTGGAGCACATGGCGGTGGGGGTGAACGAGCTGCACGGCCAGTGCCTGCGGTCCGTCGTCCCCTTCCTCTTCGCTGAACCAGACCGGACTGCCGACGTCCACGATGTGGAAGTCGTGATCCGAGATCGCATGGCGATGGAAATAAATCTCCCGGCCGTCGGGCGTCTCGATGAATCCGTATCCCTGCAGCGGAAACAGCTGGGACACCCGGCCCTGGGCCCGCGGTTCGTGCCGCTTCTCAACGCCGCGCATCCGGCGGACACGGTCTTCGAGCCGGCGCCGGGCGGCGAGGAACGCATCGCGGACCGCGACGTAGACGTCCTCGTGCGCATGGTCGAGATGGTGATCACGATTGACGACGATCTCGCCGCCCGGCACCAGCAGATCGACCCGCACCGAGTAGAGCCGCCCCTCGCGATGATGCCGGTGCGGCTGGGCGATCACGACGTGGCAGCCGGTGATCCGGTCGGAGAGCCGCTCCAATTGGCTCACGTGGTCGAGCACCGCGTCACGGACCGTCTCGTCCACCGGAAGATCGTCGAACGACACCTGCGGCTGGGTTTGCATCGCCCTGAACCTCTCTCGTGTCCGAATGGTCGAGAGAAGGTAGGAGCGGGATGGTGTGCCGGCCACGAACGTTCGCCGTCAGTCGGAAAACATGCGACGAAACGATGGCAGACAGTTTGCCGGATCATGCAGTGCCGATCCCCTCGGCCATCCCCTCGCTCGCGCTCAGGGCTTGTATCGGATGGCCCCGCCCGACTGGCCGCTGCGGTGACTTAGCGAGAGCATGTGGCTGTCCGCCGGTCAGTCGGCGGTGATTTCGAGCGGCAGGGTCGTCTCGACGGTCTTGCCGGCGAGCGTGTCGGTGACGACGAGCGCGACGTGGGCGCGGCCGGCGGCGGCCGTCTCGGGAATCCGCACGACGAAGCGGGCGAAGTAGTCGCGGCGGCGGCTGGCGCAGGTCTCGGCGATCGGCTCGAAATTCCAGTCGGTGAGCGTGTGGCCGGCCGCATCGACGAGCCGGAGCGTGGCATCGATGCAGGTGGTGTGGCCGTCGGCGGCGGTGGTGGCGGCAAGGTCGTCGAGCTCCACGTAGACGATCACCTCCTGGCCGGCCGCGAACCGGTCGGTGGAAAACCGGTCGAACACGCCCCAGGCCTGCACCCGCGAGGCGAAGCAGGCGGTGCGAATCGACAGGCTGGGATCCGGCTCGGCAGGAGCGACTGGATCGTGCGGCGGCAGAGGTTCCGGAGCCGCCACCGCAGCGGGAGGCGAGGCGTCGTCCGCCTCGGCCGCGACGGCGGCCATCACCGGAGCGGCCGGCGCGGGAGGCTCCGGCGCGGCGGCTTCGGGAGCGGAAGCCGGAGGAGCGAGATCGGCCTTGGCCACCACGTGGGGCACTGCTGCCGCCGCCGTGCCGGCCTTCGCGAGAGCCGTCGCGAACTCCGCGATCACGACGGGCCAGTCTTCCGGGGCTGTGTTGTGCAGCGTGGCCATCAGGGTCGCCTGCGCCTCTTCGTCCAGGCTGCCGACCTTGGAAAGCCGCGAGATGGCCTCCTCGATGGCTGCCGCCCGCCGGGCGTCACTGTCGACCGGGGACTCGGAGTCGTCCGGCTCGTCGGCATCGCCATCGGCGGCGACTGCGGTCGTGTCGTCGGCGACATCCGCCTTCTGTTCGGCGGTGTCCCAAGAAAGGCCCCGGAGCGACGCGGTGGTCAGTGCCGACGTGCAACCGGTCGCTCCCGTGAGCATGGTGACCAGCAGGATCGCACGCAGCGAAAACGGGATACCGCGGAGGAAGAGTGTCATGTGGTGCATCGCCGAGAGCGGTTGGCTCGCCGGCCATGCGGCCGGGCGTGCGTCCCCGAAACAGGACCGAGACGGGGCGGAGGATAGGGGGGGCCCAACCGCCGCGACAAGGCCAACGGCGGGGCGGCGGGGCATGCGGGCCGCGGACGCCGATGGCCGTGGCAAACTGCGGTGTTCTGCTAGACTTCGACCCCGCGAACGTGTTTGGATCCTATTCAGGTTGTGTAAGGAAACGGCACTCCATGCCCGCGGCGACATTCGACCGGGAAACGGTTCCCCCCCAATGGCAGCACCGGCACCTGCTGGATCTCGAGCGGCTCACGCCCGACGAAGTGCGGCTGCTGCTCGACACCACGGCCCTCTTCAAGGAGGCGACCAACGGCTGTCGCAGCAAGCTCGCCCTGCTCGCCGGCCGCACGATCGTCAACCTCTTCTTTGAAAACTCCACCCGCACCCGCACGAGCTTCTCGCTGGCGGCCCGGCGACTGGGGGCCGACGTGGTGGACTTCACGGCCGCGTCGAGCAGCCTGTCGAAGGGGGAGTCGTTCATCGACACGGCGAAGAACCTGGAGGCGATGGGGATCGACGCCGTGGTGGTGCGACACGCCACCCCCGGCACGCCGCACCTGCTCTCGAAGTATCTCGACGTCGGCGTGATCAACGCCGGCGACGGTCCGCACGAGCATCCCACCCAGGGCCTGCTCGACATCTTCTCGATCCGCGAGCGGCGCGGGGATCTGAAGGGCGTGACGGTGGGCCTCGTGGGCGACATCTCCCACAGCCGCACCGCCCGCTCCAACCTCTGGGGACTGATGAAACTGGGCGCCCACGTCATTCTGTGCGGACCGCCCACGCTCGTGTCGGATCGCTGGCGGGAGATCGGCGTGGAGGTGTCGCACGACCTCGATGCGATCATTCCGCGGTGCGACGTGCTGAACCTGCTGCGGATCCAGTTCGAGCGGCAGAACACCCGGCCGTTTCCGTCGGTCCGCGAATATGCCCACCTCTATGCCATGACGGGCGAGCGGCTGCGGCGGGCGAAGTCCGACCTGCTGATCCTCGCCCCCGGACCGATCAATCGTGGCGTCGAGGTGACCGCCGAGGTGGCCGACTGCGGGCAGTCGCTCATTCTCGACCAGGTGACCAACGGGCTGGCCGTGCGGATGGCCGTGCTCTGGCTGCTCTGCGGGCCGCGAGGCGGCTCGGTCGACGGCTCCATCGCCCGACAGGAAAGGATCGTCTGATGGCCACGCTTCTCATTCGCGGCGGCCGGGTGATCGACCCGGCCCAGAACATCGACCGGATCGACGACGTGCTCGTGCGCGACGGGCTCGTGGTGTCGATCGGCCACGAGGGGGGGCAGCCTCTCGGCCGCGCGGACGAGACGATCGAGGCCGGAGGGCTGATCGTGGCGCCCGGGCTCGTGGACATGCACGTGCACCTCCGCGAGCCGGGCCGCGAGGAGGACGAGACGATCGAGACCGGCACGCGGGCCGCCCTCGCCGGCGGCTTCACGAGCGTCGCCTGCATCCCCAACACCGAACCGCCCATCGACACGCAGGCGGCGGTCGAGTTCATCCACCAGAAGGCGGCCCGGGCCGACACCTGCAATGTGTTCGTGGTGGCGTGCGTGAGCCGCGGCCGTGAGGGGAAGGAACTGGCCGAGATCGGCCGGCTCGTCGAGGCCGGGGCCGTGGCGTTCAGCGACGACGGCGCGCCCGTCTACGACGCCGAGTTGATGCGGCGGGCCCTCGAATACTGCCGCATGTTCGACAAGCCGATTCTCGCCCACGAGGAGGTGCTGGAGCTTTCCCGCGGCGGCGTGATGAACGAGGGGCTGGTGTCGCTGCTGCTCGGCCTGCCGGGCATGCCGGCCGCCGCGGAGGACGTGATGATCGGCCGGGACATCGCCCTTGCCGAGGCCACCGGAGGCCGGCTTCACGTGATGCACGTTTCGACCGCCGGCGGCGTGGCCCTCATCCGCGACGCCAAGCGGCGGGGCGCCCGCGTCACCGCCGAGGCCTGCCCGCACCACTTCACGCTCACCGACGAGAGCCTGCGGGGCTTCGACTCCAACTACAAGATGAGCCCGCCGCTGCGAACGGCCGCCGACGTCGAGGCGATCATCGAGGGGCTGGTCGATGGCACGATCGATTGCATCGCCACCGACCATGCGCCGCATGCACGCGAAAAGAAGATGCTCGAACTGGATCGGGCACCGTTCGGCATTCTCGGCCTGGAGACGGCCGTGGGGCTGTCGGTGACCCGCCTCGTGACCACCGGCCGGATCGGCTGGCCGCGGCTCATCGAGGCGTTGAGCACGCTGCCGGCCCGGATCCTAGGCATTAACCGGGGCACGCTGCGGCCCGGCGCCGTGGCCGACATCACGCTGATCGACCCCGAGCGTTCCTGGCAGGTCGATATCGACACCTTCCGCTCGAAGAGCGTCAACTCGCCGTTCCACGGGTGGACGCTGCGGGGCAGGGCGGTCGCCACGATCGTGGGCGGCCGGATCAAGCATCGGCTGGGATGAACCCGGGGCCATGACCCTCATCATCGACGGCTACAACCTCCTCCATGCGTCGGGGGTGTTCGGGGCCGAACGCGGCCCCCGCGGCTTCGAGCAGTCGCGGGTGGCGCTGCTCGATCTGCTCTGCGAACTGCTCGACGATCACGCCGCCGACACGATCGTCGTGTTCGACGCGGCTCGGGCACCGGACGGCCTGCCCGGCCGGCTCGTTCACCGCGGCATCCGCGTTTGGTTCGCCCGCGAGTATCCCGATGCCGACACGCTGATCGAGGAGCTCGTCGAAGGCGACACGGCGCCGTCTCGTCTCGTCGTCGTCTCGAGCGACCGCCGGCTCCAGGCAGCCGCCCGCCGCCGCCGGGCCAAGGCCGTCTCATGCGAAGAGTGGCTCGCCGACGCCCGCGCCGACCGCCGCCGCCGCACCCACCGGGCCGCCGACGAAAAGCCCGCCGCGCCGACCCCCGCCGACGTCGAATACTGGAAAAAGTACTTCGACATGTGATGCCAGCACCACTCCCATCACGCTCGGGAAGGCGAGGGGGTCGGTGCAAGCTCGAGGAGCATTGGACCGAGTCTTCGAGGTCCCCGCGACGAGACTTGTACCGCCCCCGAGCCGGCGCGCCTCGAGCGCCTACGCCCGCGCCCACTTCGCGAGTTTGCGGTCGAGCGTGGACCGCTCGATGCCGAGGATGGCCGCCGCCTTCGTCTTGTTGCCGCCAACGGCCTCGAGCGTGGCAAGCACGTGTCGCCGCTCCATCTCGTCGATCGACATCGGCGTGAATGGGCCGGCAGACTGCGGGACCTTTCCCGTGTCACCGGCCACCGGAAGCTGCGAGAGCGCCAGGTCATCGACGTCGATCCATTCCCGCTGGGCGAGCACCACCGCCCGTTCCACGCAGTTGCGCAGCTCGCGAATGTTGCCCGGCCAGCGGTAGCCCTCGAGGGCCTCGGTGGCGGCGGGAGTGAAGCCCCGGAGCCGCCGTCCCGTCTCGGCGGCGAACCGCTCGAGAAAGTGCGTCGCCAGCACGGCGATGTCTTCCGGCCGTCTGCGCAGTGGCGGGACGAGGATCTCGACGACCTTGAGGCGAAAGTAGAGGTCGCGGCGAAAGCTGCCGGCGGTGACCGCGGCCTCGAGGTCACGGTTGGTGGCGGCGACCACCCGCACATCGACCTGCACCCGCGTGCTCCCGCCGACCCGCTCGAACGGATGCCCCTCCAGCACTCGGAGAAACTTGGCCTGGATCGCCGGGCTCATCTCCCCGATCTCGTCGAGCACGAGCGTGCCGCCGTGGGCCGCCTCGAACTTGCCGATCTTGCGGTCCGTGGCGCCGGTAAAGGCGCCCTTCTCGTGGCCAAAGAGCTCGCTCTCGAGGAGCGTCTCGGACAGCGCGGCGCAGTTGAGACAGACGAAGGGGCCGCTGCGGCGATCACTAGCATCGTGGACGGCACGGCCGACGAGTTCCTTGCCCGAGCCGCTCTCGCCGCGGACGAGCACCGTCGCCTTGGTTCCTGCCACCCGCCCGATCTGCTCGCGGATGGCCTGGATCGCGGCGCTCCGTCCGACCATCAGGAAAACCTCGTCGAGCGGCCGCCGTGACGCGGGGGCCGCCGGTGGGGCGACGGGCGGAGCCGGTTGCTCGGCTGAGACGGTCTGGGCGGTGGGTGTGTCGCCCGCGCTGAAGACGAGCATGGCATGGCCGATCGTGATCGTGTCGCCTGCTGCGAGCCGGTGATCGGCGGTGATCGCCCGGCCGTTGACCCGTGTGCTGTTGCGGCTCTGAAGATCGCGAACCATCCAGCCGCGGGAGCCCGAAAAGACCTCCGCATGGAATCGGCTGGCCTGCTCGTCGTGGATCACGACGATGTTCGTGGGCGCCCGGCCGATGGTGATGCGTTGGCCGGGCACGAGCGGCGTGACGCTGCGGCCCATGACCGGGTCGTTCACGACGAGAAATGCCGGCGGCAGGGGGGCGTCCATCGCGGCGCTACTCCGGCTCGAGTTGGAAGGGGGGGAACTCGCTTGCAGTCCGCATCATGATCGAGGCGCATGGGGTTGGCGAGGGGCCTCCGGGGGGGCGACAGCCCGAAACCCGGGATTTCAGGCCAGAACCGGGTTTGCCGCCACTTTCACCGCCAACTAGCATCTGCGGAGAGGATGGTTTCGTCGCACCCGCACGCAGGGACCTGAGTATGCATCTTCGGGACGGATCTCGACGGCCGATTCGGGCCGTGGCGGCTGCCGCGCTGATGGCGCTCGCGCTGGTGGGCACTGCCCACGGGCAGTTCGGCGGCGGTGGAATCGGCAGAAACACCGGCGGCATCGCGATCGATGCCGACGGCATCGTGCGCAATCTCGACGCCCGGGCGGTCGAATCGCTGGCAGCGGAGCGCCGCGCGGCCCTGGCCGATGCGAAAGCGATCAAGGCCGGCCCGCTCCGCAAGGTGTCGCTGTCCGCCGTGACCGCCGCCGTGCGGGATGCGGTCACTGCCGGCAAGGCCGTCCCGATCGACGTGATGTTCCTCGGTGGACTGCAGCAGATCACCGCCGTGTTCGTCGATCCCGATCGCCACGACATCGTGCTCGTCGGCCCGGCCGACACGCCGGTCGTGGCGCCCTCGGGTGCCATCGTGGGCGCCGCCAGCAAGCGGCCGCTGCTCATGTTCGAAGATCTCGTCGTCGCCCTGCGGGCGATCGACGCCGCCCGGGCGGGGGGCATCACCTGTTCCATCGATCCGAGCCGCGACGGGCTTGCGCGACTCGACGCCTTCCTCGCCACGCAACGAGCGGTGACGGGAAACCCCGAGCCGCTGTTTCGCGGCATGGAGCAGGCGCTGGGATTGCAGACGGTGACCGTGGGGGGCGTGCCCGCCGACAGCCGGTTCGCCCAGGTGCTCGTGGCCGCCGACTACCGCATGAAGCGGATCAGCATGGGGCTGGAACCGTCGGGCCTGAAACAGCTGCCGAGCTACCTCGCGATGGTGCCCGCGGGGGGGCGGGGGGCCTCGCTGCCCCGATTCTGGCTCGAACCGGAATACGATCCCATCGCCCGCGACGCCGACGAGCTTGCCTGGCGACTTTCCGGCCGCCGGATGAAGTGCCTCACGGAAAGCGATCTGGCGGGCAAGGACGGCATCGAGCGCGGCGCGGGCCGCCCCGACAAGGCCGCCGAGACATGGTGCGATGCGATGACGGCTCACTACGATGAACTCGGCACGAAGCACCCGGTGTTCACCGAACTGATGAATTCGGTCGATCTCGCCGTGGTCGCCGCCCTCATCAAGGGGCGGCAACTCGACACCCGGGCCGGTCTCGACCTCGCGCCATTGCTGGACGCGGCGGTCATTCCGCTGCCGAAGTACGAGGTTCCGGAGACGGTGCCGACCGTGGCCAGCGGCCTGAAGAAGGGCACGACCTGGGTGCTGACCGCCTCCGGCGGCGTGCAGTTCCAGCCGTGGCAGTTCGCGGCCAACGCCCAGGCAGCGGACGACCTGGACACGCAGCGGACCACGGCCCTCGCCGCACGTCCGAAGACGGGCCTGTGGTGGGACTGAGTCCACACGCGTGCGCCGTAGTCCGCATGCTCCGCATGCGGCCCACGGTCTGAAAGCCGCAGACCCGTCTATTCCACCGCAGGTCGATCTCCTGTGGCGGAAGTTCGGGGCCGCCCATGCCCCGTCGCCGGACGCTCGCTTCGGGCATCCATGCCCTGCGCTCGCGCGATGCCGCCTTCGCTCCCGGCATCCTGCCTCCGCTCGGCGGCATACGCCGGCTCCCGGGGCATGGGCAACCCCTCACGGCCTTTTGGTTGGCCGTCCGGGTTTGCGCCACCCGCGTGACCCGCATCCGCCGCGCGCTGCCGCGCCGCCACCGGCCGGGTTGGTCGATGCTGACGAGTGGGGGTCGGCATGCTGGTCGTTTCCGCAAACTGGATGTTCGGCGACGGCACGCTCGCGGCGGCCGCCGCGGCTCCGCACGTGGGCGTCTGGCTTCAGGCCGTGCACCGGGCAGCGGTGCGGGCAGGATTTCGCCGCGACGGCAGCTACCATCCGCTCGACCACCTTCAGCTCGTGCTGGCGGGCGACATCTTCGATTGCCTCACGAGTACGGCCTGGACGGGGCGGATGCGGCCCTGGCATGACGGCCGCGCGGCCCAGGTGGCACGGCATGCGGTGCTCATGCATGCGGCACGCCGCGGGCGACGACTGCTCCTGGGAGTGAGCCGCTGGGCCCGGCATGGCCTCCCGGTGCCGACGGCCGATCGCCGCGGCCGGCCCGTGCTGGCAATGACGACGCCCGTGCCGGTGCGGGTCGCGTTGCTCGCCGGAGATCGCGACTCATGGCTCGATGATGCCCGCCACGAGGCAGCGAGGCATGGGCTTTGCATCGGCTCCGTCTGGTCCGACGACGTCACGACCGTGCGGCATGGGATCGAGTGCGATCCCTGCGCCGCACTCGGCGAGAGCCGGCGAGCCGGCGGTCGTGGCTGGCAGCCGACCATCGGCGAGAGCGTGGCCGTGGACCTCGTCGCCCGGTTCAGCGCTGCCGTGATGGCCACGCCCGCGGCACCGGTCTGTCGTTCGCTCGTCACGGCGCTGGCTGCCTGTGGCCCGCTCGACATTCCGGCGGTGATGGGCCGCTGGCTCGACTCGTTCCGCGGATCGGCCATGACGGCCGTGGAACACGCCACGGAACTCGAAACCGTCTGGCGGCGAAGCGTGGCTGCCTGGCACAGGGAAACAACTCGGCAGCCGCCGATCTCGCCGTCCGGCTTTGCGGCCTGCGACGCGCTCGCCGCCTTCTTCGAGGCTGCGGCCCGAGGCCAGGATTGGCGTGTCCCGGGCGATGCCCACGAACTGCTCGCGCCCCGGCCGCCCGTTGTGTCGAGCGGTACGACCGTGCTCGGGCATCTGCCTGCGGCCTGCTCCACGGAACTGGAACGTGCTCGGGTGATTTGCCTGGGACCGACCATCGCGTCAGGATGGAGCATCGGTGGAGGCTCACGGAGTCCCGGGCCCCCGCCGACCGTCGTGCAGCGGCCGAAGGGATGGGGACGGTTGCAGATCCCGGGCGTGGAAGCCGACAGCCCGCTGCCGCTGGCAACGCCGACAAGCACCACGATCATCGATGCCGCCTGACCCGACCCGGGAGCCATTCAGACGATGATGCCTCAAGACGTCGAGCGGTCGCCGGCGGCGCTCGTCGAGATCCGCACGACCTGCGCGACGGAGGAGGCCGCCGCGGCGCTCGCCGCCCGGCTCGTGCGCGACCGGCTCGCAGCCTGCGTGCAGATCGACGGGCCCATCTGCAGCACGTACTTCTGGAAGGGACGCCCCGAGACGGCAACCGAGTGGCGGTGCACCTGCAAGACCACGGCCGCCCGTTCGGCAGCCTGCGCGGCCGCGATCGCAGCCGGCCACGCCTATGAGACTCCCGAGATCATCATGGCTTCGATCACGGCCTCGGCGACCTATGCGACCTGGGTGGGCGAAAGCGTCGCCGAGGACGATGGGGCCGGCCGCGGATGACGAGGCAGCCACTCTACGCCTTCGACATCACGCTCCACGCCCGGCCGGCCGAGGCCCGGGAGTCGGGCGACTATGTTGACGCCTGGGGTGACTGGCCCACGCTCGACGTGCCGCGCGACGCACTCGCCACCCCCTTGCGGGTCGGCTTCGACACGGCCTTCGGGCGGCTGGAGGCCCTCGAGCGGATGTTCGCCGAGCCGGACGGATCGTTCGTCTGGACGAGCACGAGGGAAGGGCTGGCCTGGCAGGTGGACGGCAATGCCTTCGAACGCGACGGGCGGGTGCTGCTCTGCGACCTGCGCGGGAGCTGCCCCCCGGCCGAGTTCGACCGACTGCTGGAGGCCTTCGGCTGGCCTGCCGAGCCGGTGATGATGCAACTGGTGCGTCCGGCCGTGTTTCTCGCGGAGGCCACGTTTCGGCGGCATGCCCTGCGGCGGGGAGAGGTCGGGGATGGGCAAACCCTGCGGCCGCGGTGAGCGTCTGATCATGAGGATTCTGCCGGGTCGGCGGGGGATGTGCAGGTGAGCGTCGGGTCCCAGTCGATACCGCTGCGGGGGAGAGGTCCGTGAAACGTCGTTGTGTGGAGTCCGCGATGGCCGTTGGTGATGCTCGTTCATGGTCTCGGATCGGCGTGGCCGGCAGCTGCCTTCTCGTCGCAGGACTGACGCTCGGTGGCGTCGCCGCGTGGGCTGACGAGATCGCCACGATTGACAGCCTGCCGCTGGCCGCGGCCTATGGCGGTGGCGTGCATGCGTACTTCGCGGGCGACTACGTCCGCAGCCACGACGACTTGAGTTCGGCGATCCAAGGAGGCATCGACGATCCGCGGGCCTGGTACTTCCGCGGCCTGGCGGCGCTGCAGCTCGGCCGGATCGACGAGGCCGAGGCCGACTTCACCGAAGCCGCCGAGCGGGAGTCTCGCGCGGTGGGCATGTGGTCGGTGTCGCGATCGCTCGAACGCGTTCAGGGACCGGAGCGGCTGCAATTGGAGCGGCATCGGATTCGGGCCCGCGTGGCCGCGTTGCAGCGTGACCGCGAGGCGGTGAAGCGGCGCTACTCCGGGATCGAGGAGTCCCAGCCCGAGGTGCTGCGGCGAGTTCGTCCGGTCGAGCGGCTGCCCGCTGCGAAGGAGAATCCGTTCGCGGATCAACCCGCCGCCGAGCCGACACCGGCCGAGACCGTGCCGGCGCCCGCCGCAGAGCCGGCAGCCGATCCGCTCGCCGCGCCGGCCGAGCCCGCGGCGGAGGCGACGGAGCCTGCCGAGCCTGCTGCCGAGAAGGAGGATCCGTTCGCCACTCCGTCGGAGCCTGCGGCCGAGGAGAAGCCCGCTGCCGAGGCCGATCCCTTCGGCGCGGGGGGTGGCGCCCCGGCGAACGACCTGTAAGTCGGGCCCCAACAGACCATCCACCGGCTCGGGGGCGGCACAAGTCGCGTCGCGGGACCTCGAAGACTCGGTCCAAATGCTCCTCGAGCTTGCACCGACCCCCTCGCCTACCCGCTGTGGTCATTTCAGTTTACGGGGTGAGTCGCAGGGCGGCGATCGCGAGGAGGATCCAGCCGGCGATGAGGAGCGTGCCGCCGATGGGCACGATCGCGCCGAGGATTTTCACGCCCGTGAGGCAGAGGGCGGCGAGGCAGCCGCTGAAGATGAGCGTGCCGAGGATGAAGCAGGCCGTGGCGGCGGTGAGCGTGCCGCGGCAGCCCGTCGACTGCGGCACCGCGGCCACGAGACCGGTCGCCACGATCGCCACCGCATGGACGAGCGAATAGCGGAAGGCCGTTTCCCAGTTGGCCGACTGACCCGCTGATTCGAGAAAGGCTTTCAGTCCGTGCGCGCCGAAGGCGCCGGCCGCGACCGAGACGGCCCCGAGCACCGCGCCGGCGAGGATCGCGAGGCGGGGCGTCATGGCCGGGCGTCACCGAGGAGCTTCTGCTCCTCCTCCTCCTGGATGATGATCCGTGGCGTCACCATCAGCATCAGGCTGTCTGTCGTGCGGCCGAGACCGACATTCTTGAAGAGCCGGTTGACGTAGGGAATCTTCGAGAGGATCGGCACGCCATACTCGTTGCGGCCCTCGCGGAGCCGCTTGATGCCGCCCAAGAGCACGGTGCCGCCGTCCGGCACGCTGACGGTGGTGGTCACCGTCGTGAAGAGAAACTCCGGCTGCTGGATCGTGGTGCCGTTCGAGGCGAGCTCGAGCTCGTTGGTCTTGAGCGCCTTGTTGTCGGTGGCGAGGTCGATCAGGCCGTTGTTGTTCTTCTCCTTCGCCTCCGACTTTTCGTCACTGCTCTTGGCTCGCGACGTCTTGGAGCCCTCGAACTGGAACTCGGTCACGTTGCCGATCTGCGAGAAGAACGGCACGAGCGTGAGTCGCACGAACCGCCGGTCGTTCGAGACCACGGCCTGCACGTTGACGGCCGTACCCTCGTTGAGCACCGTGATCACCGGCTGCTGGGCGGCGGCGAAGTCGCCGACGACCGGCACGACCGCCGTCACGAACGGCCGCTGCCGCGTATCCGAGACGAACGCCTGCTGGCCGTTGAAAAGGGTGACCTTCGGGGCCTGCATCACGTTCGATCGCGTGTTGCCCTGGGCCGCCTGAATGAGGAAGTAGGCCTCGATGTCGGAGAGGATCGCGAAGCCAAAGTTGGCGGCCGACGTCACCGGGTCGGGCAGGCCTGGGAGCGCCGGAACGGTGGCGGCCCCGAAGCTGTTCTGCCGGAACGGGATCGAGAAGAAGTTCCGGGGCGTGGAGCCGGGCGCGGCATTGAGCGCCTGACCCTGTGACACCGCGAGTGCCTGCTGCGACAGCGCGACGCCCGGATTGCCGGCGTTGTCGAGGCCGATCGTCTGCGACCGGCCACCCGGATTGGCCTGCAGGCCCGCCGTGAACGGCGACGTGGATCCGTTGGACTGGGTCGGAATCGCCGTCATGTTGAGCGGCTCGTTGGAGTTGGTCTGGATGTTGAAGTCGAAGTCCACGCCGATCCGCTCGAAGAACGTGTCGGCGAGCGTGATGAACCGCACCTCGATCGTCACCTGGAGATCCTGGAGCCGCCGCAACTGCTCGAGGAGCTCGGCGATCTCCTCGTGCACTTCCTGGGTCTGGCTGATGACCAGGCTCAAGTTCGTGGCGAACGGCTTGATCTGTCCGGCACCGCCCTGCGGTTCCCAGGTCTCGAAGGCGACGGTGCTCTGGATCAGGTCCATGAGCGACTGGAAATCGGCTTGGCCGCCGCCAGCGGGCGTCGGGCCGAAGGGGATCGCCGAGGGTGAGCCGGCGGCATTGCCCCGAGCCTGAACCTGGGCCAGCGATGCCGGGTTCACCTGGCCGTCGCCCATGGAGGCTCCGGCGGCATTCATGCCGGCCGGGAGGGGACCCACCTCCACGTTCAGCGAGTTGCGGAGGGAGGCCTGTGAATAGCCGTCTCGGAGGGCCCCGGCGATACCGAGGCCGTCGGACGAGAAATTTGGGATCGGCAGCACGAGGTCGGCCACGGGGTACGTCACGGCGTAGACGTCCCCCTTCACCAGCCGCGGGCTCGTGATCTTCAGCACCTCGTCGCGGACGGCGTAGCCGAGATGCAGCGGCTCGAGCAGCAGCTTGAGGGCGCTCTTGAGCGAAATCGGCTGATCGAGCGCGAGCGTGACGGGCGTGTCGCTGCCGACTGCCTCCTGTTGAAAGCCCACCATGTCGAGATGGATGCCCACGCCCGCCTGCTTCGCGAGACCATCGAGCACGGCCGAGAGTGGCTTGTTGCGATAGTCGGGCTTCACCTTCATCTCGAGCTTGCGGTGAATCTCGAGCTCGGCCGGCGAGGCCTGCGATCGGCCCTCCGCCTGCAGCTGCGCCCGATTCTTCGTGAGGTCCTTCCAGTCGCGGGTGGCGGGAAACTCGATCGGGCCGGCGAAGGGCGCCGCCGACTTTTCAGTGTCCTCGACCACGTCGAGAAAGCCCGACTGCTGGCTGCCGTCGATCGTTCGCTGGGTGTCGATCCGACGGATCACGCGGCTCTGGGCGAGCAACTGCCGCACCACCAGGTTGTCCGGGGCGAGCTCGCCCGCCTTCTTGGCGACGGCCTCGGCCTCGGGATAGCGGTGCTGATCGACGAGCGAGTTGTATTCCTCGACGAGCAGCGCGATCCGCTGGTCGACCTCGACCTTCGCGGCTCGCTCGCGGCCGATCTCCGATTCGATCTGATCGTTGCGCGCCTCGAGTGCCAGCTCGGCCCGCCGCTTGCCCGTGGTCTCCTCGATGTCACGCCGGGCCCGCTCGATCCGCTTCAGCAGCTGATCCCTCTTCTCCGCCGGGACTGGCTGGCCGTCGATGCCGGCAGCCGTGGCGTCGAGCATGGCGAGCGCCTCGGCAGGTGATTTCTGGGCGAGCCGCTTGGCCTCGAGTGACTTCGCGGCGACTTCCGCCGAGAGTTTCGCCAGCACCAGCGCCTCGGATGCGGGATCCCCCGGCGTCGGGGCTGCGGCCGCGGGGGGCGGCTGGTTCTTGTCGAGCGCCTGCTGGATCAGCCGCCGGGCGGCCTCGGCATCGCTCTGCGCCGGCGGGGGCAGGTCGTCGGCGTGGAGCGTCACGGCCGTGCCGAGGCACACGAGTAGCAAGGCCGCGACCGGCAAGAGCCTGGTGGCGAATTCTCCAGCAGCGGTGCGGGGGGTGATTCCGACCATGACGGCGAGATTCCTCTGCGGCAGCAATGGACCAGTTGGGGAGGGAGAAGTACCGCCGGCCGCCTGCTCGGGTCAAGGCCGAGTCCAGCCCCCGTCTCTTGCCCGGTTTGCCACTGAGTTGACGGTCAAATGGCGGGGCCCGGCGAGGCGGTGCCCACGCCCCGTCGCCGGACGCTCGCTTCGGGCATCCATGCCCTGCGCTCGCTCGATGGCGGCTGCGCTCTCGGCATCCTGCCTTCGCTTGCCGCCAACGCCGGCTCTCGGGGCATGGGCACCGCCTCGCCTATCCAACTTTGGTGTGAGCGAGGCTTGTGCGTTGAAAAGGTAGTCCCGACCAGAAATGGGAGGCCAGACGGTCGGGGAACCCGGAGGAGGAGCGCAGGGATATCCGTAGCTTTGTGCGTGCCATCGGGTACCCGGGTGGCGGGAGGAATCCCGTAGCGACCGACGGAGGGTTCACCGCCGGCTGGCCGGCGAGCTTCCTCGAGCCAGCCCGCGCAGGCTCAGGTGTTCGGGACGGCGGCAGTCGTGCGGCGGGCGATCGCCTTCTCGACGGTGTCGAGGAGTTGGTCCACGCGGAAGGGCTTGAAGAGGACGAGGTCGATGCCGGCCTGGCGGGCCTTCACGATCGAGTGGCCAGGGTCGTAGCCGAAGCCGGTCATGAGCACGAGCGGCACGACGTCGAGGATTTCCTGGAGCTTGAGCAGGAGCTGGTAGCCGCTCATGTCGGGGAGCCGGATGTCGGAGATGATCACGTCGTAGGCGTCGGCGCCGCCGGCCCGCACGAGCGACGCGGCCTCGGCGGCGTCGCGGGCGGTCTCCACCGTGCAGCCCGAGCGCTCGAGCAGGGCGTGGGCTGCGACCCGCACCTGCTCGTCGGCGTCCACCACGAGGATCCGGCGGCCCGCCAGCGCCCGCCGTCGTTCCCCCTGCCGCCGCTGCGTGTGGGCGGAGCTGGGGGTCATCTGCTCGCCCACGCGGTGGATCACCTGCTTGATGTCGCGGGCGTTCCGCAGGATTCGCTGGAGCCGCTCCACGACGTCGGCATCGTGGCCGATATAGCGCTCCATGACGCTGCAGGCGTCGTTCAGGATGTCGTCCACGGGGAGGGCGACGGCGCCGTGGATGGCCTCGATGCTCTCCGCGGCCGTCGAGGCCTTCTCGGCCACGAGGAGTTCGAGCGTGTTGAGGGCGGCGGCCACGTCGCGGGAGAAGATCTCGAGGAACTGCAGGTCGGTCTGCGTAAAGCCCCCCGGCTCCGGGCTCTCGACGTTGAACGTGCCGATCACCTGGTCGTGCAGCATGAGCGGCACCGTGAGCGAGCTCTTGGCCCCTTTGCAGCCCTCGAGGTAGAGCGGATCCTTGGTCGTGTCGCTGCAGAAGTAGCTGTGGCCGGTGGCGGCCACGTAGCCCGTCACGCCGTTGTGCTCCGGGCGGGCGTAGAGGATGCGGGCCTCGGCCTCCGGTTGCATGCCCTCGGCCAGCAGGGGCTCCAGCCGTCCGGTCTGCGGGTCGAGCAGGCGGATCTCCACGACGTCGAACTGCAGCAGGTCCTTTGAGTAGTGCAGGATGTTGCTCTTGAGCAGCTCGATCCGCTCGTCGACGGTCATGTCGGCGAGTTCGACCGGGGAGAGGTCGGCGAGCGACTGGCCGGCGGCATGGATCGCCGCCCGCTTCTGCTGCTCGAGGATCGTGTGGGTCACGTCGCGGATCGCGACGACGACCACCGGTTCCGCGCGGGGGGCGCGGCTGGCGAACGACGTCGACGATTGGGCGTCGAAATAGCGGTTGCCGCCGGTGCGGACGAGCAGCCGACCCGGCCGGCCGGCATTCACGGCGCCGCGAAATGCCTCCACCTCACCGGTCACGACCTCGGCGGCATCCAGCGTGGCGAAGAAGTCGCACGGCGTCGGGGCCGTCGCGCGGTCGCACCAGTCGCGGAAGCGGTCGTTGGCCCACTGCACCCGGCAGTCGGCATCGAGGATCACGATGCCGTCGGGGAGGTGGACGAGCACGTCCGAATCGGAGGCTGCCGGGGCATCGCCGCGCGGCTGGGAAGCCGCCGGCCCACCGGTCGAACCTTCGGAAACATCCGCCACCTGGCAGCCTCCAGCGCCATGCACGATTCGTCCGAAGTATAAATTCTTCGCCAGCAGACGCCAAATGACGCAGCGGCGTTGTCGCGATGCGCGCCGCCTCTATACTCCCTGATGCCTGAAGGAAGGGGCCGCTCGCATGCCGGCTCCACGCGCCTTCCGGGCGGCTTCGAGGTCCCGCCGTGAGCGAATCGACACCCTCCTTCTTCACCCGCCATCAGTTTCTGATCTACAGGTTGTTTTCGCTTTCCGGCCTCGTGCCGGTGGGCGCGTTCCTGGTGGTGCACCTGCTGACCAACGCCTCGATCCTCGGAGGAGCGGCGTCGTTCCAGTCGCGGGTGGACATGATCCACTCGCTCGGTCCGCTGCTCGTGCCGATCGAGTGGGCGTTCATCTTCCTGCCGATGCTGTTTCACGCGACGGTCGGCTTCGTGATCATCTCCAACGGGATGCCCAACGTCGGCTCGTATCCCTATGTCGGCAACGTCCGCTACACGCTCCAGCGGGCGACGGGCATGATCGCCTTCGCGTTCATCATCTGGCACGTGATCCAGTTGCATTGGCTCGGGGCTCCGCTGGGGGGCGGGAAGTTCGATCCGCATCATGCGTCGAGTTCGGCGTCGCTTGCTCTCCAATCGCCGCTCGTGGCGATCCTGTATGCGATCGGCGTGCTCTCGACCGTCTTCCACTTCGCCAATGGGCTCTGGACGCTCGGCATCACGTGGGGCCTGTGGACCAGCCCGGCGGCCATGCGGCGGGCCAACGCGGTGAGCGTGGTCGTGGGCCTGGTGCTCGCGGCGGCCGGCCTGGGTGCCCTCGGCGGCATGCGAGCCGTCGACATCGAGCAGGCGCGGGCCACGGAAAAGCGGATGGAGGAGGTGAAGCGGCTCCTTGAAGGGCAGGATCCCGCCGCAGCGGCCGCCACGTCGCATCCCATCTCGCAGAAGAGAGGAAACTGATCCCATGGCACAACCCAGGGTGCTGGTCGTCGGTGGCGGTCTGGCCGGTCTGGCCGCGTCGATGCGGCTGGCGGAGCTCGGCGTGGGGGTGGATCTGGTCAGCCTGGTGCCGGTGAAACGGTCGCACAGCGTCTGTGCCCAGGGGGGCATCAACAGCGTCAACGCCCTGACGCGTCAGCAGGGTGACT
The DNA here is from genome assembly GCA_046094845.1 of Planctomycetaceae bacterium. GTDB lineage: Bacteria > Planctomycetota > Planctomycetia > Pirellulales > UBA1268 > QWPN01. The sequence continues at coordinate 10,674 of JBJTIE010000160.1, read as the reverse complement.
CGGAGTGGAAGCACTTCGACGACACCGTCTACGGCGGCGACTTCCTCCAGCACCAGCCGCCGGTCAAGGAAATGGCCGACTGGGGGCCGCGGATCGTCGATCTCATGGATCGGCTCGGCGTGCCTTTCAATCGCACGCCCGAGGGTTTCCGCGACCAGCGGCGGTTCGGCGGCACGCTCTACAAGCGGACGGCCTTCGCCGGCGCCACCACGGGCCAGCAACTGCTCTACGCGCTCGACGAACAGGTTCGGCGGCGCGAGGTCGAGGGCAGGATCACGAAGTGGGAGTTCTGGGATTTTCTCGGACCCGTGCTCGACGAGGCCGGCAACTGCCGCGGCGCGATCTGCCAGGACCTCGTCACGATGCAGTTCAAGGCGTTTCAGGCCGACGCGGTCGTGCTCGCGACCGGAGGGAACGGACTGATCTACGGCCGTTCCACGATGTCGATGGTCTGCACCGGCAGCGCCGTGAGCCGGGCGTATCGGGCCGGCGCCTGGTATGGCAATGGCGAGTTCATCCAGGTGCATCCCACGGCGATCCCGGGGGCCGACAAGTTGCGGCTCATGAGCGAGAGCGCCCGTGGGGAAGGGGGCCGTGTCTGGGTGCCGCGGAAGCCGCAGGATCCCCGCGATCCGCGCGACATTCCGGAGGCCGAGCGGTGCTACTTCCTCGAGGAGCGGTATCCGAAATACGGCAATCTCGTGCCCCGCGACATCGCCACTCGTGAGATCTTCGACATCTGCACGCGGGAGCACCTGTCGGTCGAAAAGGATCGGCTCTGCGTCTATCTCGATCTCACCCACATCCCCAAGGAGACGCTCGACCGCAAGCTCGGCGGCATCCTCGAGATCTACGAGAAGTTCCAGGGCGTCGATCCGCGGTCGATGCCGATGAAAATCTTCCCCGCCGTGCATTACTCGATGGGCGGCCTGTGGGTCGATTACGAGAAGAGCGCGTCGGGGGGCATGGTGGAAGGATCGCTGCGGAACCAGCAGACGAGCATCCCCGGTCTCTACGCCATCGGAGAGTGCGATTATCAATACCACGGTGCCAACCGACTCGGCGCGAATTCGCTGCTCTCCTGCATTTTCAGCGGGCTGTTCGTCGCTCCCACGCTGCAGGCGGCCTGCGGTTCCGCGAAGCCCGAGGCCCCGGCACGGCTGTTCGAATCGGCCCTGCGACGGGAGGAGGAGCGGCATCAGGCGCTCTTGGCCCGCACGGCCGGCGATCAGAACCCCTACGATCTGCACCAGGAACTGGGCAGTCTCATGACCCGTGTGGCCACGGTCGTTCGGCGCAACGATGAACTCGCCGCGGCCTACGACGACGTCTGTGACATGGAGTCCCGCTGGCAGCGGTGTGCCGTCTCCGACACGGGCAACTGGACGAATCAGAACGTCGTGTTCACCAAGGCGCTCGGTGACATGTTCCCGCTGGCGAAGCTCATCCTGAAGGGGGCCCTCATGCGGGACGAATGCCGCGGCGCCCACTTCAAGCCGGAGTTCGCCATGCCCGGCATCGCGGCGACGGATCCGGCCGGCAAGCGACGGGAGGCGGAGGAGTGGTGCGACCGGTTCGAGGCGAACACGCGGAAGTGGCTCAAGTCCACGATCGCGGCCTGTGAGCCGGACGGCAGCCCGCGGATCAGCTATCAGGACGTCGATACGTCGCTCATCACCCCGCGGCCCCGGCTCTACGGGCTCGTCGGGGGCGATGTGATCGAGGAAGTGTGGAAGGAGCGGCAGGGTGGGGCGAACGGCCACGCCGCCGCCGCTGGCCAGCCGGTCGGCGCCGCGAGTTAAGCATCGAAGGAGAGTCGTCATGATCAAGGCAGTCGAATCCCACGCCACCGCGGCCGACGAGACGCACGGGCATGGCAATGGGCACGAGCCCGCGGCCCGCCGGATCCGCGTGCGGATCCTGCGGCAGGACGTTTCCGGCGGCGAGAGCTACTGGGAGCGGTTCGAGGTGCCGCACGAGCCGAACATGAACGTGATCAGCGTGCTGCAAAAGATCGCCGCACGGGCGAAGTCACGGGACGGCCGGAAGGTGGCCCCTGTCGCCTGGGATTGCTGCTGCCTCGAGGAGGTCTGCGGCTCCTGCACGATGCTGATCAACGGCCGGACGCGGATGGCCTGCTCGGCGCTCGTCGACAAGCTGCTCGACGAGGACGAAGAGATCGAACTCAAGCCGATGTCGAAGTTTCCCGTCGTTCGCGATCTGGTGGTGGACCGGCGGCGGCTGTTCCGGTCGCTCGAGCGCGTCGAAGCCTGGGTGCCCGTCGATGATTCCTACGACCACGGCCCGGGGCCGCGAATCTCGCCGGAGGACCAGGAAGACGCCTATCCGCTCTCCACGTGCATCAGCTGCGGCTGCTGTCTGGAGGCCTGTCCGCAGTTCAATAAGATCGAGGTGGTGCGGCGGGACGACGAGACGGCCGAGGCGTTCGATCAGCGGCGGAAGGCCGCGTTCGACGCCGCGTTCGTCGGTCCGCATGCCATCAGCCAGACGATGCTCTTCAACTCGCATCCCACCGGCAAGATGATCGCCGACGAGCGGCTCGAGGCGCTGACCGGTCCTGGCGGCATCCAGATGTGCGGCAACGCGCAAAACTGCGTGGCCGTCTGCCCGAAAAGCATCCCGCTCACGCGGTCGATCGCCCGGGCCGGCCGGGCTGCCACCGTCTGGGCGATCAAGAAGCTCTTCGATCGCTAGAACTGCTTCCGCCCGCGTTTCCCGCCGTTCGCTCGCCCCGGTTTGCCGAGGGGAGCCAGGCGTGGTACTGTTCACTCATTCACGGGTCGGCTTTTCTCATCTGCCGCCCCCCGTGTTCTGCCGTGCGAGGGCAACAGGATGCCCGCGGATGAAGGTGGAGCACATCCGAGAAAGAGAAGCACGACAAGGGACCACGAGTGTTCGTTAGTTACAGGTCACGCCGCCCGGCGGAGTCGGGTCGGCAGTCCGGATCGAATCGTCGATCCGAAGTTCAGCAGGATTATCAAGAACCCGAAACGGAACGCGTTCAGCAGCAGCCCGAGCGGCATGATCGCCATGACCGTTCTGTCGCGCCCCCCGCGGCGCCGGCGGCTGCAGGTGGTGAAGGCAGTTTCCACACGCTCGGGCTTTCCGCCGCCACGCTGGCCGCGGTCGATCGCGCCGGCTACACGATGCCCACGCCCGTGCAGGCGGGGCTGATTCCGCGGGCGATCGCCGGCGTGGACGTGCTCGGCCAGGCCCGCACCGGCACCGGCAAGACGGCCTCGTTCGTGCTGCCGATCCTGGAGCGGATGCACCAGCCGGGCCGGACAGGAGGCCCGCGGGCCCTCGTGCTCGTCCCCACCCGTGAGCTCGCCGTGCAGGTCAAGGATGAATTCGAGAAGCTGGCCCACGGCTCGGGCATTCACTGCGTGGCCGTGTATGGCGGCAAGCCGATCAAGGGGCAGATCGACAAGCTCGCCAAGCATCCGGCGGTCATCGTGGGCACGCCGGGCCGCGTGCTCGACCACATGAGCCGGGGCACGCTCTCGTTCTCCGCGCTCGACATCGTCACGCTCGACGAAGCCGATCGGATGCTCGACATCGGCTTTCGTCCCGACATCGAAAAGATCCTGCGGCGGTGCCCGGAGAGCCGGCAGACGCTCCTTCTTTCGGCCACTGTGCCGCCGCCGGTGCAGAAGCTGGCCACGCGGTACATGCGGGACCCCGAGATCCTCGACTTCTCCACCAACGAGCTGGCGGTGGAGACGATCGAGCAGCGGTACTTCACGGTCGATCCCACGCGGAAGTTCGACCTGCTCGAGAAGCTCATCGAGCGGGAACAGCCACGGCAGGTGATCGTGTTCTGCCGCACCAAGCGGGGCACCGACAAGATCTACGAGAAGCTGGCTCGACGCCGCTCGCGGGCGCCCGATGAGGTGGCCTGCATCCACGGCGATCTTTCCCAGAGCATCCGCGATCGTGTGATGCGGCAGTTCCGCGACGGCACCGTGAAGATCCTCGTGGCCACCGACGTGGTGGGGCGTGGCATCGACGTGTCGAGCGTGTCCCACATCGTGAACTACGACATCCCCGAGTTCTGCGACGACTACGTTCATCGCGTCGGCCGCACCGGCCGGATGGGGCGCGAAGGCATCGCCTTCTCGTTCGTGGCGCCCGAGGAGGGGCCGCAGCTCACCCGGATCGAGATGCGGATCGAGCGGCTTCTCCAGCGGGACGAGATCGCCGGCTTCGAGGCGTTCGATCGCCGGGCAAAGCCCGTGGCCCAGGTCCAGGCGCTGCCCACGGGCGGCTTCGACCGCTCCACGGCGGGCGCCGAAGCCGAGCCTGCCGCGCCGGACGAGCCGAAGAAGCCACCGGCGTCCACGCTGCTCGGCAAGGGCCGCACCCCGAAGCGATTCCGCCGCGCCCTGTAGGTGGCTCGGGGGTTTCTCATGAACGAACGAAATCCCAGGGCCGTCAAGCAACGGCTGCAGAGCCTGGCGGACGCGGGCGTGCAGTCGCTCCCGAAGCGGGGGCGGGCTGGGGCGACCCGGCCTGGCGCCGCAGTCGCGAAAGCCGCACCGCCGCTTGCGGCCGCCATGCCGCCGGCGGCCTCTGCCGCGGACCGCATGCGGTCGCTGGCGATCCTGCGGCAGCAGGTGGTCGACTGCACGCAATGCAGCGAGCTGGCGGGCGCGCGGACGCAGACGGTGTTCGGCGTGGGCAGACCCGACGCCCGGCTCTGTTTGTTCGGCGAGGCACCGGGGGCCGACGAAGACGCGTCGGGCGAGCCCTTCGTGGGACGTGCAGGCCAGCTGCTCACCAAGATCATCGAGGCCTGCACGCTCTCCCGCGACGACGTCTACATCCTCAACGTGCTGAAGTGCCGCCCTCCCGGCAACCGCACGCCGCTGCCCGACGAGGTGGCCAACTGCCGGAGCTTTTTCGAGCGGCAATTCGCGACGATTTCCCCCGAGTTCATCTGCTGCCTGGGCACGACTGCCGCCCAGGCCCTGCTCCAGACCACCGAGCCGATCGGGAAGCTGCGACGCCGCTGGTTCACCTACGGTTCCGCCCAGGTGATCTGCACCTACCATCCGTCCTACCTGCTGCGGAATCCGGCCGCGAAGCGGGACGTCTGGGACGACATGAAGCTCCTCATGGCGAAAATGGGCCTGCCGGTGCCGCAGTGACCGGCCTGTTCCGGTTTTTCTGAAGAGAGGGATCGTGACGGCCCGATACCTACCTACGGGTTGTGGGGTGGGGAACAGCCGCTGGACGGCCGCAGCGATGCGGCCGCTCGCGGGCCGGAATGGGGATCCGGCCCGCTGATGCATGGAAGGAACTGCCCGCACCATGAACAGGTTCGTTGCCGCGGTCGTGCTGACCGCCGCCACCGGCTGCACGATGTGCCCGGACCCCTACGACTATTCGGGGCCGGTGCCAAATGGGTCGGTGCCACAGAACGATTTCCGGGCCCGCAGCAACGGCATCCTCCCGATCGGGGCGACGCCCAAGCCATGGCCGGCGGTCGTCAAGCGGAAGGCCGATGCTCCGGGCGACGAGGCCGTCGTGTCTGCGGGCGAGGTGCGGGTGCCGGAGCTCGTCGTCAAGGCGCTCGCCGCCGATCTCGTGAGCGATATGGGCCCGGAAGACGACGCCTCGATCGCCGTTGCCCGCGTGTCGGCCGAAGAGGAGGCGGAAACGGTCGATTCCCCCGAGATTCTCCCGCCACCACCGCAGCCCGATTCCACGGTGCCCGTCGGCCCGCTGCCACGAGAAACCCCCGGCTGGCGCCCCCGCTCGCAGCCGTAGTCCGCACACTCCGTGTGCGGTTTGAGGCCTGGAGGCCGGTGGGCCGGGCTATTCGTGTATGGGTGGGCGGACCTGCGAAGGAATAGCTCGGGCCCGTGGTATTCAGACCGTGGGCCACATGCGGAGCATGTGGACTACGGGCGGCGAAGCCCGCAACCCTAAGCCGTCGCGGGCTTCACGAGGCCCGGCTCGGGAATCCAGCCGTCGGGCACGATGGCATCCTTGGGAATGACCGCGATGCCGTCACGGACCGTGAACTGGTCGCTGTCGGCCGTGTTGTCCCAGCCGTGCTCGTTGACGATCCGGGCCCGGCGGCCGATCCGCACGTTTTTGTCGACGATCGCCCCCTCGATGATCGTGCCATCGCCGATGCCGAGCGGCGGTGCGCCGTTCGACGCGCGGGCGGCCATGTCGTCGGCCGTCTCGAAGAAGTCGTTGCCCAGAATCACGGAGTTTCGGATCACGACGTTGCGGCCGATCCGGCAGCGCAGACCGATCACGCTGTTCTCGATCACGGCCCCCTCGCCGATCGTGCAGCCGTCGGAGACGAGGCTCCGCTTCACGCTCGCCCCGTCGAACCGTGACGGTGGCAGGAAGCGGCCGCGGGAATAGATCGGGGCCTCGGGGTCGGCCAGGTCGAACGGGGCGTCGGCTCCGGCGAGATCGAGGTTGCACTGGTAGTAGGAGCGGATCGTGCCGATGTCCTCCCAGTAGCCGTCGAACGTGTGGAGGTGCACCTTCTTCGTGCGGATCGCGGCCGGGAAGACCTCGCGGCCGAAGTCCTGGTAGTCGGTCTTCGTGAGCAGGTCGAGCAGGCAGTCGCGGTCGAAGAGGTAGATGCCCATGCTCGCCATCAGCGAGCGGCCCTTGGCGGGCACTCCCTGCCGCTCGATCCAGGCCGGGTCGGTCCGCATCATCTCGAGTTCCGGTTTCGTCTGCGGCTTCTCGAGGACGCCCTCCACGCGGCCGGACGTGTCGAGCCGCATGATGCCGAGCGCGGAGGCTGCCTCGTCGGCCACCGGGATGCCCGCGATCGTCACGTCGGCCTTGCGGTCGAGGTGGGTGGCGAGCATGTCGGCGTAGTTCATCCGGTAGAGCTGGTCGCCCGAGAGGATGAGCACGTGCTTAATGTCGGACTGCTGCAGGTAGCGGACGTTCTGCCGCACGGCGTCGGCCGTGCCCTGATACCAGCCGGCGCTGTCGAGCGTCTGCTGGGCCGCGAGGATCTCCACGAAGCCGCCGCTGAACGGGTCGAAGGTGTAGGTGCGGCGGATGTGGCGATGGAGGCTCACGGAGTTGAACTGCGTGAGCACGTAGATCCGCTGCACGCCGCTGTTGATGCAGTTGGAGAGCGGGACGTCGATGATCCGGTATTTTCCGGCCAGTGGCACGGCCGGCTTGGAACGGTCGCGGGTGAGGGGAAAGAGCCGGGTGCCACGGCCGCCGCCGAGCACGAGAGCCAACACACGCCGCACGGTCATCGCACGTTCCTCGAGGGGCTGCCTTGCCGAAGTGTCACCAATCTACGGAACCCCCCGCGGGCCGCCAAACCTGATTTCGGCGAGCAGCATTCGGGGGAGAGCAGCCTCTTGCCGGCGGCTAACCCTTGAGCACGAAGTTCACGAGCCGGCCGGCGACGGCGACGACCTTCGCGATCTGTTTCCCCGCCAGCTGCTCGGCGATCTTGGGATCGGCTGCGGCGGCCGCCTTCATCGCCTCGGCGTCGGCATCGGCCGGCACGACCACGCGGCCGCGGAGCTTGCCCTGGATCTGCACCGGAATCTCGACGGTGTCGTCCTTGAGCCACCGCTCCTCGACGGTCGGCCATGTGGCGAGCGACACAGGGGCCGGCCTGCCGAGCAATTCCCAGAGCTCCTCCGCGAGGTGCGGGGCGAACGGGGCGAGGATCGTGACGAACGGCTCGAGGATCGCCCGCGGCCTTCGCTCGAGCGGCGTGCAGAAGTTGACGAACTCCATCATCTTCGCGATCGCGGTGTTGAACGAGAGCGAGCCGATGTCCTTCGTCACCTTGTCGATCGTGCGGTGCAGCTCGCGGAGCTGCTCGTCGGTCGGGGCGTCGTCGCAGACCTGCGGCGCGAGCGTGAGCTCGTCGGCCCGCTCGTCCACGACGAGCCGCCAGCAGCGGTCGAGGAACCCGCGGACGCCGCTCACGCCCGTCGTGCTCCAGGGCTTCGTCGCCTCCAGCGGCCCCATGAACATCTCATAGAGCCGCAGCGAGTCGGCGCCGAAGTCCTTCACCACCTGATCCGGGTTCACCACGTTGCCGCGGCTCTTCGACATCTTGTAGGCCCGACTCTCGACGCGGATCGTCGGCGCGTCGCGGAGCACGAAATGCTCGCCCTGCTTCTCGACCTGGTCGGCGGGCACGCGGGCCGGCGTGTCGCCCTCCGTCTGCTTGCCGGCCGAAACCCAGCCCCCCTTCGCGCTGCGGTAGCCGGTGAATTCAACTTCTCCCAGGATCATGCCCTGGTTGACCAGCTTGCCGAACGGCTCGGGGCACGACACGTGGCCGCGGTCATAGAGCACCTTGTGCCAGAACCGCGAGTAGAGGAGGTGGAGCACGGCATGTTCCGCACCGCCGATGTAGAGGTCCACCGGCATCCAGGCCTTCTCAACCTCGGGATCGATGAATCGACCCGTGTTGTGCGGGTCGAGGAACCGCAGGTAATACCAGCACGACCCCGCCCACTGCGGCATCGTGTTGGTCTCCCGCTTGTAGCGCACTCCGTCGCGCTCGACGAACAGCCAGTCCGGGCCCGACCGCGAGAGCGGCGGATCGGGCGTGTCGCCCGGCTTGAAGTCGGTGAGTTCCGGCAGCGGCACGGGCAGTTCGGTCGTGTCCACGGCGCGGATAACGCCCGTTGGAGTGCCCGCGGCGTCGAGCTCGTGGAGGGTCGGGAAGGGTTCGCCCCAGAACCGCTGCCGGCTGAAGAGCCAGTCGCGGAGCTTGTAATTCACGGCCGCGCGGCCGAGGCCGGCAGCCTCCAGGTCGGCGGCGACCTGCGCGATGAAGTCGCGGGTGGCGAGGCCCGTGTAGGGGCCCGAGTTGACCGCCCGGCCGTCGCCCGTGAAGAGCGTGCCCGGCTTCGCGGGGCCGTCGGGCGGCTCCACCACCGTGATCACGTCGAGCCCGAACGTCGTGGCGAACTCGAAGTCGCGGTCGTCGTGGGCCGGCACGGCCATGATCGCACCGGTGCCATAGGTGGCCAGCACGTAGTCGGCCACCCACACGGGCACCGGCTTGCCGGTGAGCGGATGGATCACCGACAAGCCGGTGAACACCCCCGTCTTCTCGCGGGCGAGGTCGGTGCGGTCGAGGTCGCTCTTGCGGGCGGCCGCCTCGCGGTAGGCATCGATCGCCCCCCGCTGTCCGGGCGTGGTGAGCGTGTCCACGAGCGGATGCTCGGGCGCGATCACCATATAGGTCACGCCGTAGAGCGTGTCGGGCCGCGTGGTATAGATCCGCAGGACGTCGGGGCCCGGCTTCTCGGGGAAGCCGGAGGTGGCCCGCGTCTCCTTCCACGCCTTGAATGACTCGTCGCTCCCGGCGGCCGGCGGCACCAGAAAATCGACCTCCGCGCCGGTGCTGCGGCCGATCCAGTCGCACTGCAGTTTCTTGATGCTGGCGGGCCAGTCGAGCCCGTCGAGCTCCGTCTCCAGGCGATCGGCGTAGGCGGTGATCCGCAGCATCCATTGCCGCAGGGGGAGCCGCACGACCGGATGGCCGCCCCGCTCGCTCACGCCACCGATCACCTCCTCGTTCGCAAGAACGGTGCCGAGGGCTGGGCACCAGTTGACGGGGGCCTCCGACTGGTAGGCGAGCCGATGGCCGTCGCGATACGCGGCCACCGCCCGCTCGCCCTGGGCCGCGACGTCGGCCGGGATCGGCAGGTCGGCGATCGGCCGGCCCTTGTGGAGCGCCGGGTCGAACCAGGTGTCGAAGAGCACGAGGAAGATCCACTGCGTCCAGCGGACATACTCGGGATCGGTGGTGGCGAGCACGCGGTTCCAGTCGTAACTGAAGCCGAGCATCTTGAGCTGCCGTGTGAACGTCTCGATGTTGCGAGTGGTGCTCTCCCGCGGCGGCGTGCCGGTACGAATCGCGTATTCCTCGGCCGGCAGACCGAACGCATCGAAGCCCATCGGGTGCATCACGCTCGTGCCCCGCATCCGCGCAAACCGTGACACGATGTCGGTGGCGGTGTAGCCCTCCGGGTGGCCGACGTGCAGGCCGTCCCCGCTGGGATAGGGAAACATGTCGAGTGCGTAGAGCTTGCGGCCGGTGGGCAGCCGGGGCGTCGCGAACGTGCCGTGCGCGTCCCACCAGGCCTGCCATTTGGGTTCGATGCGAGAAGGCTGGTAGCGGGGCATGCGGGAGTCCATTCAGCTTGGCTGGTCGTGAAAACCAAGATTCTATTGAGAATTGAAGAATCCGGTAATCCATGGGTCTAGGGAAGCCCTGAGCGCAAGCGAGGGGATCGTGACGAGAACAGCGCAAGCGAGGGGATCGTGACGGTGCGCCGGCTCGGGGGCGGTACAAGTCTCGTCGCGGGACCTCGAAGACTCGGTCCAAATGCTCCTCGAGCTTGCACCGACCCCCGAGCCTCGCCGCAAGGAAGCCCTGAGCGCAAGCAAGGGGATCGTGATGAGAACGGCGGGACCTCGAAGACTCGGTCCACATGCTCCTTGAGCTTGCACCGACCCCCGAGCCTCCCCGCTTGGCTGCCAGGGCGGAGTCCCAAAACGATTGAATACGCTCTAATACGGCGAAATTCTGCTGTCATTTCCCTTTAGGTTCTTCTCCATGATTCTCCAGCGACGGATGCTGCGGGCGTGCCGGTCGGCGGCGCGGCGACTCAA
>JBJTIE010000159.1:0-24354 GCA_046094845.1 Planctomycetaceae bacterium | reverse complement strand
GTCTTCGTTGATCCGCTCGTCGAACGGGTTGTGGAAGATCACGCCGTTGGCCATCACGCCGATCGGGCCGCCCGGCAGCGCCTGGTTGCGGTTCTCGGGATCCATCGCCACGTGCCGGGGATTTTCCCGGGGCTCGAGCGGGATGAAGAAGCTGAAGTCCTGCTCCTGGATGTAATTGGGGTTCCCGTCCAAGAGCCGCCACCGATCTGGGAACACGGCGGTCGGGTGGTTCGGCAGGTTCTTCGACCGGATGACGAGATGCTGGTCGGTGAAGCTCACGACCACGCTGTCCTCGACGAAGCGATCCTGCTCCACGAGCGTCGGGTTTTGCTTGGTGCTACCCCGCTCGAGATAGCCCTTCCGCACCCACGCCGTCATGTTGTAGGCCAAGGGGGCTTCGAGACGACCCCCCTGATAGAAGAGCCGATCGGCATTCGTCTGGTCGAACCGCCGGGGCGGCGTCTGCGGGCCGTTCTGCGGATCGTAATACCAGCGTCCCCCGAGCCTGACGAGCTCGCTCAGCGTCGGGGGCTTCGCGGCCTTTACCTTGGCGTTCGGCACGGACCCCGCAGGCTCGGGAATGCTCTCGATCTCCATCTCGCTGATCCAGAACTCGTTCCACTTTCCCTTGGCGGCTCCGAACCCGAATCCGACGGAGAGCCGCAGCGTGTCGACCTCCGGAAACGGCGTGCGGAATTCCAGGACGTAGTTTCGCCAGGTCGCCGGCCCGAGGTTTTTGTTTGTGCCCGGATCGGTGAAGTCGGCTCGCTCCCGGTCGACCTGGGCGTAGATGCTCTTCTTGACATGGTCCAACGGATCCTTGCCGCCGTCCTTGAAGAAGTCGACGCGGAGATAGAGATCATCCCGCTCGACATGGAAGTCCTCCTCGACCAGCCCGCGGATGCGAAAGCGATACCAGCGTCCCTGTGTCGCTTTGAGGCCACCGACCGTGAAGGAGACATTCCCCGCCGCACCCCGTCGCGCCCCGGACAGCAGGCGCACCCCGTTGCCGGAAATCTCCGTCCGTGTGTCACCCAAGACACCGCGAGCCACGTCCCCCTCGACCGAAATACCATCCGCTGCATCGCTTGCCACAAACCGCAGCGGAGGATGCACCACGACAGCCGGCCCGACGGCCGCCCCGCGTTCCTGCGCCGCAGCGTGTGCTACAGCGATGCCCGCGATGCACCCCGCGAGCATGCCCGCGATCGCTCGTCTCGTCACGTTCGACCTTCTCTCCACCTTCCTCATTGCTTCCTCGTTACACCGTGGACCGACGTATCTCGACTGACTGCAGGCAGTTTCTGAGAACGCACACACTCAGCGGCGGCGGATGACCGTCACCCAGCCCGCCACCGGATCGCCGTACTCGAACCGCAGCGTCTCCTCGGCCTGGCTCACGATCTCACAGCCCACCTCCGCCACCACCTCGAGGAGATGGTCGCGATGGTGCGTGTATCTGCCGGAGTCGGTCAGGGCGTGGGGGGCATCTTCTCCCTTTTCTACCGTGAAGCCGAGGATGCCGCCGGCCTTCAGCCGCCGTGCGGCGCCGGGAAGCACCTGTCGAAGGTTACCGAAATAGATGAGCGTGTCACAGATGCCGATGACATCGAAATGTTCGCCGTGCGTCATGTCGCCGAACCAGGCCGTCAGTTCGGCTTTCTCGAGGACGTCGTAGATGCCGCGGGCACGGGCCCGCTTGAGCATGGCCTCCGAGAGATCGACGCCCACGAGCCGGCGGGCGAAGGGCTTCAGTCGCAGCCCGAAGAGCCCGGTGCCGCAGCCGGCGTCTAGCACCACCAGATCCCTGCGGTCGCCCACCGCGGCCCCCAACGCGGCCGCCAGCAGCTCGGGCGCCCGGAAGGCCAGCTCATCACACATGTTGTGGTCGTAATACGCGGCGAAGTAGCCGTAGATCCGTTCGATGCAGGCATCCGACGCCCGCGTTGGTGGCGTTTCATCGCCAAGCGCCCGCAGCAGATGCTCGATCTCGGCATCCTCAGGATGGCTTCTTTGGTACATCGCGTAGGCCTGACGCGCATCGGCACGACGACCGACGATGTGGGCAAGTTCGCCCAACCGATAACAGTCGGACGGATCGCCTGGCTCGAGCTCCAACACCCGCTGCTGGCAGAGAAACGCCGCCAGGACGAGATCGCGGCTCCGCAATTCCTTGGACAGCCGCCGCAGCGCCGCAGCGGTGGGCAGCTCGGGCAGCGGCGTGGACTCTGCATCCACCAGCAGACCGTCCCGGATCGAATCACCGAGCCAGGCGGCACAGGCCGTCCGCCCGGAGTCGTCAGTCAGCGGCGAGGCGATCTCGACGATGTCCTCGCACGACCGGCTGCCGTCGGCGAGTTCGGCCATCAAGGCAGCCAGCGGATTGAGACGCAGCAGCCGCTCGCCGGCCATATCGTAGGCGACATAGCCGTCATCACCGGTGGCGAGAAGGACGGTCGGCTTGAGCAGGGGCTTCATGTCCAGCCGGCGTGATCGATCCCGGAGGGGTGCTGTGCGCAGATTATAGCCGGGATGGCTTCAGTTGCCGTCGTCACCTTTGCCCTTGCCCTTCCCCTTCCCCTTGCCCTTGGCGCCACCGTTTCCCTTGCCCTTGCCACCACCGCCCTGGTTCTGAGCAAGGAGCTCCGACGCCGGAACGAGCGCGGCGGTGCCGACGGCGGCGGCTGACAGCAGCGTACGGAAAAACTCGCGGCGGCCCGGCGACACGAACTGCACGATGGACTCGACGCGGGTCTTCGGTGTGTTCGACATCGACGGACTCCTCACATGGTTTCAGGACGATCCAGCATCACTCACACACGATCACGGCACCAGCCCTTGAACGGCCGAGCGGACCCAATGTTTCGCACCCTCCCAAGACCGCACTTTTCCGGCACAAACACCGTTCCCACCCCACCTTGAAGCCCGAGGCGTAAGCCGAGCGGAATCCGTGACATGCCCCCACTGATGGAACAAGTTTCTATCACCAGGGTAGACCTGCCACGGGATCGCCCCTGTTCGCTTGCTGCGGCGTAGCCTAAGCAAGCGGACAGGGGCGGCGCGACTCCGGGGCCGGGGGCCGGTACCCCAGTGAGCTGTGCGGTCGGACCGTGTTGTAGGCCTTCCGCCAACGCTCGATCAGCACCTTCGCCTCGAGCAGGGTGTCGAACAACTCGCGGGCCAGGAACTCATCCCGCAGCTTCCCATTGAAGCTCTCGATGTAGCCGTTCTCCCAAGGGGATCCAGGCTCGATGTAGAGCGTCTTCACGCCGACCCGCCCGAGCCACTCCCGTACCCGCTTGGCGGTGAACTCGCTGCCGTTGTCGCTGCGGATGTGGTCTGGCACGCCCTTGCGCACGAACAGGTCACTCAGCCTCTCCAAGACGTCCTCGCTGACCAGCTTCCTCGACACGTCGATCGCCAGACACTCCCGCGTGTACTCGTCCACGATCGTCAGCATCCGGAACGCCCGGCCATCGGCGGTACGGTCCATCACGAAGTCGTAGCTCCAGACATGGTTCCGGTGCGTCGGCCGAAGCCGGATGCACGAACCATCTCCAAGCCAGAGCCTTCGTCTCTTCGGCTGTTTCGCAGGCACTTTCAGGCCCTCCTGTCGCCAGATCCGCTCCACCCACTTGTGGTTCACCCACCAGCCCTCGGCCCGCAGAAGGGCTGTAATCCTGCGGTATCCGTAGCGACCGTACTCGCTGGCCATCCACACGATCCGCTTCACGAGCTGCGGCTCGTCATCGGCAACGCAAGCTTTCCGACGCTGCGTATTCCTGGCCTGCCCCAGCACCCGGCATGCCCGGCGTTCGGTCACCATGTCGCGGCCGAGCGTGTCACGCACATGCTCGACTGTCTGGCGCCGCTTCGCCGGGCTTAGAAGTTGAGCTGCGCACGCCTTCGGCAGCCCGATGCCGCCTCCCGCAAGATCGCCTTGTCCAGTTCGGCGTCTGCCAAGAGGCGCTTCAGCCGGGCATTCTCCTTCTCGAGATCCTTCAGCCGCTTGGCCTGGTCCGTCCGCAGCCCACCGTACTCCCGCTTCCAGCGGTAATACGTCTGCTCGGTCACGCCCAGCTTCCGAACCACCTCAGGCACGGTCTTCCCTCGAGCCAACTCGACCTCGGCCTCGCGGAGCTTTCCGATGATCTGCTCCGCCGTGAACTTCTTTCCTCGTGGCATCTCTTGCCCTCCCTTGGGTTGCACCACCCAGAGATTCTCTCTCTGAAAGTGGCGACGTTTAAGGGGGGCAGGTCACTTGGCGTGAGACGCCGAAGATCTTCTTGGGCTTCGGACGATAGCTAGCGAGCGTCTTTATGTGCCATACACCGATCACGCGGGCCAAAGCCTATAAGACACCTATTTTGGTGCACGGAGTAGTAAAAGTTCCTTGCCATCGAGCCAGAGGATCGACGCCCCGTCGCCTCGGTGGCATACTATTGCGATGGCCGTTATCGAATACTATTTTCGTCTATCTCTCCTCCAGCAGGAGGATGCGGCGGGTAACGGGATGGTGACGTTGGGAGCTACGCTCGACACGACCGGGCCTTACGACTGGTCCAGCACGCTCATGGAGAGGCGAACAAGACGATAGCGGAACCTGTGACAGACGAAGGTTTTATCACCCGGCATCCATCCTCCGTCGTTCCGGCGGGCGAGGATGCGCACGAGGGGTCGGACTGGAAAAACCATGGCAAGTGGCGTTGACTCATCGCTTAGTAGGAACGCCAGCCTTCCGGTTGGCGAAGACGCTGCCGGGGTTGGATCACGCCGGCGATCAGCGAACCGCGGAGTCACGCGTCCGAAGCCCGCCTCGGCAGCGGCTAGACCGAAAACACCCGCTACGGTGAAGACGCACTCGGAGGGCGATGCGGCCCCGCCGCTATCGGCCGCCACGTCCGTTCGCGATACCACCACTGCCATGGGCGTCAGCACGCTCGTGCATGTAATCGCGTTGCTCATGATGGCGCTCGTCATCCAAAAGCCACCGGAGAAAGAGCAGCTGCGAGTCATCGTATCCACTCCCTCCGACTCCATTGAAGAGATCGAAGACCCGAGAATTGAGGCCCTGCCAGACCAGCCAGAGCAGGCATCCGAACCGGTGAACGCGGCGATCGCTGTGCCCGACGCGGTCGTCGCGCCAGACGTGCCCGTCGTGGCATCAGCTGCCGATCTTGATGCCGCTCCGCTGGCAGTCGAGTTGACCGATTTTAGCAATGAAACGGCTCCTCCGAGCGACCTGCTCGCATCCGTCGGAGCAGTCACCGGAAAGTCAGGCGGCCTCGGCGGGCGATCCGGAGCGAAGCGAGCCCAACTCGTTCGGGCCGGCGGGGGATCGTCTCAAAGCGAGCGGGCCGTCGATGCGGCACTCAAGTGGATGGCTGCCCACCAGCTTCCCGAAGGAAGTTGGACCGCGGACTTTAACGCCTGCCCTTCCTGCAAGGGGCAGTGCGGAAACCCTGGGAACCAGTCGTTTTGCGACGCGGCCGGCATAACGGCGTTGGCTCTGCTCCCGTTTCTGGGGCGTGGCTATACCCACACCGAAGGGCCTTATCAGAAACAGGTCGATGCCGGCCTCGCGTTTCTTGCCGGCCGTGTGAGGGCTGGAAGCGGCCGCGCCTACGCGGCCGGTCTCAGCCATGGAGGGGGGTATGCGCAGGCGCTGACTACGATTGCGCTCTGTGAAGCCTACGCAATGAGCAAAGACGAACGGCTCCGCCAACCCGCACAGTTGGCAATCGAGTTCATCGAGAAAGCCCAGGATCCTGCTGGCGGAGGCTGGCAATACACGCCCCGCCAGCCCGGTGGCATGTCGTCTACTGCGTTTCACCTCATGGCCCTCAAGAGCGGTCATATGGCGTACCTCGTTGTGAACCCGGATGTCATCCGGAAAGCCAGCGATTTCATTGACTCGATGGAGTACCAGCACTATGGGCGGGTGCAGTATCGGTACAACACCGAACGCGTGAATGGCGATTTTCGCGGCAACGACTTCCAGAATCCGACCAGCGTGTCGGCTCGCTCGCTCAGCAACGCGGGCATCCTGTGCCGCATGTACCTAGGTTGGAAGAAAGACCATCCTGCTATTCGACAGGCGATCGAACGCATCATGGCGGACGGCCCGAGCACGACCACGCCTTACTACAACTACTACGCCACCCAGGTGGTTCACCATTACGGAGGCGATGCCTGGCAGGCCTGGAACCCCAAGATGCGCGACCTGCTCATCGCGA
The DNA here is from genome assembly GCA_046094845.1 of Planctomycetaceae bacterium. Classification (GTDB taxonomy): domain Bacteria; phylum Planctomycetota; class Planctomycetia; order Pirellulales; family UBA1268; genus QWPN01. The sequence goes on along the minus strand of JBJTIE010000159.1, from coordinate 18,118 downwards.
CACAGGCCACCCAGGGCCATGAGGCAGGGAGTTGGCAATTCGAGGAGGATCATATGGCCGGACGATTATGGTGCACGTCGCTTTCCACCATGATCCTCGAGGTCTACTACCGACATCTTCCCATCTACGGCAGTGATATCGTCGGGGAGTCGTTTCGGGAGTGAACCGGCACTCCGGCGGCTGTTGTAGATGTCATTCCGCGCGCTAAAACCAGGCAGTCATCGGCGCCAGGACTAACAGGAGCGTCGTGCCGGGATCTTGGGCGACCTGCGGCAGCGGCCCCATGATTGGTTCGCGGATTTGGCACACTGCTCGGGGATACGGAATCTGGGCCTCGCGCATCGGTGCCGAACTATTGCTCCTGTCGCTTTGCCCGCTCGACTGCCAGCTTGAATAACCCGGCTTTTTTGTCGCTCAGCATGAAGCCCAGTCCGTTGATCTGATCCGGCATGCCGGAGAACTCCAGGGTTCTGTCGTCGGTGATCCTGAACCGGCCGCTCGAGACTCTGCCCGTGACCCCGTCGTTCACGGCCTGCCAATTCTGAGCGGCCTCTCGGGCGGCAAAGTTCAGGAGCGGCAGCAGGGATTTCACGGCGACCGCCTGCATCAGAAACAGAGCCAGTAGCACGGGAAGCCTGGGCGTGGTCGTTTCGTCTCTCTCGGCGTTGATTCATGTCAGATCCGATGTTGTCGCGGAAATGACGAACCGCGTTTCGGGGGTTTCCATCCTGTGCGGCCGCAGCGTGCAGGATGGCGAGGCTGCGGTTGTCCGTGGAGAGCGACTGCGCTAAGGTTCCCGGAGAGGCCCTCCCGCACGAACAGGCGGAGGAGTGGCACGTGGGCAGGACGCCGGTCTTCGAACCCGGACAAAGCCCATGCTCAACCGCAGTGCCGTCGTCATCGGCCACGAGGCTGCATTTTACGGCTGGCTCAAGACATCCGGCATCAAGGACGAGGCCATCGGCGACCGGAAGCAGATCGCCGAACGAACGGTGTATCTCATCCCCGCCTGCCACTATCCCGAGGAGATCGAGGAGGTGGTCGAGGATCTCTTCGAAGAAATCTTTCGGCGGGAGCTCGCACGCTGGCAGCCCGACGAGAAGGTCTGGCCGGACACCGCCGACTTCGACCTGTTCACCCGCTGGTTCACGGTCGAGGGCTTCTCGATCGTGGAAGACATCGGGCGGGGGCGGGTTGAAGACGAGGTGCCGATCGCGACTACTTCTTGACGGCGGGCTTCTTCTTGTCCTGCTTGGGCTTCATGCTCTTCTTGTCGTTCTTCTGCGAGTTGTTGCCTTTGCCCATCTTCGCGTCTCCTGTGGCTGGTGTCTCTGGCCGGCATTTCGATTGCCGGAATGTACTGTCAATCGGCAAAAAACTGGTGCCGCGTTGAGTTTCGCTGCCATGCCGTGGCCCTGGAATGAAAAACCCCGCAGGGTGCGACGCCTGCGGGGTCATCGATGCTTTCCTGGGTGTTGCCACTCCGACTACGGCAGGATGACGGCGTCGATGACGTGGATCACGCCATTCTTCGCCTTGATGTCGGTCTTGACGACGTTCGCCAATCCAGTCGCCGTGCCGACCTTCACGCCCCCCTCCGTCGATACCTTGACCACCTTGCCGCCGGCGGTCTTTGCCTCCGTGAGCTTCACGACGTCAGCGGCATAGACCGCTCCCGGAACGACGTGCAGCAGCAGGATCTCCTTCAATTTCTCCTTGTTCTCCGGCTTCAGAAGGCTCTCGACCGTCCCGGCCGGGAGCTTGGCGAAGGCCTCGTCGGTCGGGGCGAAGACCGTGAAGGGGCCGTCGCCCTTGAGGGTCGCGACGAGTTCGGCCGCGCCCAGGGCCGCCGCCAGTGTCTTGAACGTGCCCGCTCCCACGGCGGTGTCGACGATGTCCTTCGGGGACTCGGTAAACGCGACCTGCCGAACGTCGTGACTGGCGATCACTCGCTCGTGCACGACCGCCTGTTGCACCACATGCGAACGGTGGGAGTGCGTCGTCGCATGTTTCGCAGATCCCTTGCAGGGAGCTGCGAATCCGATCGAACCCACCGAGACCGTGGCGCACGCCACTATCAAGCAGGTCAGGGCACTAAGAATACGCATGTCGAATCTCCGCGAAGGGGTGAACAGAAGGAAAAGAAGAAGTGATCTTCCGGGGAACGTTAGGCGCGAACCGATGCAGGGCAAATGAGACGCATGAACACATCGCGATTCATCGGCTTTGATGACGGCACTACGCCGGCCGGACGCTTACCGCGACGGATTCGTTGTCCCGACCAGTTCGAGTTTCGCCCGCCGGTGCAGCCGTTTGATCGCGGCTTCCCGTTTCAGGGCCGCTGAACGCGACCGCCGAGACTCGCGGTACGCCACCTGCACGGGAAGCCTGCTCCGCGTGTACTTGGAGGCCTTCCCCGCAGCGTGCGCCTTCAGTCGCTTGGGCAGATCGTTCGTGATGCCCGTATAGAGCGAGCCATCGCGGCAGCGAAGAATGTAGACAGTCCAGGGCATGATCAGCCGAAGCCGGCGGCCCGAGCCATGCCGGCGATCGCGTCGGTGGTTTCCGGGAAGTCGTGTTGCACGACATGCTCGATGGTGCTCATGGCTGAATAGCCTGACGGCCCTGCCGACTGCTGGCTAGGCGGGGCTTTTTTCATGGGGCTTCTTCTGCCGATATCAGACGCATGCCGTCGCCGACCTACCTTCCCGGACCCGCCGCGCGAACCGTGCGGACGCACGCCGGCCAGACGCTGCCGGTGCCGGCCGGGTGGAACCTGCTGCTGCCCGGCGACGCCGCCCTCACGCGCCGGGTGAAGGCTGCCGGAGACCACTGGCTCGTGCAGGAGAAAGTGGGCCGCAAGCTGTTCTCCCGCGGCATCTGGGCCCCGCAGGAAACGATCGAGAAGATTCAGCGCGAACTCGCCGCGGAGCGATCCACCGAGGCGTATTCCCGCCGACGGGAGGCCGACGGCCGGCGTCGAGCAGCCCAGCAGACGGCCTACGTCGAAGACTTCGAGGCCGCGGTGCTCGCGTTCCTGGCGTTTCACGAACGGCACGCGGAACTGGCCCGAACGCTGGCCCGGGCGATCGCCGCCCATGCAACGCCCGTTGGCAGTGGCACCGTGGCCCGCACCACTCGGATTCCCATCGAGCGCCGCGCGGAGGCGGCCACGATCGCCTGGATGCGGCACCAGACGACCGGCTACGACTCCATGAAGATTCCCCGCGTGAAAGGCAAGCGCCGTGAAGTGCGGCGGATGCTCGCGGAGCGTTCCAGGCAACTGCTCCAAGCCTATCGCCGGGGAGAATCGCCACTACCTGCCGATTGCCAGCATCGCCCTGACGACGTCGTGGACGGCTCGGGCCAGCGGTGAATCGGTGCCGAGTTCCTGTCCCAGTCGAATCAGCACGAGTGATTGGATCAGAAGATCCCAGGAGAAGTGTCGCATGATGCCCTCCATGGCAACGCGTTCGACCGGACCGGCACCCCCGGTGCCGCCTAGTCCTCTGATGTGATGGTTCGCGGGGGCTGTTCGACGAGGCAAGCGTGTGCGGTCTCACCGCGACCCGGGTACTGCGGCCTTGCGGACACTTGTTGCCAGCCGATGGTCGCGACAGCATGATGTGGCCGACATCCTCCCGGCCTCTGTAGCGAAATCATCGTATGGATTTTCCCGATCTCACGCCGTGGTTCGCCAGTCCGTCCGACGGCTACGATGAGCTGCCGTCCGGCGATCACGAGACCCCGTACGACGAGTGACGACCATGCATCAATCGGAACTGCCGATCGGATGACGCTCCATGGCGATGCCTTTGACCGGCTCGAGCGGCTGATCTATCGGCCGGTGTCCACGCGCCCCGACTGGCTCAAGGCCTGGCGGAACGAGGCCAACTACCTGCTGTTTCTCGCCCGTCGGGCAAGCGACGACGAGGATGACGAACTGCTCGAAGAGCTCGAGGCGCAGGCCGGCGACATGGCCGACATGGTCGAGGCCCGGTTCAGGGCCGAGGGCCTGTGAACGCCGCTTGAGGCGATTGGCAGCGGCGCCGGCCTGACGGTCAACGGCGGTTGCGGCTCGGCTGCTCGCGTTGCAGCGTGCCGCTGCCGAACTTTTCGGAGCGGCTCGTGGAGCCGTCGGACCAGTTCGTGATCGTGCCACTGCCGAACTTCTGCGTGTGCCCCGTCACCGCCCGGCCGTTGCGGCCGGTCTCGGTCGTGAGCGAACCCGACCCCAACGGCTGCGTCCGAGATGTCGTGCCATCGGACCAGTGAGTGATCGTGCCATTCCCGAACTTCTGGGTGTGGCCGGTGATCGTCCGCCCATCGCGGGTGCGTTCGGTCGTGAGCGAGCCCGATCCAAACGCCTGGGTACGGCTGCTCGAGCCATCGGATCGATTCGTCAGTGTGCCGTTGCCGAACGGCTGTGTCTGTCCGGTGCGGGGCTGGCCGACGCTCGACCGGGGCGGCCGCGGGTCGGCAGCCTCGACCGATGCGGCCGCGAGGAGCAGGGCCAGCGGCCAGAACCATTCGCTTTTTGCCACGGACATCACAGCACCTCGTTGGAAAGGACACGCCTCATCCACGGCCTCGCCGGCCGAATTCTCACTCCGATTCTATCCGCCCGCCGGGGATTCGTCCCCCCCGGACGCCGAGCGGGCCTGCTCATTTGCATTCCGCCTGCTGCGGACGCATGATCGGTCTTGAAACGGGGCACGATGCCTCCCCGACGGCAGTCTTCGGCGGTCCAAAGCCGGAGCGCGGTGCGGTCAGTCACGACCGGCCGCCGACGCCACGCCCTCCCATGGAGTCCATCGTGGAACGTCGTCGATGTCGATCCAGACCGTGTTTCTCACCGGGGCCTCCGGCTTCGTCGGCACGCACGTGGCCGAGGAACTGCTCCGCAGAGGCTGCGAGGTCCGCTGCCTCTTGAGGCCGACGGCTCGCGCCGAGCACCTGGATCGACCGGGCGTCGTGCGAGTCGAAGGCACGCTCGAAGCACCCGACTCGTATCGCCGCGCCCTCGACGGCTGCGACACCGTGCTGCACGTCGGCGGCCTCGTCGCGGCGAGATCGACCAGTGAACTGATGCGAATCAACGGCACGGCCACGGGCTGGTTGGCCGATGCATGCGCCGCGCTGCCCACGCCGCCGCGGCTGGTGTATGTGTCGAGCCTCGCAGCCGCCGGGCCACCGCCGCCGGCCCGTGCCTACCGCGATGAGATCGATCCGGCGGCGCCCGTTTCCGACTATGGCCGCAGCAAGCGGGCGGGCGAGATCGAATTGGGCGAGCGGGCGCATCGGCTGCCGATCACGATCGTGCGGCCCGGCATCGTGTACGGCAGCCGCGACCCGAAGGTGGCTGCGATCTTCAAGGCGATCCAGCGGACGGGCCTGCACGTCGTGGTGGGGTTCCAGACGCCCCGACTCTCGCTCATCCACGTGGATGACCTCGTCGATCTGCTGCTCCGCGCCGCCCGCGACGGCGAAACGCTCGCCCCGGCCGGCAGCCGCGACGCGGGGCAGCGAGGCTTTTACTTCGCCTGCGACGATCGCGAGCATCCCACCTACGGGCAGTTTGGCCGCCGCGTGGCCGCCGCGCTCGGTCGCCGCGTCGTCGTGTGGCCGTTGTGGCGGTGGGTCGGGCGGACGGCAGGGGGCGTCTCGGAGGGACTCGGGAGGCTGACCGGTTCGGCGGCGATCCTCTCCCGCGACAAGGTTCGCGAGGCGACTGCCTGGAGTTGGGCCTGCTCGGCCGCAAAGGCGCGGGCCCAGCTGGCGTTCGTGCCCAGTCGGCCGCTCGACTTCCGCCTGCGGCAGACAGCCGAGTGGTATCGCGATCATGGCTGGCTGTAGAGCGGCCGCGGGAGTTTCGCTCGACGGCGGCGGGGGGTGAGATTCTGGTGACGCTGCGCAGGAACAGCGTCACGAGCGGTCGATGACGAGCGGGTCGTGGGAGCGAATGTTGCCGATCCGCAGCGACGCCTTCCCTGACAGGAGGTCGTCCACCACGTCGCCGACGACGCCGGCCCGCCAGCCGGTGGCGAGCAGCGGCGGCCGCTCCTCGTCGAAGGAGCCGAGCTTGTGGGCGAGCAGGTCGCGCATGTCCGACGACGTGCCCACGAGCGCCGGGGCGAGCTGCATCTGCCGACAGAGTCCGGCGATCGCCGTCGCCATGAACTGGCCCAGCACGGCCAGCTGCGGCGGCGGCGCGCGGTGCCGTTCGCCGCCGGGGCACTCGTCGTCCGGCAGGTCGAGCCCGCGCTCGATCGCGGCCGACAGGCTTGTGAGGATGTGCCGCAGGTCGGACCGCTGCATGCCGCGGATCGCCGAGATCTGCCGTTCGTCGGCGCTCTGTCGCTTGGCGAGCTCCACGAGCAGGTCGTCCCGCAGCACCCGCCGCGGCGGCATGTCCCGCTCCTCGGCCAGGGCGTCGCGCCAGTGCCAGACCTCGCGGGCGATCGCCAGTTCGCGGCGGGTCAGGCCGTTCATTCCCGACACCCGCCGCCACCGCTTCCGCACGAACGACTCCTCCACGTCGTCCTGCCAGGTGGCCATTTCCTCGTCCATCCAGCTCACGCGGCCGAGCTTTTCCAGGTCGCCCTGGAGCGTCTGCCAGAGCTCCTCGAGATGCCGCACGTCGTCGACGGCGTATTCGAGCTGGGCGGCGGAAAGCGGCCGCTGCCGCCAGTCGGTCCGCGTCTCTCCCTTGTTGGTCGGCAGGTCGAGAAAGCGGCGGACGATCGAGGCATAGCCGGCCGGGTAGTCGTGGTCCACGAGGCCTGCGGCCACCTGCACGTCGAACAGCCGAGACGGCCGGGCCTTGATCGCGTGGAGGATGAAACCCATCTCCTCGCGGCCCGCATGCACGACGGTGGTCCGGCCGGGCTCGGCGAGCAGCCGCCAGAAGGGCTCGATCTCACGAACGGCCAGCGTGTCGATCACCGCCAGGATACCCGGCGCGGCCACCTGCACGAGGCAGAGTTGGCTGCGGTAGGTGTGCTCCGACACGAACTCGGTGTCGAAGGCGACGTGGGGGTGCAGGGCGAGCCGCTCGACGAGATCGCGGAGCTGCGAATCGGTGGTGATGGTCTCGAAATCGGCCCGCGATCCGCGGGCCGGCGACGGGCGTGAATGCCGGTTGTGCATCAGAGCCGATTGTGCATCAAAGAAAAAAGAAGGACATGATCAGGAACACGGGCAGCAGCACCCCCAGACTGTAGAGGATGTAGCCGAAGAAGCTCGGCATCTTCACGCCGGCCTGCTCTGCGATGGCCTTCACCATGAAGTTGGGGCCGTTGCCGATGTAGGTCATCGCCCCCAAGAATACGGCCCCGAGGCTGATCGCGGCCAGTCGGGCCACGTCCACGCCGGCCATCGTCTCGCCCGCGGAGGGCATCGCCTGGGCGGTCTTGAAGAACACGAGATACGTCGGGGCATTGTCGAGCACGCTCGACAGCGAGCCCGTGGCCCAGAAAAACGCCTGCGGCGAGTCGATGCCCAGGCTCTCGCCCCGTTCGTTGAGGATGGCGAGGGCCGGCTGCATGCAGATGAAGATGCCGACGAACAGGGCCGCGACCTCGAGGATCGCCCCGTAGGTGAACCCGTTCTTCCGGCGGACCTCCCGCGAGCCGAGCAGGAGCGAGAGCCCCACGAGGCCGATGAGCACGGCCTCGCGGAGGAAGATCCAGGGGTGCCACGTGGTGCCCGGAAACGCCTTCGACGGGTCGAGCAGTGCAACGGCGGCAATGACGCCGGCCATGAGCAGCGCATTCGGCCACAGGCCGCTGATCTTCAGGGCTCCGGCCGTGCGGGCGTCGCGGGCCAGATCGCGGGACGACTCCCGCGGGTGGGCGGAGAAGGAGTCCCAGGCCCAGTAGATCGCGAGGAGCAGGCCGTTGACCAGCAGCCAGGGCTTCCAGAGCGAGAGCGTCCAGAGGAAGTCGACGCCCTCCAAATACCCGAGGAAGAGCGGCGGGTCACCGATCGGGAGCAGGCAGCCGCCGCAGTTGCAGACGATGAAAATGAAGAAGACGAGCGTGTGGGCCACGTGCCGTCGGTCGCGGTTGGTCTCGAGCAGCGGACGCACCAGCAGCATCGCCGCGCCGGTGGTGCCAATGAAGCTCGCCGCGAGGCCGCCGATCCCGAGGAACGCGGTGTTGACCGTCGGCGTGGCTTCGAGGTCGCCCTCGATCCGCACGCCGCCCGTCACGCAGTACAGCGCGAACAGCAGCACGATGAACGGCACGTATTCCGAGAGCAGGGCATTGGCGAGCGTGGCGCCGGCCAGGCCCCACGACGGGCCGGCGGCCGCCGGACTCACCACGGCGTGGCTCGGAAAATGGAGGTCCACCGCCTCCCGGTGCAGGAACGTGTAGTAGGCGAGCGTGACGAGGGCGAGCAGACTGGCAACGAGAAGCTTGCTCGAGTTGTGTTCCCACCAGTGGGAGAATTGCGGCGTGAGCGGCAGGATCGCGATCGCACCGAGGAGGATGAGGAACGGGATGACCGTGGCCAGCGGCGGGGCCGCGCCGCCGTGGTCGCCCGGATGCACGTTGTCGCCGTGGCCTGCGGCATGGGCGTCGCCCGCCGCATGGTCGCTGCCATGCGCCGCTTGTGCCGCGACCAGTAAATCACGACCATGTTGCGGCCAGCCGGCCAGGGCCGCCACGATGTAGGCGGCGAGCAAGGCCGCGATGCCGAGCAGCGTCGGATCCCGTCGTGGGGTCAGGGGCTCGTGGGCAGAATGGTGGGTGTCGTGCATGGCCGCGGCTCCGTGCAGTGGAAGAGTCGCCGAGATCGTATGTCGCCGGAGCGGGTTTCGGAAGCGTGATGAACCGTGAGCCTGACGCCGTGTGGTTGCGTGGCAACGTCCGCCCCGTGCTGGGTGGGGCGACGGTCGCTGCCGCCATGGTCGCCGGTCTGACCTGGCTCGCCTGCCGTCCGGCTGCGGGCCTGATGGAGCGGGGCCTGTGCATCGGACTGGCCGTCGGCCTGGCGGCGATCGTGATCCTGTTTCTCTGGGCGGCGACCCAGCCACGGCTGGGGCGGCGGGGCGATCGGCTCGTGGCACGGCTGGCGCCGTTCACGGTGCAGGAGGTGCCGCTCGACGTCGTGGAGTGCGTCTTCCATGGCTCGCATCCGCTCGATGCAGTGCCCGGCGCGCCACCGCTGCGGGTGGGCACGATCGTCGTGAGGCTCGCGGAACGAGCCACCGAGTGGCGGGAGCGACGGACCTTTTCCCCCTGGGGCAGTTGGCTGGACGGCCACATCGTCTGCGACGGCCGCTGGTGCGAGCCGCTGTCGGTGGAGCGTGCGCGGGCGATCAGCGCGAGCCTGCTGGAGGCGAAGCGCGAGGTCGCGGCGGCGAGACCGTCGGCATGAGCGAACCGCAGGCCGGCCGGCGGGCGACGCGGCGGTGGCAGGGACTGCTCGTCAGCGTTCGGGATGCGAGCGAGGCCTCCGACGCGCTGGCCGGAGGCGCCGCGATCATCGATGTGAAGGAGCCGGCCCGGGGCCCGCTTGGCGCGGCGAATGCCGACGTGGCCGCCGCCGTGGCGGCGGCGGTCGGCGGAGCCATGTCGTGGACGCTGGCCTGTGGCGAACTGGCCACCGGAGAAGCCGCCGCTTGGGCAACCCGCAGTTGCGCGGCGGCGTCCGCGCTCCCCGCGGCCGCCAAGGCGGGGCCGGCGGGGCTTTCGCCGGAGGCATGGCGAAAGTCCTACGCCGCCTTTGCCGCAGCCCTCCCGGCGGGCGTCGAGCCCGTGGCCGTGGCCTATGCCGACTGGCGTCGCACCGCCGCGCCCGATCCGGCCACCCTGATCAGCGCGGCGGCCGAGATCGGCTGCCGCACCCTGCTCATCGACACCGGCGACAAGACCGGCCCGGGGCTCTTCGCTGCCAGTGCCGGTGCCGTGGCCGACTGGATCGCCGCCGCCCACGGGGCCGGCATGGCCGTCGCGGCCGCCGGCCGACTGACGCTGGACGAGATCGCCCGGGCCCGCGAAATCGGGGCGGATGTCGTGGCCGTCCGCGGGGCGGTCTGCCGCGGAGGCCGCGGTGGCGTCGTGGACCGGAATCTGGTGCAGGCGGCGGGTACACTGCTGGCGTCGGCCGTCATCCTCGCCCGTCCCGTTCCTGGAGCATCAGCATGAAGCCGATCGAAGTGCGAATCCCCCATGGCCTCGACAAGGACGAGATCCGCAGGCGGCTCGACAGGGCCGTCGTGAAGGCCCGTGATGAATATGCCGATCAGGTGGGCGAGATCGAGGCCTCCTGGCAGGGGGAGGATCGGCTCGAACTGCAGCTCGCCGTGATGGGCATGCAGATCGACAGCACCCTCGATATTTTGCCGGCGGAAATCCTCGTTTCCCTGGAGCTGCCAGCCCTGGCCGGGATGTTTGCGGGCAAGATCCGCGAGGGGATCGCCCAGCGGCTCGGTGGGCTCTTGGCCGGTCCGACGGTGTAGCGATCAAGCCGATTGTCCGGGCGGGAGGTGCCGGCCCGAGCCGGGCGTCGGTTCCGGGCCGGATCTGACGATTCTTTCAGGGGTATTATTGAAACGGTATGGCTCGCATCCGCTCGCTTCGCGAGACCCTGACGCCGCAGACTCTTCGCCGGGCTCTCCGCCTGGGCGCGGTCGCCGCTGCGCTGGGGTTGATCGCATGGAGCGGCACGTTGCCGCAGATGGCGGTGGCCCAGGGCCCCGCGGCCGCCGACGATGATCCGTTCGCCGACGAGCTGAATCCGTTCGGCGGCCAGCCGAAACAGCGACAGCCGTCCGACAAGCCGGCGGCTCCGCTGCGGCGTCCGCTCGAGTCGGAGACTCCTGGCGAGCCGCTGCCCGAGCCGAGTCCGGAGTCGAAGGAATCGGCTCCGAAATCCGGCCCGCCCGATCAGCCTGCAGAGCCACCGGTGCGGCGGCCGGCCGCGACGGTCCCGCGGGCACCGCTGCCGGTGCCGTTTCCCGAGGCTGATTCGGGATCGACGTCGCGGGTGCGTGCGGTGCCCGGCGGCTCGTCGGAGCTCGACACCGGCCCCGGCGGCTGGGAGCCTTCCCCGGCCGAGCCGATCGTGATGGAAGCCGAGAAGCTCGACAAGGCTGGCGACTTGGCCGCGGCGCGGGACAAGCTCCGCGAGGCGATCAAGGCCGACCCCAACTTCACGATGGCCTATCTCGCGCTCGGCGTCGTGTCGCGGCGACTCGGCGACTTCGAGGCCGCGGTCGACGCCTGCTCGAAGGGGCTGGCCGTCAATCCCGACGAGCCCGAGCTCTATCTGCGGCGGGGCATCGCCTGGTTTCATCTTGGTCTCTTCGGCATCGCCCTCGAGGACTTCGAGGAGGCGTCGGGCATCGCCTACGACGATCCTCGGCCGGAGCTGTGGCGCGGCCTGACACTGATCGAACTCGGCCGTCCGCTCGAGGCGATCAACGCCTATGCGTCGTCGATCCGTCGCGACCGCTCGTTCTCCCTCGGCTATCTCAATCGCGGTCTCGCCTATCTCAACGCCAATGAGCCGCGAAAGGCCGAGTTCGACTTCAATCAGGCGATCCGTCAGGATCCGCGGGATGCGCGGGCCTGGTTCAATCGCGGCGTGGCCCAGGCGCGGCAGGGCCGCTTCACCGAGGCGGTGCACTCCTACGAGGAGGCGCTCAAGCGCGAGCCCGGCATGGATTCCGCCCGCCGCAATCTGGCCGCCGCCCGCTCGCAGGGCGGATCGCGGTAAGGAGTCGGTCGGCCTGCTCGGTATGCAGACTACCAGTCTGCACCTACTACGGGGCGTCGATCGTGAGCCGATTGCCGTCGATCCGCCAGCGGAGGCCGAGCGGGGCGACGAGCGCGTCGAAGAGCTCGTCACGGGTCGCATCGCGAACCTCGACGCGGACGATCTCGCCCGACTGCACGCCCCGGGCGACGAGCGACTCGCGGTCGATGCGGCCTTCGAGGCCCAACTGTCGGGCGAGCGCTGGCACGGCCTCGTCGAGCGGGGCTGCCAGCCGCAGCGTGAAACGTTGATTGCCTGCCGCTGTGGCAGGTGGCGGGCCAGCACGGCGGGGCCGGTGCGGTGCCTTCACGTCATCGAGACCCGTCTCGATCGGCACGATCCAGCCGCCGTCGCGCCGCCAATCCACCCGCAGGTCGTAGCTGGCGAGGACGAGGTCGAGCCGCTCGGCGAGCGACAGCGAGTGCAGTGAGCCCGCCGGAAGATGATCGTGCGGGATGGCATCGAGGCCCTCGAGACGAACAGCCGCGGCCTCGGCGGCGGCGGAGATGATCCCGCGCGGTGAGGCGCCGGCATGCCAGCGCATCGGCTCGCGGCGTTCGAGGATCAGCCGCCATGCCGAGGGCAACGCGGCCACCGTCGCACGACGAGCCACTTCAGCCCGCGGCGCGATCCCGGCGCGGTCGCGGGGCACGATCCGCAACGTGGCGTCGAGCACGTCCACGTCCGCGGCCGCCGCCGCGGCGGCTCGGGCGGCGATCTCCTCGAGGGGCTCGCCGCGGCAGGTGAGGGTGATGCGGGTGTCGGGATCGATCCGGCTGTCGAGCACGATCGCCGCGGCCGACGCGGTGCCCGTCGCCGTGACGCGGGCCGCCCAGTCGCCGAGCGGCACGTCGGTCCAGGCGGCGTGGAGCGGCAGGGCACGCAGCGCGTCGGTCGGGCAGGGTCTGGTATCCGCGGCCTGCACCGCGGCGGCGGCCAGCCAGGCCGCGGTGGCGATCGCAGGCCACAGGCGGCATCGGCTTCGGCTACGATCGCGGCGGCGGATGAATCGTGCGGGCATGCCCGAGGATATACCGCCCAGTCCAGCGGAAGGAACCTCTCATGACCAGTTCGTCGGCCGGCGACGATGCCGCGTGCGTGCTGTCCCCCAAGGCTGCCAGATGCGTGCTTTCTTTAGACCAGGGCACCACGTCGAGCCGCGCGATTCTCTTCGATCGGCAGGGCACGCCGCTGGCGGTGGCCCAGGAGGAGTTTCCGCAGCATGCGCGGGGGGCGGCGGGGGACGCCCCCGGGAGCGACCCCGGCATCGTGGAACACGACCCCGAGGACATCTGGCGGTCGCAGCTCTCGTGTGCCCGCCGGGTGCTGGCCGCCGCGGGTGTGTCGGCGGCACAGGTCGCGGCAGTCGGCGTGACCAACCAGCGGGAGACGACGATCCTCTGGGAGCGGTCCACGGGCCGGCCGGTCGCGCCGGCCATCGTCTGGCAGAGCCGCGTGTCGGCGCCGGTCTGCGAGCGGCTGCGGGCGGCCGGTCATGAAGACGAGGTGCGACAGCGGACGGGGCTCCTGCTCGATCCCTACTTCTCGGCCACGAAGATCATGCACCTCATGGAGACGGTGCCCGGTCTGCGGGAGCGGTGCGCGGCCGGCGAAATCCTGTTCGGCACGGTGGACTCGTTTCTGATCTGGCGTCTCACCGGCGGCCGCGTGCATGCCACCGACGTCACCAATGCCAGCCGCACGCTGCTGTTCGACATCCGCCGGATGGCCTGGAGCGAGGAACTCTGCAGTCTGTTCGGCGTGCCGCGGTGCATGCTGCCCGACGTGCGGCCGTCGAGCGGGGCGTTCGGCATGGTGGAGCCGGGGCTGCTCGGGGCGGCGATCCCGATCACCGGCTGCGCCGGGGATCAGCAGGCGGCGGCCTTCGGGCAGGGCGTCGTCGCCGCGGGCCAGGCCAAGAACACCTACGGCACCGGCGCCTTCTTGCTGTTCTCCACCGGCGATCAGGCTGGAACCAGCCGGCATGGTCTGCTGACGACGCCGGCCTGCGGATTCGGTGGGCAGCGGCACTACTGCCTCGAGGGCTCGGTGTTCGTGGCCGGCTCGCTCGTGGGCTGGATGCGGGACGGCCTCGGCCTGATCGCAGAGGCCCGCGACATCGAACCGCTCGCGGCCAGCGCGGCCGACAGTGGCGGCGTGGTCGTGGTGCCCGCGCTCACGGGGCTCGGCGCGCCCCACTGGGATCCGCATGCCCGGGGCCTGATCATCGGGCTCTCACGGGCGACGACGCGGGCGCATGTCGCCCGGGCCGCACTCGAAGCGATCGCACTCTCGGTGGCCGATGTCGTCGACTGCATGCAACGCGATGCCGGCCTCGTCCTCGCGTCGCTCCGCGTCGATGGCGGGGCGAGCGGCAATGACCTTTTGATGCAGATCCAGGCCGACGTGCTCGGCATTCCGGTCGAGCGGCCGGCGGTCGTCGAGACGACGGCTCTCGGTGCGGCGCTCCTGGCGGGACTCGCGGTCGGCTTCTACGCGTCGGCCGACGACGTGGCCGCGGCGCGGCGAGTCGAGCGGACGTTCGAGCCGCGGATGCCGGCTGCAGCGCTGGAGCGACTGCGGTCAGCCTGGAATGAGGCTGTCCGCCGTAGTCTGCACTGGGCGAAGAAGCCGTAGTCCCGTCACCCGTAGGCCCGTTGCTCCACACCGGGCTGCCCGTCACGGAGTGACGGGCCAACGCGGCCCGCTACCGCAGGATCGTGCCGCCGGAGGTGACGGGCGCCTCGGCGAGGGCGGCGCGGCCCACGTAGCGGTTGGGGTTGGCGGCGAACTGGCTGCGGGTCTCGGGCGTCGAGAAGAGATACATCCGCGATTGATAGGTCACGCCGTACCGCCGCTGGCCGGGCGCGCTCGTGCGCTTGTCGCATGCCAGCACCGGGTCGTCGCCCGACAGGGCCGGCGCGTAGCGGTCGGGGTCGGCCAGAAACGCCCGCTGCTGTTCTTCGCTGGCGAACAGATAGGTGCGGCCACGGTGCCGGGCACCCCACTGGGCGCGGCCTTCGGTCCATTGCCCCTTCTCCGCGAGCGTCACGGGGCAATAGCCCTCGAGGCCCAGCGGCATCGAGCCATGGGTGTCGGGCGTTTCGGCTGCGGGAGTCGGCGCGGCGACGACCGTGGCCGGCGGCGCGCCCGGCGGGCGCGGCCGGGCCGGGGGCAGCGTGGGCGGGATGGCGAGCGCCTCCGCCGACGGCTTCGGAATCTCGGGCGACTTCTGCCAGAACGTGAAGGGCTTCTGCATCGCGGCGAGGAACTGCGCCGACAGGCTCTTCGGCGGCTCGGCCGGCGAAGCGGCTTCAGGCGCGAGCGGCGCGGCCGGGGTGGGCACGGTGGCCGCGGCCGCCGGCGGCGCGGCGCCGAGCCACGGCGATGCGGGGGCGGTGGGGGCCGCCTGGGCCAGTGTCGAGGCGGCTGGTTCGACAGCGGGCCGGCCGGGCTGCGCCGGAGGCGTGGCCGCGAAGGCAGGTGGCTGCGCGAGCGGCGAAGCAGGCGTCTCGGTCGGCCAGCCAGCCGGGGCCCGTGCGAGCGCGGGGGCAGGCTGTGGCAGCACTGCGGGATTGCCGACGGCCGGTGCGGTTGGCTGCGGCTGCGGCTGGGCTGCGGCGACGGCCGAGGGCGACACGGGCTGGAAGCCGCTGCCGGCGGCCGGCGGCGCATCGTTCGCAAAGTCGGAGAGCTCGCGCACCTTGGCCGTCACGAGTGAAATCGATCCGGGGGCGGACTGGGCTGCGACGGACGGCGACACCGGACCTCTGGTTGCGAAGGCGCTCCCGCTCGTCGGCTCGGTCGCGGGGCTGACGCGAATGCGCAGATCGGTCTCCTCGGCCACCGCCGTGCGGTGGGAGGCGGCGGCCTGGGCCGCCTTGGCGGCAGCCGCCACGAATTCGGGCGTGGTGCCGGGGAGTTCGAATTTCGAGAGCACGGTGTCGTCCGGTGCCATGATGCAGACGCTCGGCACGTAGGAGATGCCGAGATCCTTCGTCAGTGCGGGCTGGGCATCGACGTCGATCCGCACCGGCTCGAAGCAGGCCGAAATCAGGGCTTCCGATTCCGGGCTCACCAGCACGTTCGGCGCGGCGGGATCGCCCTCCCCCGTCCAGCCGGCGGTGAAGACGGCGAGCACGGGACGAGCGTTGGCGGCTGCGGCCGCCTTGGCGGTGGCCAGATCCGTGTGCCAGGCGACGGCAGCTTGGGCTGCCGCCGGCAGGAGTGCGATGGCGATGGCAGTCAGGCCGCGGATTGAACGGGGCGGCCGACACACGTGCGAAACCTGGTGGAAGCGGAGCATCGCAAGGCCTCGAAGCGAAGGAACGGCCCCCGAACGCGCGTCGGTGCGGACCCTTCCGTCGATCTGTATCGGTCGAAGGGGTCGCAGGAATATCGTCGAAAATATGGCCTGGACCGCCGTGCCGGCCTTCGGCGTACCCATCCGGCCCTGTTTGCCGGGGCGGCGGCTGGGTCGCACCCCGCCTGGTCCCCGAGGCTTGACATCCCGGCCGCCGGGCACGATACTCCGTTGGTCGTCAGGAAGACGGCTCCGCGAGCATGTCCTGATTCGCGGATGGCTTCGTCGCAGGTTTTCGTCTCAGTCGATTTTGAGGCGGGTCGCGGCTGGAAGAACAGGATTGTGGGGCTGGTGGCTAGGAGCCACCGGAAAGCGGCCAGTCCAAGGCTGCATCGCCACGATTCGTCCGCGTGATGCTGCCCATGTGATGCCGTCCGTCAAACGGCGTCCGGATTCTCTTGGTCCCGATTGGCGGGCTGCCCTCCGGCGGCATCGCACCACGGATCACGGTGTTCCGGCCTCCGCTCCGGCGGCAAATGTGCGTTCTTTGCCCGCACCGTGCGGGCACGTGTTCAGGTTCTCTCTCCAAGGTTGTGCTGTATCCATGTCGAAGCGGAGGCGATCGAGGGGCCGTCAGGGTGGTTTTGGCGGTCAGGGTGGCCAGGGCGGTTTTCCGCCCGGAGGAGGCCAGGGGCAGGGCCAGAGCTACCAAGGAGGCGGATACGGCGGTCGGCGGCGGGGGCGATTTCGTCGCGGTGGCGGCGGTGGTCCGCCGCAGGCCGGGGCCGGGGCCGTGGGCATGGACAGCGAGGGCATGCGTCCCCCTGAACTCGAGCCCGAGGTGACCGAGAACGGCGAGCCGATTCCGCTGGAGCCGTGCAGCGGCGTGCTGGAAATGCACCCCAACGGCTACGGCTTTCTCCGCAGCCCCGAAACCAACTACAACCGCGAGCGGACCGACGCCTTCGTGCCGGCGACGATGATCGATCGCTACCGGCTGCGGGAGGGCGTGCTGATCAAGGGGCTCGTGCAGCCCGGTCGTCGTCAGCAGGGGCCACGGGTCCGCGAGATCGAATCGGTGGAGGGCATGCCCCCCGACGACTACGCGAACGTGAAGACGTTCGATCAGCTCACCCCCATCAATCCCGAGACGTGGCTGCGGCTCGAGACCGGCCAACAGCCGATCACGACCCGCGTGATGGATCTGCTCACGCCGCTCGGCAAGGGGCAGCGGGCCCTCATCGTGGCGCCGCCGCGAACGGGGAAGACGGTGCTCCTGCAGCAGGTCTCGCAGGCCGTCTCGACCAATCATCCCGAGCTCAACCTCGTGATGCTGCTCATCGACGAGCGGCCCGAGGAGGTCACCGACATGCGGCGCTCGGTGAAGGGCGACGTGCTCGCCAGCAGCCTCGACTGCGACGTGGAGAGCCACGTGCGGCTCTCGCAGCTCGTGGTGGAGCGGTGCAAGCGGATGGCCGAGACGGGCAAGGACGTCTTTCTGCTGATGGACTCGATCACACGCATGGCCCGGGCCTTCAATAAGTGGGTGGGCAATACGGGCCGCACGATGAGCGGCGGCGTCGATATCAAGGCGCTCGACATCCCGAAGAAGCTTTTCGCCACGGCCCGCGTGTTCGAGGAAGGGGGCTCGCTCACGATCGTGGCGACGGCCCTCATCGACACGGGCAGCCGCATGGACGAACTGATCTTCCAGGAGTTCAAGGGCACCGGCAATATGGAGCTCGTACTCGACCGGAAGCTCGCCGATCGGCGGGTGTGGCCGGCGATCGACATCTCACAGTCGGGCACGCGGCGCGAGGAGAAGCTCCTCGATCCCAACACGCTCCATGCCGTCAACATGCTGCGGCGGACGCTCTCGAGCATGCATCACGTCGATGCCATGGAGCAGCTCACGAAACAGCTCTCCAAGGTGAAAATTGGAGATCTGGTTCGTGAGCTGGTCCATGGGATCGACGTGTTGCATGCTCGAGAGGGTCCGCCGCAGCAGGTTGTCGGCAGGGGGCGGGGTGGGATCGAGGAGCTTGTGCT
>JBJTIE010000158.1:0-2895 GCA_046094845.1 Planctomycetaceae bacterium | reverse complement strand
ACGAGCGTTCCCCGAAGTGTGCCGGCGGCCTCGACATCGGCTGCCGGCACGGAGACCCGTGCCGGACGACAGCCGGCGAACGCAATAACCGCCAGAGTGGAAACGATGCAGATGGGACGGCAGAAATTGGTCATGTCTTGTTTCGTGCGATTTGTCGCCCAGATCACTTCGTAAAAATCGCCGACGGCACGGTGATGTCCCCAAGGTCCGTTCCGCCCGCCACTACCTTGACCTTGATCCGACCCTTTTTGTCGGTCTTACCTTGGGTTGTGGTCGACCCGGCGACGTAACCCTTTTCGTGACCGATTTGTAATTCGACATCGCCGACTGGTACGCCCTTGATCTCAAAAGAGCCGTCGGGACTTGAAATCGCAGCGTATGGGTTCGACCGCACAACGAGCCACGCCTTCATCCAAGGGTGAACATTGCATGTCACAGGGATCGGCCGTGGTTCCTCCTTGGTGAACGTGATCTTGGTGTCTCCGCCAGCAGGTATAAGAGGATTCGACGCTGGATTGACGAACGGAGTAATGTTGCTGTTATGGCCGACGGGGTCAGAATTTTTGATCACAAGTTGTTGGCCCGTCTGCACAAAAAGCACATGCGGCTCGAATCGACAGTTTTTGTTGTCGAGAACAACGGTCTCAGCGGCTTTGAGATCGGGGTTCACTTTCACATCCTTGTCTCGCACGAAAACAACAACATCCGCCACTCCATTGTCCACTCCGACGACAAGTTCTTCGGACATGAGTTTGTGCTTGCCGCAGACCTCGATGTCCTTGTCGGCCTTCAATTCGGCGGCGGTGGGGGCGTCACCACCGAACACGAACCGGCCCTTGATCGACCCCCATTCGTCGCCATGGGCAGCCAGGCCGCAGCAGCAGACGGCAGCCACAACGAGAGACCGAGTGATCGATGTGATCATGACTGTTCTCCGGGAGATCGAGGCGGGACTCGGGCGGGACACGACACGCGGCCGAAAGACGGCCGCCACCTTGGTTAGTTTAGTGCCACACCACCCGGGGGCGAGGGTCCGGCTTCGGCAGGGGCCGCACCCGGGCCACCCGCAGCCGGAACTTGTGTCTGCCGGGGCGCGCCCGCCGCCGGGGGCGGCTGCTTGAGGAATGCCTCCAGCGAGAGGCTCCGCTTCGCGAAGAGATCGAAGTGCATGAGGAGGTCGGTGAGGGCCTCCACCTGCTGCTCGCTCGTACCCACGTAGAGATCCTGGCTCACCGGCTTGTCGAACGGGATGTTCACCGGCATGCCCGTGTAGGGCAGGAACCGCTTGGGATTGGCGATCCAGTTGTGCACGTAATCCGGACGGAGCCGCTCGTGCACCCGCTCCAACTGCGGTGCGAGAGCCTTCGGATTGCCGGGGGGCGAGTAGCTGCCCACGAGATGACACTTCACGCAGTAGTTCGTGTTGGTGACGATCTTGAGCGCGCCCTCGAGATGGCCGGGCTTCACCGCTTCCTTCGCCGCGACCGCACTTTCGTCGAGCCGCGGGTCGTAGACATACGGATACTCGGCCCCGTCCACCGCCGCGAAGTAGTTGACGAGGGCGCCCGCCTGATGGGAGCTGAAGTTGAACTTCGGCATCCGGAGCACCGCCGGCGGGCGGATCGGATGGGGATTGAGGAGGAACCTGTGCAGCCACGCCGACTGCACCTTCCGCCCCTCGCCCACCAGCGGCGGCGGCAGCCAGCCCCAGGCATCGTCGGGCTTCACGTTGGGATTGATCTGCTTCTCGTCGGCGATCACCACCGGGAAAAGGAGCTTTGCAAGATCGCCCCCCTTCGCCGGGTAGTGGCGGCCGGCCACGAGCGCGTCTTCGGGCACGACCAGATTCTGGGCGCCCACCTGACGGGCTTCGCCGTCGATCAGCACGTCACGCCAGAGCATGAAGGGGCGATGGACCACCGCCTCCTCGTCGCCTTCCTCGATCGGCACGCCATCCTCATCGACGAGCTGCGGTTTGCCGGAGACAGGATCGAGCAGCGGCATCCCGACGAGAGAGGCTTTCCGCCTGCCCTGCCGATCCGTCGCGAGTGACGAGGCCACCTGCTGATCGGTGAAGTGCGGCGACAGGTAGGGGTAATCGGCGATCTCAGTCGCCTCGCCGAGAGTGCCCGGCTTGTAGCGGATGTCCCAGCGATCCATCTGCAGCGCGTGGCAGCCGCCGCAGTTGTATTGCTCCGCCACGACGAGGCCGTCGAGCCGGGCCTGCTCGCGGGGCCCCGGCTTGTGCACGTACTGGGGCGCCGGCGGCTCGGCCACCAAGCCGAGCACGAACGTCATGACCGCCTCCCGCTGCTTCGCATCGAACGGGAACTGCGGCATGCGATACCGCTCGTTGTAGGTCTTGTTCTCGGCCTTCTTGTAGTCGTAGCTCCGTGGTGCCCGCAGCTTTTGCCAGAGGAACCCCTCGCGCTCGTGACCGAGCAGCTTCTGCACGAAGTAGCCGGTGTCGGGATCGAGCGACTCGACGTCGAGGTGCTCATCCTCATGCGTGACGCCGTAGGCGAGATCCTTCGGGAACGGATCGTCGCCCGCCGCCGCTGACTTGCCATGATCCGCCGACGTGCCGTGCCCGTGGTGGCCGCCATGCCCCCCTGCGAGCTGGTGCATCACGAAGTGCGACACCTGTTCGAACGCGATCCGCGACGGGTCCTTGCGGCCCCAGTCGGCGAGCGCCGCACCGGCCGCCTTGCCATCCTCGAATCCGGGGATGTCGTGGCAGGAGTAGCAGGCGAGCTTGGCGATCGTCTTCTTGCCGACGTAGGTGAGCAGCTGACGGTCGCGATCCGGGCCGGCGAGGCCGGTCAGCATCTTCTCGTCTCCCTGGATCGCGGCGGCCGCATCGACGCCTTTCGCCAGCACCTCCTCGGCGCGGAC
>JBJTIE010000157.1:0-2329 GCA_046094845.1 Planctomycetaceae bacterium | reverse complement strand
TGGCACCTGCTCTACTCGTTTCCCCCCGTGCCCGACTCGATGATCGACGCCGGCTACGCGGAGTTCGCCGACCGCTGGAATCCGATCCTCGACGTGTTCGCCGAGTGCGGCGTGCGGTTCGCACTGGAGGTGCATCCCACCGAGATCGCCTTCGACATCTTCACCGCCCAGCGGGCGCTCGACGCCCTCGGCCGCCGCGAGGAGTTCGGCTTCAACTTCGACCCCAGCCATCTCCACTGGCAGGGCGTCAGCTCCGTCGAGTTCATCCGCACGTTTCACGACCGGATCTACCACGTCCACATCAAGGACGCGATCGTCACGCTCAACGGCCGCTCGGGCATCCTCGGCAGCCACATCAACTTCGGCGACCCGCGTCGAGGCTGGGACTTCCGCTCGCCGGGCCGCGGTGGCGTGGACTTCGAGGAGATCATCCGGGCGCTCAACCAGGTCGGCTACGAAGGGCCGCTCTCCGTGGAGTGGGAGGACTGCGGCATGGATCGCGAGCACGGCGCCGCCGAGGCCGCGCGGTTCGTGAAGAACCTCGACTTCGCTCCGAGCGGCCGCCAATTCGACTCGGCATTCGCCGAGTCGTAACACGGGTCGTGACACGGATGGCCGGGGCCCGACGTATCGTCGCCGCGGGGATCGCCTGGGCGATCCTCACGAGTGGTGCGGCCATGGCATCGCAGCCGCTCGCCCGGCTCGAGGCCGAGTTCGCCGATCGGCTCGCCGGGCTGGCACGACGGGCCGACGCGGCGGGCCACGCCGATCTCGTGGCCTGCATCCGTGACTGGCCGCTGCCCGACGAGACCGACCGCCAGTTCGTGCTCGCGATCCCGGCGCAGCTTGAGACGCCCGCGTTCGTCTCCGCCGCCGACGAGGCCGCGATCTGGAGCGAGTTCGTCGCGGCGCGACGGACGCATGCCGATGCCGTGTTCGCCCACGCCGCGGAGGAGAAACCGTGTGCGGCGATCCGTCTCCTCCATCGCGTGCTCCGCGACGATCCGGATCACGAGCGGGCGCGGGAGGCGGCCGGCTGGGTGCGGACGAAGGCCGGCTGGGCATCGCCCGAGGCGAAGCGTCGTCGTGACCGCGGTGACGACTACGACCCGCGATATGGCTGGCTGCCGGAGGGACGGCTCACCCGGTATCGCGGCGGTGAGCGGCATGACCGCGGCCGGTGGATCACGGCGGCCGCTGACGACGCCCGCACGCGCACCGTCGCCGAGGGCCGACGGTTCACGTCGGACCACTGGGAGATCACATCGACCGCTCCGCTCACCGCCACCGCCGGTGTGGCGGCGACGCTGGAAGAGACGCACGGCATCTGGCGGCAGGTGTTCGGGCCGCTGGCCACGCCACCTCGAGATCGACGGCAGCCCGGCCGACCCCGACGGGCGAACCTGGAGCCGCTCGTCGCGGTGCTGTGTGCGGATCGGCGACAGTATCTGGCCGAACTCGAGCCGCACGAGCCGGCGATCGGCATCACGCAGGGCATCTATCAGGCCCCCACCCGCACGCTCTGGCTCGTGCAGGCGGCAGACGATGCCGCGGCAGCACGGGCGACGATCCGCCACGAGGCGACGCATCAACTCTGCGCGGAGAGCCGCCCCACCAGTCCGCTCGCCGGCGAGGCCTGCGGCTTCTGGGCGATCGAGGCCGCCGCCTGCTACCTCGAGTCAGCCGCGGCCACGGCATGGGGATGGACGGTGGGTGGGCCAAACGCCGGCAGGATGCCCGCCGCACGCAGGCTGCTCGTCGAGGATGGATTTCATGTGCCGCTGAAGGAGCTCACGACGCTGGGCCGTGCCGCGTTTCAATCCGATGACCGGATCACGAGCCTCTACGCCGAGCTCGGCGGCCTTGCCGACTTCTTCATGAACGGCGACCGCGGCCGCCACCGAGAGGCCTTCGTCGCCTACGTCGCCCGGGTCTACGACGGCACGGCCGACCCCGACACGCTCGCCCGCCTCTGCGACACGAGCTACGCCGACCTCGACGCCGCCTATCGCCGCCACGTCAGTCGTTGAGATGCATGTGGATGCCCGTCAATCCGTGACGGGCATCCTGGAGCCGCAGATTGGTAATCTGCGAAATGGGCAGCAGCGGCTTTCCATCGCGTTGACGCTGGTTTCCCGCCGCCCGTACACTCCGGCCCCGACGTCCCCTTCTTGTTGGGCGACCCTTTTTCCGGAGTGTTCATGAGCTCGCCGACCGCCGCCGCAAGCAGGCAATGCCGGCACCTACAGTCAATTCTGGTGGGAGTTGGGCAAGGTCGTCCGCGGCAAGCGGACCTCGCTCATCATCGACCCGCCTGATGGACGGATCC
>JBJTIE010000156.1:0-4183 GCA_046094845.1 Planctomycetaceae bacterium | reverse complement strand
GCGGCCGCCTGCCAGAGCCCCGCCGCGTAGGGCTCGATGGCCTGCCAGGCCTTCGCGTCGGCGTATTCCTTGGCGGCCCGTTGCACGAGTTGCTGGTAGCCCTGGTGCGGCGGATGCCCGCCGAGGGGCGCGTTCTGCTTGAAGAGCGTGAACGCGAGGCCGCGGACCTGCGGCGACCACACCGGCAGCGCCGCCACCCGCTGCAGGCCGAGGACGGCCACGGGCCGCGGCGCCGCGGCGGCCCGTTCAACCGCCGCCTTGAGCGCCGCCTCAACCGCCTCCGGGGGCGCGTCAGCGGCGAGCGCGAGCAGCGGTTGCGACACGAAGATTGGGTCGCCGGCCTGCAACGCGGGCGCGAGGGCGAGCAGGCCAAACCGCGGATCAGGGCCGCTCGAGCGGGCGGCGACCGTGCGGTAGGCCAACGGGAGATTCGCGTAGGCCGGCGTGGCCACGAGCTGCTGCATGAACGCCTGCGCCGCCGGATCCTGCGGGTTCACCGCATGGTGCCAGAGGCCGAAGAGCGGCTCCGAGAGCCGGCCCTGCTGGGCCTGGGCCGCGAGGATCTCCTGCAGTTTCGGCAGGAGTGGCGCGACCGCGGCTCGGTAGGCGTCGCGCTGTCCGCCGTTGTGCAAGAAGCCGTCGTGGTCGGCGCCCACGAAGAGCCAGTGACCGGCAGCCTGGGTCACGGCGAGCGCCCGCCGCAGGAGCACCTCGCGATCCCCCTCGAGGTTGCCGAGCATCGTCAGCAGCATCGGGATCGCGTCGGCGGCGGGGGCGTTGGCGAAGAGCTGGTCCCAGAAGGCGAGGCCGTTCCGGATCGTGGGCGCGGGACCGAGCAGGTCTTGGGCGAGCGCCTGGAAGGCGGCCATGCGGGCCTGGGTCGGTGCGGCCTTGTCGATCTGCTTCGCAATCTCGTCGGCCCGCGGATCGGGCTTCGCGATCTGGGGCAGCACCTCCTCCATCTTCTTGGCCTGTGTCGCGCTTGCGGCCCAGGCGGCATCGACGGCCACCTTCGGATCGGCGTACCGCCAGAGCTCCGGCGGCAGTGCCGCGGCGATCGCGGAAAACTCCGTGCCTCCGGCGGCCGCGATCGCGCGGATCAGGGCGGCGTCGCCGTGTGGATTGCGGGCGAGCTGTGGCGCGAGGGCCTTCGCCTCGTCCACCGTGAGGGTCTTTTCAAACAGCGGAACGTAGGGCGTGGCCAGCGAGTTCATGACCGCCGGGAGGCTGGCGACGAGCGCCCGGCCGTCGGCCGGCGAGAGAAGCATCGACACCGGGCGTCCCTGGGGGTCTCCCGGCGCCGCGAGCACGGCCTGCGCCTGCTGCGGCGGCAGGCTGGCGAGGGCCTTGAGGATCGGCGCCACCTTGGCCTCCCGTCGCGGAGCCAGGTAGTTCAGGAAGTTCGGCGTGTGCCCTTCCCGGAAGTTCATCCAGCCCCGCGCCACGATGATGGAACCCTCGTAGGGCAGCGCGGCGACGAGCGCCTCGGCGGCCTGGAGCGGCTTGTCGAAGAGGGCGTCGGGAATCGGCTGGTTGGCCCGGAAGAGGGCGGTCGCCTCCGTCGTGAAGGGCACGATCGCCAGCGCCCAGTTGATCCGCGCCTTGGCGGGCGCCGGCAGGTGCGCCGCCGCGGCAGGAAAACTCGCCGCGGCGAGGGTGGCCTCGTTCGGAATGGCCGGCGATTCCAGCTGGCCATACGCCCAGTCGAGGTCGGCGGCGTGCAGGGCGACGCCCGCCGGGTCGGCCCCGCAGATCGCGGCCAGCCGGTTCAGGACCGCGGGCGGATCGTTCCTGGCCTTCGCGGCGTTGAGAAACCAGTCGTCGAACCGGCGGTTGGCGCCAAAGGGCCGCAGGCGGTCGCCGTGCTCCCGCATGAAGAGGTAGGCGACGTCGGGCTGGGCGAGCGGGTCGATGAGTAGGCGGTAGAGCGAGGGCGCCGCCTCGCCGGCCAGCCGCGGATCGACCTGCGGGTTTTCAAGTAGCTGCCGGTAAAGGCTCGCCGCCACCGACCACTCCCCGGCGAATTCGGCGCTCCGCGCGGCGGCGAAGAGGAGCGGCTGCGCGGAGACGGCGTTGGCGTCGAGCCAGGCGGCGACGGCGGCGTAGGCCTGCGCGGAGCGGCCCTCGGCGAGGCCGGCGTCGAGCACTCGCTGCACGCCGGCCGCATCCTGCGGCCGGGCCTTCGCGAAGGCGGCGATCTGATCGTCGAGCGGCGCGGCCGTCGCCGTCGCCGCGACGAACGCGAGCAGGCATGCGCACATGCCCCGACACGCCCAACCCGCCGTGGACGGTGAAAGCCTCGGCTTCGGAGGGCGAGGATACGCCCACTCGCCTCGACTTCCCCCGATCCCCGGCTCGCCGGTCGTGGGTGCTGGATGATGCCGGCGGTTCATTTCTGCTGCGTCTCCAGCCGTTCGAGTTCGAGCTTGCCCTCGAGCTCCAGGAGCGCGGGCTGCGAGAGCTGGCCGATGGCGTTCTTCGCCCATTCGGTCTCGGGGAAGTCATAGGTGAGCCGCTTGTAGGTCGAGAAGGCCGCCATCGGCTGGCCCAGCTGCTGGTAGCAGTTGCCCGCCCAATACATCGCCTCGGCGCGCACCTTCGGCCCGTCGTAGCCCTGGTCGCGGGCCACTCGCAAAAACGTGTCGAGCGCCCGCTGGCGGTCACCGGCCCGCAGGTAGGCCCGGCCCGCCTGCAGGCCCGCCGGGCCGGCGAGCTCGTTGCCCGGGAACCGCTCCTGGAGCCGGCCGAAGATCCGCGCGGTCTTCACATACTCGCCGATCGCCTGCTCCCGCAGCTTCTCCCCCTGGAACTTCGCGTCGGCGTCCGTCTCGGCCTTCGCCAGCAGCGGCTCGGCCTGCTTCTCGTAGGCGCTCGCCCGCTTGAGGAAGAACGTGCCCAGCCGGGCCATCGACTTCGCGAGGAACTCCGAGTCGGGATATTTGTAGGCCAGCTTCACGTAGTCCTGCGCCGCGAGCTCCGGCTCACCGAGCGCCTCGTACACCGTGGCGATCGCGAACTGGGCCTTGGAGGCGTGGAGCGTGTTTTCGTAGGCGCCCGTCACCTTCATGAACCGGGCGAGCGCGGCCCGGAGCAGCTCCTCGCGAGCAGCCTGCGTCGGGGCGGCCTTCGCCTCCTCGAACGTGAGGTTGCCGAGCAGGAACTCCGCATGTGCCCGGGTCTCGGGGTCGTTGAACTTCGTCATCACGCCCGAGAGCATCTGCTTGGCGGCGGCGTACTCGCGGTCGGCGGCCTCGAACTGCTTGAGCCCGCGGTGCCGCTTGGCCATCTCGAGATACGCCTCGGCGAGGCTGAACTGGGTGCGGGCCGCGATCTCCGCGTCGTCGTAGGTCTTCGAGAAGGGGGCGATCGAGCCGTCGGCCCCCTTGCTCACCGTGAGGAACGAGGTCTCCGTGCTCAAGCCCTTCGTGTCGGTGTAGCGGGCGGCCACCGCGTCGCCGCAGACGACCGGCAGCGTCTGCACGGCCGCGCCGGCCGCCGTCGGATCGTCGGCCTCGTCCGCCGGCGCGACGGCGGCCTGCCCCGGCGCCGTGGCGTAGGCGAGCACGCAGGCTCCCTCGAAGATGCCCGAGTGGGGCCCGGTCTCGTAGAGCACGACCTTCGCCTTCCCTCCCGACTTGGCCTGCATGACCACGCCTACCGCGTCGGCCGAGTCGGTGGCGTCGCCGCCGAGGTCCACCACCCGCATGCGGACCGTCTCGCCCACGTAGCCGCTCGTCATTGTGGCAGTGTCGTCCTTCGCGACGAGGTCGAGGGCCGGGTGCGTGACGACGGCCGTCGAGGCGGTGAGCCACTGTTCCGCACCGCCGGGACCGGCGAAGCGGATGCCGACGTGGACGCGGTCGCCGGGGCGAACCACGAGGCGCCCCGTGGTCGCCTGCGCATCTTCGCCGAGCAGGTTCGCGGCCTGCCGCCGCCGCTCCTGGATCTCCTCGGCCGAGAGCACGCCGTGGTCGGGCAGCACGCCGGGGATGAGCGGAATCGTGACGAGGAACCGGTCGAACGTGGGCGTGGCGAACGCCTGCCAGATGTCACCGCCGGCGTAGGTGCCCACGAGCGGCAGTTCGTCGGGATCGCGGAACGCGGAAGTGGCCCGCCCCAGCCGGATCGCCCGCAGGCGGGCCGGCGTGGGCGCCGCCTCGACCGCGATCGTGCCGGGCACCGA
>JBJTIE010000155.1:0-6315 GCA_046094845.1 Planctomycetaceae bacterium | reverse complement strand
CGACGGGCTCCACGCCGACGAGCGTCTGGTCGAGGCCACCGAAGAAGTAGCTCAGGCGGTTGGGGTCGAGAAGTGACGGGCCTGTCGCTCACCGCGAAGGACGTCGATTTTCTGAAGTTCACGTTGGTCACACCCGGCACGTCGACCAGCGACGTCGCGGTCTCCTTCGAGTCGGCACTCGGCGACGTGGACGTGGAATTGCTCAATGCCGCTGGCCAGCGGCTCGCCGTGTCCGCCGGAACCGGGAGCATTGAACGCATCAGCCTCGCCGACCGCGCGGCGGCGGCCGTGGCGATCAGCGTGGATAGGACGCTCCTCGGCACCTCCACGATCGGGTCGCATCCAGCCCGATTAGTTCCAGCGGTTGCTCCTCGTGATCCGCCCCGCTCGGCAGACGCTTCCCGAAGTGCCATTGGCCGACCTATTCTTCGGAAAGAGTCCGATCTCGAAGCCGTCAAAAAGCCAGCCGAGCACGGCGGCAACGAGCGCCGCATTGCGGCCGAAGGCGTTTGGGGCCTGAAGCCGTCGATTACTGGAAGTCATACGCGGGCCTTTTCCACATCTCGAGCGATGACAGAGGGCGGTACAATATGCCCTCGATGCCACTCGATGCTCGTTGTATCGACGGAGAGCCGTCCATGTCGCGCGCCGTCACTGTTCCCATCCAATCTGCCGCCGCGTGTGAGCGGTCGCTCGGGTCGCTGCGCGCAGCAGGGCTGGTGCGGCTCGACGACGCGGAGGCCGCGGCGCTCGCGGCGGCCGTCGAGGGGGTTGCGGCGGATGCGATCGAATTGTTCGGCTCGCGAACGGATCCTGCGAGCCGGGGCGGCGACATCGACCTGCTCGTCCTGACGAGTGCACCGCGGTTCGAGACGGCCCGGCAGGTGAGCCGTCGATTCTTCACGCATTGCGAGGAACGAATCGACGTCGTTGTGCTCGATCCCGATCGGCTCAACTCTGCCGAGGCTGCGTTTTTGCGTTCGCTGCGGCGGGTGAGGATCACATGACTGTCGAGCCGCTTCTTGCAGATTCCCAAGCGAAGCTGCGGGCCGCCCTCGAGTTCGTGTTCGCCTCGGCCGCCGGCTACGTGCCGTTCGCTCCGGGCCGCATGTATTCGCCACAGGAGCGGGAGCCGTATGACGCCCTGAGCGATCGATTCCTGCGGGCCTTCGAGTCGAGCCTCAAGTTCTTCCGCACCTGGGAGCGGGTTCGAGAAGCGAATGTGTCGGACACCTTTCGTGACCTGCTCTTGCGGATGGAGAAGGTCGGCCTGATCAGCGATGTGGCGACATGGATCGGCCTGCGGGATCTTCGGAATCGGGTCGTGCACGACTACCTGCCCGACGAGCTCGCCGCCCTCTACGCGGCGATCATCGACGAAGCCGTGCCGGAGTTTCGGCGCCTCGATGCGGCCATCACCGCTCGGCTGCGGTGAGGGCGGAAATGGGGCGGCTTACGCCTGCACCTCGAAGCCCTGCCGCTGCGGCCGCGAGAGCAGCGCGTCGGCCTCGGAATCGGAGCCGAACCGCTCGGCGGCAGGATCCCACTCGAGCGGTCTGCCGAGCCGGCGGTACACGATACGAGTCACCAATCGATACTCGTTGCCGCCGATGTCGAAGACGACGCAGTTGCCTGCAAGACTGACGACGGCAATCGTCGCTCCCTCCCGGGGGCAACAGGGAGATGTGTTTCGGCTTCTGGCCGTCACTTCTCTCGCAGGGCCGCCAGCAGGTCGGCCCAATCCTGCAGACCGATCAGCGCCTCGAGTCCCATCGGCATGATCGACGTGGCGAGTTGTTGCGACTCTTCGACTTCATCGCGACTGACCACCCGCTCCCCACCCCCGGCCATACGAATCGTCACGCTGCCGGGAGCATCGGCCACGATGAGGCAGCGGGCCACGGTGCCATCCTCCAGCACGAAGGTGGTGACCGTATACCGCTGCTCCACGGCACCGTTCGGATAGACGAGCTGCCCGTGATCGATATCCGCAGCCTCTGACGGGATCCCATGCCACGGTGCGGACGGCCCGTGAGAAGGGCGGTTTCAAGGCCGGTCTGCGCCAACGAGAAAAATTTGACCTTGAGCGTGGATAGGAAGCTCCTCGGAACCTTCACGATCGGGCCGCATTCAGCCCGATCGGTTCCGGCTGTTGCTCCTCGTGATCCGCCCCGCTCGGCCGACGCGTGCCGAAGTGCCATTGGCCGACCTATCCTTCTTAAAACTAGAACGGAGGGCACGGGATTCGAACCCGCAACCGGTTTCCCGGCATCTGATTTCGAGTCAGACCGCTAGCCATTCGCTTACCCTCCGGGGACGAGTGTAGGCGGCGCCCTGCAGAGGCTCAAGCGGCACCCGGCATCCACGGCGAACGCCACGGGTCCGGCTCTGCCGCTCGTAGCGGATAGGCACAGGATGCCAATGCCGCCCACGGTGCCGGCCGCACCGTCCGGCCTTCGGGCATTCGCCCCCCGACCGTCCGGCGGCCGAATCAACCAAGACCAGCGAACCCGAGCGACGACCTGGCCGGCCGTCGCACCGCTGACCGGAGCACCTGATCGCATGGCGAAAGATACCTGGCGGCTCGTCACCCGTGCCGCCGATGGCGAGCTTGTCATCCACGACTTCTATTCCCCGGAAGCGATCCTGCGGACGCATCTCCAGGTGGGCTCGGACGACTGCAGCACGGATCTCGCGCTCCGCGGGGCCCCCGTGTTCCGCTCGCTCGTCGGGCCGATGCCCGAGGGCCGGAACATCGTGCGCTACGAGACGCCCGAGGTCTTCGAGGCACTAACGAAGGAGTGGGCCCTGCCCCGCACGCCACGGCGGCGATCGCGAAAGAAGGCCGAGACGACGGCCCCCGAGCCGACCGATGGCTGACACCGTCTTCGCCAGGATCATCCGCGGCGAGATTCCCGCACGGATCGAACATGACGACGATCTCTGTCTCGCCTTCCACGACGTCGCACCACAGGCGCCCGTGCACGTGCTCGTGATCCCGAAGCGGCCGCTCGATTCGCTGGCCGGGGTCACGGTCGATGACACGGCACTGCTCGGGCACCTCGTCGTGGTGGCCACGCAGTTGGCCCGGCGGTTCGGCCTCGAGTCGGGGTACCGGCTCGTCGTCAACTGCGGGCCCGACGGCGGTCAGTCGGTCGATCACCTGCACGTGCATCTGCTAGGCGGCCGCCGGCTGGGCTGGCCGCCGGGCTGACGTGTCGCGCGGGGCGGCGCTCCGTGCCGCGACCAGCCGTCACTTCCACCACTTCGTCTTGGCGGGGCGGCCCATCGCAGCCTTCGCCGCTGCGGCTTCCTGCGCCGCCGCCTCGACCGCCGCCTGCTCGGGGACGAACGCCTCCAGATACCGGGGCCAGTGCCCGGCCAGATCGACGAGACAGCCGCCGACGTCGCCCGCGGCGAGTCGCTGATCGAGCACGGTGAGCATCCGCGTCAACTGCACCCGCTGCGACTCGTCGAATGCCAGATCGAAGAGCCGCACCTCGTCGATCTCCACGGTGCCCGGCCCAAGCAGGTCGAACCGCACCCGCAGGGATTCCAGGCCGGCATCGGACAGGTCGTCAACTTGCAGGACGAACTGGGTCCACTGGGTTCCGAGGGGCCGCCCGCCCGCCAGGCCGCCGATCGCAGCGAACCGGTAATATTCGCGACCATTCTCGTCGCCCTCGAGCGCGATCCGCAGCGGCGGCTGTGCGTCGCCCTCCCTGATCCGCAGCCACGCCGCGATGCTCAACCGTCCCGAGGCCGGCCGCGTGAACGGATTGCTGCGGAGCGTCGAGAGCCCATTCGCCGACGTGAAGCTTGCGGCTCGACTGCCCTGCGGCTCCCGTCCGGCGACCACCTCGAGCGAGCCCCGGCGGGCCTCCACGATCTCCCAGCCCGGCAGGCTCGGCCGCATCGCACCGGACGAGGACACGTCGCTCCCCAGTTCGAAGCTCGGGTTGTCGAGCACGTCGATCGGCACGGGCATCTCGAGCGTCTTTCGCCGGTCCTTCAGCTGCGCCACGCGGGTCACGATCGCCTCATGCACCGCCGGCTCGTACCCGATCTGCGCCGCCGTGACCCGCACAGATCCTTCCACCCACAGCCCGCGCATGCCCCAGGCCTCGACCGGCACCGTGACGGCCGTGCCCGCAAGCGGCAGCCGCGTGCCCGTCACGGCATCCACGACGCCGAGCGGCTGGCGGTCGATCGCCACGGTCGCCGTCAGCGGAGCAGCGGCCCCGTTGACGACGTGCAGCCAGGTTCGGCCGCCGTCCTGCCTGCTGCGGACGACCAACGGAGCCGGCCCCCCCCCCACGAGTTCGAATGGCTCCGCCGGCAGCGCCTCCACCGCCTGACGACTCACCCACGGCTCCGCCGGCAGCGACCGCGCGAGCCCGGCATCGAGCACGACGCCGAGATCCGCGGCGACGTGTGCCTCGGCGAGACTGCGATCCTGCTCGGCGAACGTGGCGGCGGCATCGATGCGCACCGGACCACTCACCACGGCGCTGCTGAAAGGCCCGTGAGAGACGACATCGGCGAGGTCGAGCATCCGCGGTTCACCGAACAGCACGGCCCCGCGCCGGGACGACACAGGGGCTGCGAGCGCGAGATTCGCCGCGGCCGTGGCCGACTCGGCGGCAAGGCTCGCGCCACTGCTGCGGACCTGCGGAACGACGTAGACGACCCGTGGGTCGGTCGCGAATCGGGCCGGCTCGAAGGCGATCTCGCGGAGCACGTCCCCCGGATGCGACTCGGCCGCCAACGTCGGGCGAAACCGGGCGGCGAGCTCGCCGCTGGAGAGCAGCGTCGTGGGAATGACGGCCAGCGTGCGGGCCGGGCGATCCACGCCCCCCTGCGCGACGACATCGGCCAGCCGCTTCCAGAATGCCGTCGTTCGGGCGGACCGCCACTCGAGCCACTCCGCCCGCAGCGGGCCCTCGACGACCGCAGCCCGCGCGGCGAACCGATTGGCGGCGGCGGGCGGTTCTTCGAGCTTCATGTCGGCGAGAAAGCGGGCGAACGTCGCATCATCGAGCCCCCAGGCCACGCCGGGCAGGTGCAGCCACCCGGTGCTCGTGAGCACAACGGCCAAGCCGTCCACGGCAGCCGCGTCGCGAGTCCGGCCGACGACCTCCGCCACGACCTCGGCGGCCGCATCCTGCACCCGCGGATCGAGAATGTTGTAGTGCAAGCCGCCGTGATCCGCCGTCCGCCGCGGGCGGCCATCACGCCCCACGCAGAGGATGCCCGTCGCATCGGTTCCACCCCGAGCCAGCACGGCCTCCACCGCCGGCAGTGGTGCATCGAACACGACGGCCGGCAGCAGCCGCAGCCCCTCGCGGCCGCAGTTGCGGCAGAGGAGTTCGAGCAGATCCTTCGGCGCCGGATCGAGGCCCGTGTCGGCCGCCGTCCCACTGCCCCACCGCGGCGCCTGCCGCAGTGCGGCCGATGGCCAGGTGGCCGCGCCCCCCGCATACACCGTCACGACCGCACCGGCCGCGGACCGGGCCCGCAGGTGCTCGACGAGATGCTGCGTCGCCTCGAAGTGACTCCGCCAGTCAGACACCGCGCCGGCACCGTCGCGCACCGTCCGGTCACGGCCGCCGAACTCGGAGAGCGCAGGGTCGGAGACATACGCCTGGAGCCGCCGGCCGCCACCGAGTGCCGAGGCATCCGCGACGGGGAGCCGCGTCGGCCCGGCCAGCACCCGCACGCGGCCGAAGAGGGCCGCCCCTCGCTCCGCATTCGCAATCACGAGGAGGGGCTGGCGAGTCGTCGGCCAGAAGGCGAAGCGATGGGTGCCAAGGCGGGAGGCACCTGGGGCACGGCGGACGTGAAAGCCGCCTGCATGCCGGCACACCACCTTCGCACCGGCGGCGTCGGGCTCCACCACGGCCACGCCGACCGCCGCATCCTGATCCGATGGAAACTCGATCTCGACCACGTGCGGCCGCCCCGGCTCCGCATTCGCCACGACCACGCCCTCCCAGCTCGGCCTGCCCGACTCGTCGCCCGGCGGCAGCCGCAGCATCGGCCCGAGAGGATGCGGCTCGACCCGGCTGTGACCAACCGCCAGGAGGCCGCCCAGCCGCGGCACCATCGACGACAGCGATGGCACGCTCGGCACCGGCACGGCCGGCAGTTTCGGGAGCGGCACGCTCGGCCGTGGAATCGAGGGCAGCGACATCGCAGGCAGCGACAGCGACGGCAGGGGCACCGCGGGCAACGGCATGCTCGGCCGACCCTTGCCGGGCAGCCGGCGCAGCCGCTCATGGAGCGTCGGGCTGCCGGGAGCGAGTGCGGAGAGAC
>JBJTIE010000154.1:0-22776 GCA_046094845.1 Planctomycetaceae bacterium | reverse complement strand
AGATCGCCGGCGGGCACGACGAGGGCACGCCCGGAGGCGTGCACCGGGGCTGACCCTGCGGACTCCCCGCCGCGGGCTGCGCGGCGTTCGGTGCGCCGATGCGACTCGTCGTCCACGAATGGTGCTGCTCGGGCGGTCTCGCCGGCCCCGACGCCGCGGCGCTGGGGGGCGACGCGGCCGCGATCCTGCCCGAGGCGCAGGCGATGTTCGTCGCGCTGCTCGCCGACGCGCGGCGGATCCCCGGCCTCGAGGTCGTCGCGCTCGTCGCCGCGGACGCGGTCCGCCAACTCCCCGCCGGCCGAGGATGCCGGCCGTCTCCGGGGCCACGACCAGCGTGGCGTCGGCCGTCGCCGCCGCGGCGGCGAGCGCGTCGAGTTCCTGGCCCCGCGGCACCGGCCGGCGGTCGATGCCGGCGGGGAGTTGGCGGACCGCGTCCGCGGCGACGAGCGCGACGACCTCGAGGCCGGGGATCCGCCGCGCGTCGGCGAGCAGGGCGACGAACATCGCCTGAGCCTCGGGCAGGATCGCGGCCGCGTCGTCCCCCAGCGCCGCGGCGTCGGGCCCGGCCAGACCGCCCGAGCAGCACCATTCGTGGACCACGAGTCGCATCGGCGCACCGAACGCCGCACAGCCCGCGGCGGGGAGTCCGCAGGGTCAGCCCCGGTGCACGCCTCCGGGCGTGCCCTCGTCGTGCCCGCCGGCGATCTCCCCGGCATGCTTCCGCTCCGGGAAGGCGAGCGAGGCCGCCACGCTCGTGCCGATCAGGCCGACGATGATCGCCAGCGACACGGCCGGATGGATGAGGTGCCCCTTGGCGTGCGGGTCGAAGCCCAGTTGGCCCGCCAGCCACTCGTTGTGGCGGGCCGCCTCGGCGATCATCTTGCAGCCCACGAACACGAGCACGGCCGAGAGGCCGTAGTTGAGGAACCGGAACAGGTCCATCACGCCGGCGAGGAGGAAGTAGAGCGCCCGCAGGCCGAGGATCGCGAACACGTTCGACGTGAAGGCGATGAACCGCATGTAGGGGGTGCCCTTTTCGACGACGCCGAGGATCGCCGGCACGCTGTCGACCGCGAACAGCACGTCGGTGCTCTCCACGACGAGGAGCACGAGGAACAGCGGCGTGGCCAGCAGTTTGCCGTTCTCCCGGATGAAGAACTTGTCGCCCGCATGCTGGCTCGACATCGGCACGACCTTCTTGAACAGCCGAATCAGCGCATTGTCGCCCGGCTCGTGGTCCTCGTCGCCGAAGGCGAGCTTGATCCCCGTGTAGACGAGGAATGCGCCGAAGAACCACATGATCCACTTGTAGCGCTCGACGAGTTCGGCACCGAGGAGCACGAACGTGAGCCGCATGAGCACGGCTCCGAGGATGCCCCAGAAGAGGACGCGGTACTGGTACTTCAGCGGCACGCCGAAGTAGGCGAAGACGACGGCGAACACGAAGACGTTGTCCATCGACAGCGACCATTCGACGAGATAGCCCGTCAGGAACTCGAGCGCCGCCTTGCCCCCCAGCCACCACCAGACGAGGCCGTTGAACGAAAAGGCCAGGGCCGACCAGAAGCAGGTCCAGAATGCGCTCTCGCGGAGCGACGGCTCGTGGGAATGCTTGTGGAAGACGGTGAGGTCGAGCACGAGCAGCACCGTCACCATGGCCCCGAAGGCCAGCCAGTGCCAGTTCTCGATCGTCCCGGCGGTCGCAACAACGTCGGCGAGCAGCATCACAGGGAGGGTCCGCGAAGGAGGGGAGTCGGAGCGGCGGTCGCCCCGGGGCCGTCGGAATGGTAGCAGACACCCGCACCGCGTGGGATCTGCGGAAGGCTCGAGCGGCGGAACGTCACGCAGCGTGAGCCGACCGTAGGTGCGGACTGGCAGTCTGCACGCGGCGGCAGGCCGAACGGCACAGCGGTGGCCGAGAGGCGTGGCGAACCGCATGGCGCAGAGTACCACTCCGCGGCTACAAGCGCCGATGACATGCCATTCGCCGGCTTGGCTCTATCCGAGCTTCGAGACGAAGCTGGCGGTCATGGCGGCGAAGACGGGGGCGACGCGGTCCCATTCCCGGTCCTCCGCCTGACAGAACAACAGGTAGATGGCATCGGGAGTCTCCACGGTCCGCACCTGGGCGGTGTTCGTCAGATCGAGGCAGTAGAAGTTCATGTCAAAGCCGGTCAGTCGGTGGCCGGCGACGACGTCCTCGGCGGCCTCGCTGTCGAGATCGCGATATTCCTCCCGCATCTGTGCGAGCACGGCGCCAGCGAGTTCGCCGGCATCGCCGCCTGGTGCGTGGCCGCTCAACGACCAGAAGCCACCCTCGGGTGACTGCACCGTGACCGCGGCGCGACGGCCGGCGGAGTCGCCGATGTCGACCGACCAGTTGTCGGGATAGTCGAAGGCGAGGCCAAGGCGGTCGAAGTGCATGGCGGATCACTCCGGGGGAAACGGTGCGCGGCGCACCGCGGGCGAATTGTAGCCGTTTCCGCCTGGCGGGAGCGGTCTGGACCGTGTCGACTGCCGCGGCTATCGTCCCGCCCTTCCGGTCGGCCGGGCGACCGCAGGTCGCCGGCCCGAGCGTCGTTTTCTCACCCAGGTTCGCACCGCATGGCACAGTCACTCGGCACGGTCGCCGCCGTGGGGCGCCCCCGGTCCGCCGGCCTTCTCGACTACGCCCTGCCCGCGGCCATCCTGCTGGCGGTGCTCGTGGTGCTCGCGCCGGTGCCGGCGCCGATCGTCGATCTTCTCCTGGCCGCCAATCTGACGATCTCGGTGCTCGCGTTGCTCGGCGCGCTCGCGGCTCGCACGCCGCTCGAGATGAGCGTGTTTCCCACATTTCTGCTCGGGGCCACGCTCGTGCGACTCGTGCTCAACATCGCGACGACACGGCTTATCCTCTCCCGGGCCGCGATCGACGGTGCGGCGGCCGCCGGGCAGGTCGTGGAGGCCTTCGGCGGCTTCGTCGCAGCCAACAGTCTCGTCGTCGGCGGTGTCGTGTTCGCGATCATCGCGATCGTGCAGTTCGTCGTGATCACCGCCGGCTCCACGCGAACGAGCGAGGTGGCGGCCCGGTTCGCCCTCGACGGCCTGCCCGGGCGGCAGATGGCGATCGACACGGAGGTGCAGGCCGGCACGCTCACTCGCGAGCAGGCCCGCGAATCGCGTCTCGACCTGCAGCGCCAGGCTGACTTTTTCGCGAGCATGGACGGTGCGAGCCGGTTCGTCCGTGGCGAGGCCGTGGCGAGCGTGATCATCACGCTCATCAACATCGTCGGCGGACTGGCGATCGGCGTCGTCGAGCATGGGATGGCGGTCGATCGTGCCCTCGATGTCTACGCGCGGCTCACGATCGGCGATGGCCTGTCGAGCGCGATTCCGTCGCTCTTCGTGTCGGTGGCCACGGGGCTTCTCATCTCGCGGTCGAGCCACGCCGTCAATCTGTCGCAGGAGCTGGGCCGCCAGTTCACGGCCCAGCCCCACGTGCTGGTGATCACCGGCGTGTTCCTGGCCCTACTCTCGCTCACCGACCTGCCGTTCCTGCCGCTGGCGGGGATGGCCGCGGCCTCGTTCGCCGGCGCCTGGCTCGTGGGCCGCCGCGGCACCGGCTTCCGCGAACGGACCGAGCCCGAGACGGTGCTGTCGGCGGCCACTCGATCGGCGGCGACCGCGGCTGCCGAAGACCTGTTTGCCGACGAGCGGATCGTCGTCGAACTCGGCCGCGGCCTCGTCGGGCTCGTGGCCGCCGGCGGGCCGGTGCTGCCGGCGGTCGCGGCGGTGCGCAGCCGCCTTGCCGGGGAGCAGGGCTTCGTGGTGCCGCAGGTGGCATTTCGTGACGACCTCGCGCTGCCAGCCCGCGGGATGCGGATCACGATCGCAGGCGACGTCGTCGCCGAAGAGGAGCTGCCCGTCGGGCGGCTGCTCGTGGTGTCGCAGCCGGGCGAACCGGTCGAGCTCGACGGTCCGGCCGCGGCTGATCCGGTGACCGGCCGGCGGGCAACCTGGGTGAGCCATGCCCAGGCGGACCAGACGCGGCGGGCCGGTGGGACGGTGCTCGACGAATCCGGATTCATCGCCGCGGCCGT
The DNA here is from genome assembly GCA_046094845.1 of Planctomycetaceae bacterium. Lineage (GTDB taxonomy): Bacteria > Planctomycetota > Planctomycetia > Pirellulales > UBA1268 > QWPN01. The sequence goes on along the minus strand of JBJTIE010000154.1, from coordinate 18,697 downwards.
CGAAGGGGCGGTTCGCCGCCATGCCGATCGACTTCTCTCGCGGGAAGACACCAGCCGGCTGATCGAATCGCTGCGGTCGAGTCAGCCGGCCCTCGTCGAACAGGTCGTTCCCGGCGTTCTGTCGATCGCGCGAATCCACCGCACGCTCCAGTGCCTGCTCGCCGAGGGCGTGCCCGTGCGGCCGCTCTCCGAACTGCTGGAGGTCATGTCCGACCACTCCGCCGAGGCAGCCGAACCGTGGCAGCTCGCCGAGATCGTCCGTCGCCGACAGGCAGCCCACATCTGCCGTCGGGCCCGCGATCCACAGGGCAGGCTCACCGCGGTCCGGCTTGCCGACGGCGCGGTCGATGCCTGCGTGGCCGCCGCGGCGGGGGGGGCGCTGCCGAACAAACGTGTCGGCGACATCCGTCGGGCCGTGCGAACCGCGGTGGAGCGGGGGGGGGCGGCGACGCTCGTCGTGCCCGGCGCCGTCCGGCGGTCCGTGCGGCTGGCGATCCTGCGTCACCTGCCCGCCGTGGCGGTGCTAGCCGACGAGGAGGTGGCGGGGGAGCGGGGCCTGGAGGTCTTCGCGACCGTGGCGGGAGAGGAGTTCAGTCGGGCCGCGTAAACGGTTCGGCCATCGGAAACAAGATTCAAGAAAAAAGGTTCACGCACACGCAGCCGGGAGGCCGATGCATCGGATACCCGGTGGTCTATTCGGGTTCGCGCCAGGATGGTGCGGGCCGGTCAACTTCAAGGAGGATGATGTGGCACATCACGCGACCGCGACTTCACCGGAGGAAGTCCTGGAGATCTGGAAGCGGTTCAAGGCCGACCAGACCGACGAGGACCTGCGGAACCGCCTCATCGAGATCTATCTGCCGCTCGTAAAGTACAATGGCGAGCGGATCTGGTCGCGACTCCCGGACGGTGTCGAGCTCGACGATCTCGTGTCGGCCGGCACGTTCGGCCTGATGGACGCCATCGACGCCTTCGACATGTCGCGGGGCGTGAAGTTCGAGACCTACTGCGTGCCGCGAATCCGCGGTGCCATGCTCGACGAACTGCGGACGATGGACTGGGTGCCCCGCCTCGTGCGGAGCAAGGCCAGCAAACTCAACGAGGCGGTCAAGACGCTCGAGGCCAGGCTGGGCCGTTCGCCCGCCGACGCCGAGGTGGCGGAGCACATGGGGTTGTCGCGGGAGGAGTTTGAAAAGCTTCTCGTCGACGCCAACGCCGTGAGTCTCGTGAGCCTCAACAAGAAGTGGTGCGAGACCGACAGCTCGAAGGAAGTCCAGGAGATCGACATCCTCGAGGACAAAAAGGGGGAAGACCCCACGCGGCGGATCCAGAAGGGCGATCTGATGCGGCTCGTCACGAAGGGGCTCAATCGCAACGAGCGGCTGATCATCATCCTCTACTACTACGAGGAGCTGACGATGAAGGAGATCGGGGCCACCCTCGACCTCTCCGAAAGCCGTGTCAGCCAGATGCACAGCGCCATCGTCGAGCGGCTGCAAAACCAGCTCGGCCGGAGGAAGCCGGAATTCGCGATGTAGATCGCTGCGCCGGCGGCTTTCGTGGTCCTGGGCAAGCTGGGCAAGGCCGGCTCCGGCGCAACAGGAAAAACTGGCACGAAAAAATTTCGTTCAAGAATTTCGGTTTAAGGTTCAGTTGGTCCCTGGTCGATGATGAGAAGTTTGCCGCGGCGACCGGCCGCTGAAAACGACCGGCCGCTGTCCGACGATTGGAGTCGCCGGAACGCGGAAGCGCGGCAACAATAGGAGCGAATCAGTCAGGCTGATCACAAACGGTTTCCGCATCGAACCCTTCCCAAGTGTCCCGCGTAGATGTGGGCGTGTGGGGGGAGACGGAACTCGAAACACTGCCTGCAAGGAGCACGATCATGAACATTCTCGGTGTCTTTTCGACGCATGGCTCTCAGGGCCTCGGTGCCGTGAAGGGTGTGGAGGCTGCGGAGTCGGCCCAGGCCGCCGCCCGTCAGCAGGGCGTGGGCGAGGTGCACGACGCCGTCACGCTGTCGGTCGATGCGGTGCGAGCCGCCGACGCCACGGCGGACATCCGCTTCGATCGCGTCAATGCGATCCGTGCTGCGATCGCCGACGGCAGCTACGAGACGCCCGAGAAGCTCGATGCGGCCCTCGACCGGCTGCTCGAAGCCCTGGGCTGAATGCACGGCGGCCCTGAATTCGGCCGCTGATGCGACGATCATCCACCACGGCCGGGCCGGCGACGGTTCGGCCGTGGCCGTTTCGGCGTGACGGCGAACCGGTGTCGACTACAATCGAGCCATTGGATGCCGGAGGTGAGTCGATGGCGGTCGAAGCCGATTTCTCGCTGGGCAAGGTGGACGTGGCCCTCACGCCCGCCCAGCGGTTCGCCGAATTCCTGCAGGCCCGTGGCAAGCGGGTGACCCGGCAGCGGCGGGTGATCGTCGACCACGTCTGGAGCCATCACGAGCACTTCGACGCCGAGCAGCTGCTCGACGACCTGCGGCGCACGCCGGAGGGGGCCACCGCCAGCCGGCCCACCGTCTATCGCACGCTCGCGGAAATGGTCGACGCCGGCCTGCTCCACAAGATGGTGCTCGACGGCCGGGCCGTCTACGAGCACGACTACGGCTATCCGCAGCACGACCACCTCTACTGCTCGGGCTGCCAGCGGCTGATCGAGTTTTCGAGCGACGAGCTCGTGCGGATCCGCGACGCCGTGGCCGCCAGCCACCAGTTTCGCGCCACCGGCCACAAGCTGATCGTCACCGGCACCTGCATCGACTGCCGCACGAGCAAGGCCAAGTCGCGTCATCAAGACCGCGTGTAACTGGGTCGCAGTCAGTTTCGTGATTCGCCGGCTCGGGGGCGGTACAAGTCTCGTCGCGGGACCTCGAAGACTCGGTCCAAATGCTCCTCGAGCTTGCACCGACCCCCTCGCCTACCCGCTCTGATTCTTCATGATCAGAGAACGGTGTCGGGAGGGGTTGCCCAGTGCCCCGGGAGCCGGCGTATGCCGCCGAGCGCAGCCAGGATGTCCGTAGCGAGCGTCCGGCGACGGGGCACTGGGCAGCCCCGACCTGCATACGCGCGACTTCACACCTTGAGAGCCGACTCGGCGGCGCGGGCAGGACAGTCGGCGAGGGCGGCCTTCACTGCGCCGTGCACGAAGTCCTCCACCTGCTCGGCGGCACGGCCGGCGAGGCCGCGGGTCTCCATGGCCGCCTCGAGGTCGATCCCCTTGAACAGTGGATCGGCCGCGAGCCGGGCGACGAGGTCGTTGTCCTGCCCTTCCCGAATCCTGGCCGTGGCCGCGTGGCTGTGGGTACGGATCGCCTCGTGCAGCGTCTGTCGATCGCCGCCGGCCTTCGAGGCCACCATCAGGATTCGTTCGCTGGCGAGGAAGGGGAGGTGGGCGTCGAGGTTCCGCTTGATGCCCCCCGGCAGCACGACGAGGCCGCCGGCGATGTTGGCATAGATGACGAGCTGGGCGTCGGTCGCGAGGAAGGCCTGCGGGAGCACGAGCCGCCGCGGCGCCGAGTCGTCGAGCGTCCGTTCCATCCACTGCACCGCCGCGGTCTGGCCGGCGGTGGTCGCCAAGCCCATCACGAACCGGCCGAGGCCGCACATCCGCTCGGCCCGCATCGGGTTGCGCTTGTAGGGCATGGCCGACGAGCCGACCTGCTCGGTTTCGAACGGCTCCTCGAGCTCGCCCCAGGCGGCGGCGAGCCGGAGATCGTTGCCGGCCTTGTGCATCGACTCGGAGACGCCGGCAAGGGCCGCAACGACTTGGGAGTCGATCTTGCGGGTGTAGGTCTGCCCCGTCACCTCGTAGGAACTGTGGAACCCGAGCTTCTCGGCCACCAGTTCGTCGAGCCGACGGACCTTGGCATGATCGCCGTTGAAGAGCTCCAGGAAGCTGGCCTGGGTGCCGGTCGTGCCCTTCACGCCCCGAGCCCGCAGCAGTTTGCGGCGATGCATGAGCTCCTCGAGGTCGAGGAGCAGGTCGTGGATCCAGAGGCAGATCCGTTTGCCGATCGTGGTGGGCTGTGCCGGCTGGAGGTGCGTGCGGCCGAGACAGACGAGATGGCGGGTCTCCACGGCCTTGGCGGCGAGCCGTTCGATCACGGTGGCGAGACGGGCGATGAGAAGATCGAGTGACTCCCGGATCAGGATGAGGTCCGTGTTGTCGGTGACGAAGGCGCTCGTGGCCCCGAGGTGCAGGATCGGTCGGGCCTGCGGGCAGGCGTCGCCGAAGGTGTGGAGATGGGCGAAGACATCGTGCCGCATCCGCCGCTCGTAGTCGGCCGCCTTCGCGAAGTCGATCGGCGCGAGATTGGCCCGCATCTCCGCGAGCTGGGACTCCGTGATCGGCAGGCCAAGCTCCGCCTCGGCCTCCGCGAGCGCCAGCCAGGTCGTCCGCCAGAGCCGATAGCGGTGGTTGTCGCTCCAGAGCCGTGTCATCTCGGTGGAGGCGTAGCGGGCGGCGAGCGGGTTGTCCCACAGGTCGCGGGGATCGGGCTGACGGTCGGAATTCACGGTCTCACTCCTGATGCAGGCCGCGGCGTCGGCCTCGCGGCGGGGTCCACGGTGCGGCTCATCTTGCAGAAGAGCCGCTCGAGTGCCAGACGCGCCCGCAGACCGCGGGAGGCATCGCCCTTGAGCGCGAGATCGAGGTCGAGGAGCCACACGGGCAGCTGCCGGACCCGCCTCGCTCCGAGCTGCGCGAGGCCCGCCTTGGCCTGCGCCACCGCCTTCGGCCAGGCTGCCACACCTGCCTCGCGCAGGGCCTGCTCGACGCCCGGGGGCCGGCCCTGGCCGGCGGGCAGGGCCAGCAGACGGGCCGCGGTGGAAAGCCTGCGGAGCACCGCTGCCATCTGGGCCGTGATGCCGATCGGGTTCTCACCGGCGGCGAGCAGCTCGGACAGCTGGCGGATCGCCGCCGCCGCGTCACCCGTCGTCGCGGCATCGATCATGTCCCATGCCGTTCGCTCCTGTGGAGAGCCGACGAAGTTCTCGACGGCCTCGGGACCGAGCGGCTTGCCGCGGTCGGCTGCCGGCGTGGCGCCGGCGAGGCGGGCCAGCGCCTGGTCGATCTGGCCGAGCTCGGCGCCGAGACGTTCAAGGAGCCGCTGGGCCGTCGGCACCGCCAACTGGATGCCGTGGCGTGCGGCAGCCCACTTCCGCACCCAGGCGGCGAGGTTGAAACCCTTTGGAATCGACGCCTCGATGGCGAGCCCGTCCTTGGCCACGGCCTTGGCCAGCCGCGTCGTCGCCTGAAACGTCTTCACGTCGAGGATCACGATCCCGCGGCGGCCCCGCGGTGCCGTCGCCAGCGCCTCGAGCCGCTCGCGGGCCGCCGAGACGAAGGGGTCGGCGTTGCGGACGACCGCCGCCCGGGTGGCGGTGGCGAACATCGGCACCGTGGCCGCCTCGTCGAAGACGTCGCGGGGGTCCAGCTCCTCGTCCCCCTCGAACTCCCGCCACGCCCAGGTCCGGTCGCCCTCGTCGGGGCAGAGGGCGTCGCGGAACAGCGCGAGCGTTTCCCGCACGAGAAACGGCTCGTCGCCGTGAACGACGACCAGGGCCGCCGAATCGATCGGCGGCACGGACGAACCGGCGAGCATGTCGAGGGCGCGGAGGGCTTCAGCCACGCTGGCGAATCCTGCGGTGCGGGCAATCGATCACCACGACCCGGAGTCTACCGGTGACTCGGCCGCTCCGTGAGGGCCTGGCCACCGCCAGACGAGTGGTTGCGGCCCCTCCGAGGGGATCGCTACCCTGCCTTTCGATGCATGCAGCGCACCAACAGGGCCGACACGGGGCGGGCCGACACGGGGCCGACACGAAAGGCGAGGGGCGGATGGGGTCGCCGGCGCGGAACCGCCGCGGTTTCACCCTCGTCGAACTGCTCGTGGCCGTCGCGATCGTGGCGGGCCTCGCCGGGATCCTGCTGCCCGCGGTGCAGACCGCTCGCGAGGCAGGCCGGCGGATGAAGTGCCTCAACAACCTCCGGCAGCTCGGCATCGGACTGCATGCCCATCATGCGGCCCGTGACTGCTTTCCCACGAACGTGTCGGGCTCGGGCGTGTGGCACCGCTGGGGTGCCCAGCTCCTGCCGTTTCTCGAGGAGAATTCCCTCGCCGGGATCTACGACTACTCGGTGCGGTTCGACGATGCCACGAACCGGACTGCAGTGCAGACTCCGCTGCCGATCATGTCGTGCCCTGGCACGCCCGGAGCCCCCCTGCAGCATCCCCGGTTCAAGACGTCGGCGCCGTCCTGGTGGGCCTATGCCGTCGACTATGCGGGTTCCGACGGGCCCAGCAACACGCTGTGGAATGCCCCCGCCGTGGTCTCGTTTGCGAAGCCCGCCTCGCTCGACGGGTTCTTCAAAGGCGGCGTCACACCCGGCGAGAAGGGGCGGCGAATCCGCGAGATCGCCGACGGCACGAGCAAGACGATCGCCGTGTTCGAATCGGCCGCGCGGCCCCAGGTGTGGGCGTTCGGGCAGATGATCCCCGACTCGGGGCAGGCAGCCTCTGCCACGGGGCGGTATGTCGTTCAGTGCGGCTGGGCCGATACGAACACGTTCCTGGTGCGCGGCTTTCGCCAGGACCCCAGCCAGGCCGACCCCGCCAATCGATATCGCTCCCCCGGGCCGCGGCTCGTGAACGGCAGCAACAACTGGGGGATCTATGGCATGCATCTCGGCGGCGCGAGCGTCGCCTTCGCCGACGGCTCGACGCGGTTCATCGACGACGCCGTCTCCGCGGACGTCATGGCCGCGCAGCTGACGGCGCAGGCGGGCGACTTCGTGCCAGGGCCGTGACGGAGGAGCGGTGTCGTGAGGCTCGACGCGGGAATGTGTGAAATTAGGCTGGCCGCGGCGATCGGCCTGCTGCTCGCAGCGGTGGCGATCGCCGGCGATGCCCCAGGCGCGGCGTCCCGCGCGCGGCGGCCGGAACGCACCGACGCCGAACGAGCGGCATTCGGCCGGGAGCTGCGGGCGATCTACGGCCGCCGCCCGTCGGCATGGCCCGCCCCGCACGTCGATCCCGGTGTCGAGTGGCAGGAACTCGGTCGCCTGCCGGAAGTCGTTCATCCTGACACGAATCCCCATACGGCGGCGAAGGCCGCGCTGGGGCGGACGCTGTTCCACGATCCACGGCTCTCCGCCAGCGGCAAGATGGCCTGCGTCACCTGCCATGAGCCACTGCTGGGCTGGGCGGATGGGCGCCGGGTCAGCGAGCCGCACGGCGACATCCCGGGCCGCAACGCCCCCACGATTCTCAACGTCGCCTTCATGCCGGTGCTGTTCTGGGATGGTCGTGCCTCGAGCCTCGAGCAGCAGGCCGAGCAGGCGCTGACCAATCCCCGGGAAATGGCCGCGGACCGCGAGGCGGTGGTGCGACTGATCGCGCGGAGCCCCGGCTACCGTCAGCTCTACGCCGCCGCGTTTCCCGGTGAGGATCCCGGGTTTGACGGCATCGTCTCGGCGCTCGCCTGCTTCGAGCGGACGGTGGTCGGTGGCCGGTCACGGTTCGACGCGTTTCTCGCCGGCGACACCACGGCCCTCGCCGACGCGGAGCTGATCGGCCTCGATCTCTTTCGCCGTGAGGCCCGGTGTCTCGCCTGTCACCACGGCCCCACGTTCAGCGACGGCCGGTTCCACGACCTCGGATTGAGCTTCCACGGCCGGAGCAACGAGGATCTCGGTCGCTACGCCGTCACGCACGCCCCGGCCGACAAGGGCCGGTTTCGCACGCCGACGCTCCGCAACGTGACCCGCACCGCGCCGCTCATGCACACGGGCATGTTCTAGCTGCGCGGCGTGCTCGCGATGTACGACGCGGGCATGGTGACGCTCAAGCGGCAGGCGTACGAGCGGGACGACCCGCACTTCCCCGTGAAGTCGCCGCTGCTGAAGCCACTCGGCCTCAACCGCCAGGATCTGGCCGACCTCGCGGCATTCCTCCACTCGCTCGAAGAGCCCAAGCCACCGTCGCATTCCCCGCCGCTGCCTGCGCTGCAGGCAGACGAATCGGCGGTCACGGCGCCGTAAGCTCGCGGCGGGCCTGCGTCACGTCGGCGTTGGAGAGCCCCCAGATTCGCGTGCCGCCGTCGTCCGATGCGGTCACGAGCAGGTCGCCGGCGGGGCTGATGGCGACGGCCCGTGGATGGTCGGTTCGGCCCGGCAGGCTGGCGAGTTCGTGGCCGCGACTGGCGTGCCAGATTCGCACGGTGCCGTCGGTCGAACTGCTCACGAGCCGTCGGCCGTCGGGGGTGAACCGCACCATCTCCACGCTCCCCTCGTGGCCGCGGAACACCAGCAGCTCGGTGCCGGTCGTGACGTCCCAGAGCCGGATCGTGCCGTCGAGCGAGCCGGAGGCCAGGAGGCGTCGATCCGGGCTGAAGGCGAGTGCATGCACGCCGTCGGTGTGCCCGAACAGGTTCGCGAGCCGCCGGCCCGTGTCGAAGTCTGTCACGTAGACCGCGCCGATCGCCAGGCCCGCCGCGAGCAGCCGGCCATCGCCGCTGGCCGCCACGGCCGTCACCGCGCCCTGCCGCTCCAGCGGCACGGCTACCTCCCCCGAGTGACTGTCGAAGAGCGCCTGCCTGCGAAAGGCCATTCGGCTGCCGTCGAGGCCGAAGACCGCCCCCGGCTTGGAATGGCTGGCGTGTGGACCGGCCGCCACCGCCATCAGCCGGCGGCCCGTCCGCGACTCCCAGACCATCGCCGTGTCATTTCCCGAGGTCGTGACCACGAGCGAGCCATCCGGGCTGAATGCCACGGTGTCGGCGCCCCGCACATGCCCGCCGAGCGTCGCCAGCAACCGGCCGTCGCGGGCATCCCACACGAGCACGTCGCCATCGTCTCCCCCACGGCGGCACGCGGCGGCGACGAGATCGCTGCGCGGACTGAAGGCGAGCTCGGCGACGGTTCGGCCGGCCAGCGGCAGCTCATGCAGCCGCTGCACCCGCCGGGCCTGCCAGATCTCGACGGCGTCGTGCCCGCCGGGGGCGCCCGCCAGCATCTGGCCGTCGATGCTGAACGCCACTGCCGTCATGCCCTCGGCATGTGGAAGTCTGGCGAGCGGATGGGCGTCCGCCCGCGACCACAGCCGCACGCCGCCGCCATGCTCGCCCGAGGCGAGCGTCTCGCCATCCGGGGCGAACGCCAGGGTCGTCACGGCAGTCTCATGGCCGAGGCGCACGTGCTCCAGCTCGAGCGACCGGGCATCCCAGAGCAGCACTCCGCCGTTCGCCGCGCCGCTCGCGATCTGCAGGCCGTCGGGACTGAAGGCCAGGGCGGTGACGACGGCCGTATGGCCTCGCAGCGTGCCGGCACCGGAGCCGTCGGCGATGTTCCAGACCCGCAGATCGTGTTCGAGGGTCGTGGTGGCGAGTCGGCGGCCATCGGGGCTGAAGGCGACCAGCGTGCCTGATCGCCCGAACTCCGGCGGGCCGAGTTCGTGTGGTCGCGAAATGGTCGCCACGAGGCTGCCGGACGTCGTGTCGTGGATCACGACCTCCTGCAGCCGGTGTTTCAGGTTGGTCACCGCCGCGATCCGCCGGCCGTCGGGACTGAACAGGAACGTCTCGATCGTCTCGCCCGCAGGGACGATGCGCCCCGTGAGCCGGCCGGTCGTCGCATCCCAGATCGTGAGGTGTCCGGCAGGAGACAACGCGGCCACGCGACTGCCGTCACCACAGAAGGCGACCGCCTGAACCCGGCCGCGGTGCGCGTCGAGCACGATCGGCTCGCCCCCCCCGTCCCGTGCCTGAACGCCGATCCGGCCCTCCGCGTGCTGCACGGCCTGCAGCCGCCCGTCTGCCGTCGCCGCGAGGATCTCGGGACCGTCGGCGGCATCGTCCATCTCCGGCACCGTGGCCCCCTGGCAGAGGAGCCACGCCCGCAGCCATGGTGCGTCGTCGACCGCTCGGCCCGCCATGGCGCCGAGCCCTGCGGTGTCGTAGCGCGTGAGTCTGCGTGGCCGGCCGCGATCGACGGATGTCGAGCCCAGGAAAAACGCCGGCTGGCTTTTTCTGTCGGCTCGGCTGTGCGGACGCTTGGCCGTCGGCGGAGACGCCGGGGGGCCGGGCCGGAGGGCCGCGAGCACGGCGAGCGTCGTGCCGTCCGGCCCGTAGGCGAGGCCGGCGATCGGGGTCGGCCCCGGCGTGAGGACGGCGAGCGCATCGTCGAACGCCCCTGCCAGCACTCGCAGTTCGAGCGGGGGCGGCGAGTCCGCGATGGCGAGCGTGTCGGCCAACAGCTGCCGCCCCAGTCGCATGTTGCGGTTCTCCGCGCAGCCGTAGAGTGACCGCACGTTCGCCACATACAGATGCTCGCTCGCCTCCTGGCTCGCGGCATCGGCCCGCTCGCGTTCAGCGACGGCCAGCGTGCGTTCCCGCTCGGCACGGACCGCATACACGGAGATGCCTGCCGTCGCGGCCACGAGCGCGGCAGCGATGCTGGCCGCCGTGACCGCTGCGACGCGGTGCCGACGGGCCAGCCGTAGGAGCGAATCGACGAGGCCCGGCGGCCGCGCCATGATCGGCTCGCCGCGCAGGTAGCGGCCCAGATCCGCCTCGAGTTCGGCGGCGCTCGAATAGCGTCGCGTGCGGTCCTTCTCCAGGCACGAGCGGACGATCGTGTCGAGATCTCCGCGGAGATGCCGATCGATCGTGGAGAGCGGCGCCGGATCGACCTCCCTCACGACCCGGGCCGCCTCGTAGACCGCCCGTCGCCGCAGGTCGTAGGGCAGCCGGCCGGTCAGCAATTCATACAGCACGACCCCGAGCGAGTAGACGTCGGCCCGCAGGTCGAGGTCGTCGGCCGCCCCGTCGAATTGCTCCGGAGACATGTAGTGCAACGTGCCCACGAGGGCGTTCGCATCGGTGTGCAGCGTCGTCAGGGCGACGTCGCCGTCGGTGCTGCGGGCGACGCCGAAATCGATCACCTTCGGCTGACCGCTCGCATCGACCAGGATGTTGCCCGGCTTGAGATCGCGGTGGATCACGCCCCGCTGATGGCCGTGGGCGACGGCGGCGCAGGCGGCGGTGAAGAGCCGCACGCGGTCCCGGATCGACAGCCCGCGGTCGGCGGCGTCGGTCGTGATCGGCCGGCCGTCCTCGACATACTCCATCACGAAATAGGGCAGGGCGCAGCCGTGATGGTCATGCACGCCGGCCGAATAGATTCGGGCGATGCCGGGATGCGTGAGCCGGCCGAGAATGTGGGCCTCGTGCTCGAACCGCTTCGCCGCGGCCGCCGAGAGCAATCCGGGCCGGATCAGCTTCACGGCGACGGTGCGGCAGGGGTGGCCCTGCAGGCCCTCGTAGACGCGGCCCATGCCTCCCTCGGCGATGAGTCGCACGATCGTCACGTCGCCCAGCCTGGCGCCGGCGGTGAGTTCCGAGACGGGAAGGCTCTGCTCGGGCCGCAGGAATCCCGTCAGGCCGGTGATCCCGAATCGCGATGCATCGATCGCCTCGGATGCTGGCTCGGACGGTTCCGGGGCACGCCGTTCCATGGGCAATCCGCGGTGGAGGATGATTCAGGGCCCGTCATCCTACCGTCGTTTCCACCCGCGGCTGCGGCGCGCGTCAGGCCGCGCGGCGCACGGGAACGCGGCCCGATGGGCACCAGCCGATGAGCCGTCGCAGCCGCTCCTCATGCGGTGCGAACAGGGCCTCGAGTCGGGTGCGGGTCGGGCCGGCCATCGCCGCGCCATGCCCCCCCTCGTTGCGGGCGGCCAGGCTCCGCGGCTGCCAGGGGGCGAGGCCGACGAACCGCAGCACATCGGCCACCACCTCCGCCGGGTCGGTGAAGAGACGACCTGAATCCACGACGAGCATCTGCTCGGCGGGAAAGCAGGCCTGCCAGCGCAGCAGCTGCTCGGCATACAGTCCGCGGCGCCGATACGAGTAGAGCCGATGCGGCTCGCTCACATGCGTCGGGTCGGCCCGCAGCCGCTCTTCCGCGGCCAGCGTGCGGTCGTCCTCCGCGTCGAGGGCCGACTCGAAGTCGAGCGGCTCCCGTCCCAGCCGGCGGTTGTTGTGGTAGTGGGAGAAGGCCCGCTCGACCGGATCCCGCAGGAGAAACACGAGCTTGACGTCCGGCACCAGGTCGCGAATCCGCTCCGGCACCCGCGGTTCGAACATGTAGTACGGACTCGACTCGCAGGCGATCCGGGGCATGCCGGAGGCCGTCCGGGGAGGTGCCGTGAATTGTCGTCGATACCAGGCGGGGCCACGATGGAAGTGGTGGTCGAAGTAATGCACTTCCTTGTGCGGCGCCGGGGCCAATTGGGGATGCCCCTCCAGATGGCGAAACAGCGACGTCGTGCCCGCCTTCATCGCGCCCGGGATGATCAGCCCCGGTAGGTCGCGTTGCCGCCGTCCGCTCCAGTACGACCACCAGCGGCTCATGCGCATGCGATTGTCTTCCCCCGGCCTCGGCCGGTCGGAGCGGAGTGATCGCCGGCGCGGGTCATTGCCCCGCCGTCGGCAAAGGCTTCAGGCCCCCGAGCCGACCGGTGAACTTCGACTGGGCGACCGCGACCGAGTCCGACGTCGTGGCGGCTCCGAGGTTGCCGGCGGCATCGGTCACCTCCACGCGAATGAAGACCCGCGCGGGCACGCTGCGGTCGGGCTGCCACCGATGCTCGCCTTGGTTGTCCCGTCCGGAGGCGATCGTCGCCCAGGGGCCCTCGGGATTCGGCGAATACAGGATCCGGGTGCCGTGTGGTGCCAGGAGTGGATCGCGGGCGGCATACCGCACGCACAGCGTCGTCTGCCCTCCGTCGCCTTCCAGCGCCACGTCGATGAGCTCGACGTGCGGCGGCTCCTCGTCGATGCCGACCCATGATTCGGGCGCGTCGCCGGACCGCGGCCCGCCGCCGTCCGCGTTCAGTTCGAGCCGGAAGCCATAGAGTCCCGGGGCCTGCAGCTCGACCTGAATCGGACTGCGGCCGTCGTCGTCGGTCGCCGCCCGCTGCCAGGTGACGCCGCCATCGCGGGTACTCCAGAGTTCAGCGACGAGCGGCCCGCCGGACCCGCCCGGCGGCGGTGATTCGTAGTCCCATTGGAACCGTCGCGACCGCGACAGGTGCAGGGGTTTGCCGCGATACTCCAGTCCGCCTCCGATCGCATCCGCGACGCCGCCGAGATCGGGCTGCGACCCCGCGGGGGATTCACCACTGCGCGGCAGGCTGTCATGCGGGCCCGGGCCTTCCGCCGCGGCATCGAGCGATCGCTTCACGAGCACGCTGTGGCCACGCGCGGAGCCGCCGCCGGGCCGGCCTCCGCTCGGTGGCCACGATGCGTGTTCCTGCGGCCAGCTGCCCGCCCGTCCGGCCTCGGCGGAAGCCGCAGGGACGGCGGTCGGAGGCTCGGCGGCCACGGCCGTGGTCGTCGGCTCGGATTGTTCGGGCAGCGGGGGGACGCCGAGTTCGGTCGCCAGCGCCGACTGATCGATCCGTGGGTCGGTGGCCTCGAGCGTGAATTGTTTCACCGTCTGGTTGCCGGCAGCGTCGGCGACCGTGATCTTCACGGCGAGTGAATCGACCTTCTCGCCCGCCCACCAGATTTCCTCGCCGACGAGATGCGCCGGTGACTCCCGCGCCAGGATGCCTTCGGCGGCGACGGTCTTCCAGCCCTGGGCCCCGGGGGCACGGTACTCGACCTTCAACGATTCCACGCTGATGGAATCATCGACGGCGGCATAGCGGCAGACGATTTCGCCGTCGGCCCCTTTCCAGACCCGGCCTGACAGCCTGGGGCCCGCCGCATCGACGAGCACCCGCATGTCCGGCCCTTCGCCCCCACGGGTTCGGCCTTTGCGATCGATGGCCCGCAGCCGAAACCAATATTCGCCATCGACGGTGGTGGTGTAGGTGAACGACCCGGTGGTCGGCGCCGTCTCGCCCGCCGGCTCCCAGGAGGTGCCCAGGTCCTTCGACACCTGCAGCACCACCCGCTCCGCCGCGGCGGTCGCGTCGGGATCCTGCGACTTCGGCAGCCGGAAGGGGATCGCGAACGTGCGATGCTTCGTGCGGACGAGGTCGGGCAGGGAGGGCGGATCCGCCGCCACTCCGCCCGCCAGGCCGATCCAGGCGACCGCGGCGGCTGCGATGTAGCATGCGCGGCGGCACATCCGCTGCGTGCCGAGATCGTGTGAGATCGGAAAAACACCCATGCCGGTTGGATCGGCACTTCGCGCCGGAAAAGTCACTTCTTTTCGGCACAACCGCCGCGTCCGGACCGAATTGCCCGATCGGAGCCTTCACCACTGTGCAGCTCGGTGGGCAGGCCGCGACATCAGGGTGATTGGGCAGGATGGGCGATCGCCGCCGGTGGACCGGATCGGCCCTCGCGGGCAATAATCGTGGTCATCCGCCTGGGGTTGGTCGGCCGCGGTCCGGTGCCGTACAACCGCTGCCAGCGGTGCGGAGCGATCTGGAAACCAAGCGTGGCGGGCCGCCGTCACAAGGAACCGGCGCCGTGCCGGGCAGATGCCGTGCCGCCGCTCCTCACCAGCCTCGCAGTTCTCGCGGTCCTCGTGGGGGTCGGAGGCGGTGCCGTGATGGCGATTCGTCGCTGGCGACTGATGTCGGGTGACGATCGGGGCGATTGGGCAAGAACGCTCGCGGAATACAAAAATCTCCGGGATGAGGGTGTGCTGAGCGAAGAGGAATACCGAAAGATAAGAACGCTCGTCGAACCGCGGTTGCGGGGCGGCGCACCCGCCATCGGCGACCGGCAACGGACGCCCACCGATGCGGCCGGGCCGGAACACGGGAGGAAGTGATTCATGCCAGCAGGGAAAGACGTCGGCGGTGGCCTGGGGCGGCGCGGTGCCGGCGGGACGACCAAGAAGAACGCCTTCTGTTCGTTCTGTCGCAAGAGCTATCGCGACGTGGGGCCGCTCGTCGAGGGTCCCGGTGACGTCTACATCTGCGGCGAGTGCATCGAACTCTGCCAGTCGATCCTCGAGCAGGAGAAGCGGCGGCGGGGCACCAGCAAGCAGCTCTTCACCGCCATCCCGTCGCCCCGCGAGATCGTCAAGCATCTCGACCAATACGTGATCGGCCAGCACCACGCCAAGCGGGTGCTCGCGGTCGCCGTCCATACACATTACAAGCGTCTCAATCTCGGCAGCGAGGGGAGCGACGTCGAGGTCGACAAGTCGAACATCCTGCTGCTCGGCCCCACCGGCTCCGGCAAGACGCTCTTGGCCCGCACGCTGGCCCGCATCCTCGACGTGCCCTTCGCCATCGGCGACGCGACGACGCTCACCGAGGCGGGATACGTGGGCGAGGACGTGGAGAACGTCCTCCTCAAGCTGCTCAACGCCGCCGACTTCGACATCGAGGCGGCCCAGCGGGGCGTGCTCTACATCGACGAGATCGACAAGATCGGGAAGACGAGCCAGAACGTCTCGATCACCCGCGACGTGTCGGGCGAGGGTGTGCAGCAGGCGCTCCTCAAGATGCTCGAGGGCACCGTGGCCAACGTGCCGCCCCAGGGCGGCCGGAAGCATCCCGAGCAGCAGTACATCCAGATCGACACCTCGAACATCCTCTTCATCTGCGGCGGAACGTTCGTGGGCATCGACAAGATCATCGCCAAGCGGCTGGGCAAGCGGACGATCGGTTTCGGCCAGCCCACCGGCCACCGCGGCGACGCCACCTTGGCCGAGCTGCTTCCGCAGGTCGATTCCGACGACATCCTCGAGTTCGGCCTGATTCCCGAATTGGTCGGCCGTCTGCCGGTTCTCTCCTCGCTGCAGCCGCTCGACGAGCAGGCGCTCGTCAAGGTGCTGAAGGATCCGAAGAACGCGCTCGTCAAGCAGTATCAGAAGATGTTCGGGCTGGAGAACTGCCAGCTCGAGTTCACCGACGAGGCCCTCGTGGCGATCGCCCGCAAGGCGATGAAGAAGGACACGGGCGCCCGCGGCCTGCGGTCGATCATGGAGGACACGATGCTCGACATCATGTTCGACCTGCCCGACCACCAGGGCAGCACCTACGTGATCAACGAGCGGAACGTCGAAGGCGTCGAGCCCGTCGTGCCGCTCCGCGAGGCCCGCCCGAAGAGCGCGTAAGGCTTGCCGCCCGCGGCTCCGCGTCGTTCGCACGCTTGCGCCGTAGTCCGCATGCTCCGCATGCGGCCCACGGCCTGAACACCGCAGGCCCGTCTATTCCTCGGCGGGACAACCCCCAGTGGCGAACGTTCGGGGCTCCCGTGCCCCGTCGCCGGACGCTCGCTACGAACATCCTGTTCTTCGCTCGCTCGGATGCCGCCTTCGCTCCGCCATCCTGGCTGCGCTCGGCGGCATACGCCGGCTCTCGGGGCATGGACAGCCCCTCACGGCGTATTGGTTGGCGGCTACGCGCCGCGGCGTTCGGCGGCCTGGAGCATCGGGAGGCGGATCGTGATCGCCGTGCCGCGGCCTGGGGCGCTCTCCACGCGAATTCGGCCGCGATGGGCTTCCACGATCTCACGGCACGTGGCGAGGCCGAGGCCGCTGCCCCCCTTGCCGGTCGCGTCGGGGCCCGACTTCGTGGTGAAGTGCGGGTCGAACATCCGCCGCATCACGTCGGGCGTCATGCCGCAGCCGGTGTCGCGAACGGTAAGGTCAACGAGCCCGGTCGCCTCGTCGTGGGCGATCCGAATGATGAGCCGGCCGCCCGTGGGCATCGCCTGCCGGGCGTTCACGAGCAGATTCAGCAGCACCTGCTGCAACTGACTCGGGTTGGCCGACACGCGGGGCACGGCCGCGAACTCCCGCTCGACCTGCACGCGGTACTTGATCATCTCCCGCTCGAGGAGCACGAGCACCTCGTCCACGAGTTGGCCGACATCGACCGGTTCGAAGCGGGTCGAGCGGTTGCGGGCCATCGAGAGGACGCTGGCCGTGATCTTGGCCGCCCGCGTGCCGGCCGACAGGATCCGCTCCAGGGCCTTGTCGCGGGTGGGCTGGTCGCCATGCCGGAGGCCCAGGCGGGCGTAGTTCAAGATCGTCGTGAGGGCATTGTTGAACTCGTGGGTGGTCGTGCCCAGCAGTTCGCCGAGCGTGGCGGACTTGCGGGCCTCCAGAAGCTGACCGCGGAGCGTCGCCAGTTCCGCGGCGTGCCGGGCCCGCTCGGCGTCGAGTTGTCGCTGGAAGTGCTGGCTGTCCATTGGAATGCCCGTGTCGGCGTTGTCCGCCCCGTCGGAGCGGCTCGCCCGAAGGTCAGACTCGCGGTGACCGGGGCCATTTCCCCATCCCGCGCAGCCGAACTGCTTGCTTTGTAGGGACTTGCGCCCAAAGGAGGGTATCGTCGTCAGGCCGCGAGCCCCTGTACAATCCACATGGGTGAGCCGTCACGGCGTCTCGACCGTTCAACTTTCCGGCGGGCAACGCCCGCCACGCCCGACGAGTCTTCCCAATGGGTGCATTTGCCGTGAACCACGCACGAGTATCAGTCGGCCCGGTTGGCCCGTCAGCCACGGCCAGTGCCTGCCGCCGGGCCATGACGCTGGTCGAACTTCTGGTGGTGATCGCCATCGTCGGCCTGCTGATCGGCATGCTCCTGCCGGCTGTGCAGTCGGTGCGGGAGGCGGGGCGGCGGACCACCTGCAAGTCCAACCTCAAACAGATCGGACTGGCGTTCCAGCTCTACCTCGACCGCAAGACGGGGGGCGGACAGAAGGGGCGGTTTCCCGACGCGCCCGGCCTGCCCAGCGCCGAACTCGAGTTCTGGCGTGCCGATCGCCCGGTGCGGCCGAGCATCGCCGCCGTGCTCGGCCCCTTCACGGAAAACAGCCGCGAGGTGTTTCGCTGTCCGTCGGACTCGGTCTACTTCGTCCGCACCGGGCCGAAGGCCGACGAGATCAAGACGGCCTATGAGCGGATTCCCGAGGCGGAGCGGCCCAAGGAATATGCGACGCTTCCCTACGAGGGAACGAGCTACGAATACCCGGGGCTGCGGCTGGCGAACAAGACCCGCGAGCAGGCCCTGACGTCCCGGCGCAGCGGCAACCAGCTTGCGTCATCGAAGCTCTGGGTGCTCTACGAATTCGGCGGGTTTCATGCGACCGGCTACGCGGCCCTGCTGGGCAGTGACGAACTCGATCCCAACGATCCGGACGATCCGAATTGGACGCCACCCGAAGGCGCCCGAAACTTCCTCTACTTCGATGGCCACGTCGAGAACCTCTAGCGAAAGCGTTTTGGTGATCCATGAGCATGGCTTCTGCCGCCCGGCGTGATTCCACGGGGGCCTCGTCGTTCGGGAAGTGGGCAGCGATCCTCGGCGGCCTGGCGCTGATCGTGTTTCTCATCGCCTGGCTGCTCGGCTGGATCCGATTCACCACCGATCCGCGGGTGCTCGAGATCAGAGCCATGCAGGATGAGGCCCGCCAGAGGATACTGGCCTCCGGCGGCCCCAAGACCGTGGCGGAGGCGACGGCTGCCGTGGCTTCGATGGGCCAGATTCGTGACAAGATCGAGGCCCTGCCGCCGAATCTTCGGCAGCAGGTCGAACGATCCGGCGGCAGCATGTTTCGCGAGGCGTTCCGCGGCCGGATGGACGAGTATTTCACCGCTCCGCCCCAGCAGCGGCTGGCCGTGCTCGACCGCCAGATCGATCAGGAAGAAATGATGCGGAAGGCGTTCGAGGCCGGCCGCGGAGCGATGGCGGCGCTCGGGGGTGGCG
>JBJTIE010000153.1:0-6044 GCA_046094845.1 Planctomycetaceae bacterium | reverse complement strand
ACGGTCTGAACACCGCGGACCCGTCTATTCCGCAACAGGTCAACCTCTTTTGGCGTGGGTCGGGGCTGCCCATGCCCCAGGAGCCGGCGTGTGGAGGCAAGCGAAGGCAGGATGCCGAGAGCGCAGCCTACATCGAGCGAGCGAAGGACTGGACGTCCGCAGCGAGCGTCCGGTGACGGGGCATGGGCAGCCCCGACCCACGCCAAAAGAGGTTGACCTGTTGCGGAATAGACGGGTCCGCGGTGTTCAGACCGTGGGCCGCACACGGAGTGTGCGGACTACGGGTGGAGTGTGCGGACTACGGGTGGAGTGTGCGGACTACGGGTGGAGTGTGCGGAGTGCGGGTGGAGTGTGCGGAGTGCGGGTGGAGTGTGCGGAGTGCGGGTGGAGTGTGCGGAGTGCGGGTGGAGTGTGTGGAGTGCGGGTGGAGTGTAGGGGGGTCAGGCCCGGGCGACGCGGTTGCCCGGGAGGCGGCGGATGATCCGGCGCATCTCGAGGACGCCGAGCGTCGAGAGCACCTGCGAGGCCGTGAGGCCGGTTGTCTCGACGAGGCTGTCGATGTTGGCGGCCGCCGTCGTCGAGCCGCCGCAGGCGTCGACGGCGGCGAGCACCTGCTGCTCCACGTCGGCGAGCTGCAGTTCGGCCGGCGTCCGCACCGTGCGGCCGTCGGATGTCGTCGTCGCCTCGAACAGCGGCCCGAGCTCCTCCAGCACGTCGTCGATGCTCTGCACGAGCGTCGCCCCGTCGCGGATGAGCCGGTTGCAGCCGCGGGACATCCGGCTGTCGATCGGCCCCGGCACGGCGAACACCTCGCGGCCCTGCTCCCCGGCGAGCCGGGCGGTGATCAGGGCGCCGGAGCGGTCGGCAGCCTCGACGACGATCGTGCCGAGGGACAGCCCCGCCACGATCCGATTTCGCTGGGGAAACGCCCCGCGAAACGGCTCCGAGAGCGGCGGCGCCTCGCTCACGAGAGCTCCGCGGCCGATCACCTCGACGGCAAGTTCGGCATGCTCCGGCGGATAGACGTGGAGCACGCCGGTGCCCAAGACCGCGATCGTGCGGCCGCCCGCGTCGAGGGCGCCCCGATGGGCCGCCGCGTCGATTCCCCGGGCGAGGCCGCTCACGACCGTGTAGCCCGCCCTCGCCAGGCTGCCGGCGAGCTGCCAGGCAACCTGGCGGCCGTAGGCGGTCGGGTGCCGGGAGCCCACGATCGCCACGGCCAGGGCATCGCACGGCTCCAGCGCGCCGCGGACGAAGAGCAGCGGCGGTGGGTCGTCGATCCGGGAGAGCAGGCCGGGATAGGCGTCGCTATCGGCGCGGATGATGCCGACGCCGCGGCTGCGGCAGAACTCGAGCATCCGTTCGGCCGTCGGATCGGTGGCCAACTCGGGAATCAGCTTCGGCAGCTTGCGGCCGATCCCCGGGATCGAGGCGATCTCGGCGGACGTGGCGGCGAACACGGCCTCGGCCGAGCCGAAGCGGTCGAGCAGGATCTGCCGCATGCGAGCACCCACTCCGGGCACGCAGGCCAGTCGCATGGCGGGCAGGAGATCGGCATCGGCCGAGGCGGGATCGGCTGCGAGGGGAGTCATGGACGGCGCTCACGAAGGTATGGTGTACACGCGTATCGATCACGCGTTGTACGCCTTCCCGGGCCGGCCGTCAAACCGCCGTCAGCCGGCGGCGACCTTCATCTCGACGAGTCGCTGGGCGGCACCAACCAGCCGGTCCCAGTTCTTCTCGACGTAGTCCGGCGGCCCGCCGATCTGGGCCACCACCTGGGCGACCTCTTCCGTGGGCACCATTTCGATCGCGTCCCAGGGGCAGACCTTGAGATCGTAGGGGTTCGATTTCTTGCCCGGGATGTGCACGCAGACCTCGCAGCCCACGCACCGCTCCACGTCGATCTCGCACCAGCTTTGCAGATTGTGGAACTGGTCGTACTGCTGCACCTTCACGATGCAATCGACCGGGCAGACCTCCAGGCACGACTCGCAGCCGGTGCAGTTGTCGGCATTGATGACCGCGAGTTCCTTCGGCAGTTTCTTGCGGGGGCCGGCTTTTGCCATGGTGGGGAGATCGGCGAGAGGGGAGCGGAGAATTCAGCAGGATTGGCTGTGAAAATATCCTAGCCGCGCCGCCGCAGCCGGCCAAACCCCGGCCGGACGCCGGGGAAACCTACACCGTTTCCCCGCGGATCAGGTCGGCCGGCGTCTGGCGGGTGCGGATGAGCCGGGGCGTGCCGCCATCGACGAGCACCTCGGCCGGAAGAGGCTTGGAGTTGTAGTTGCTCGCCATCACGAACCCGTAGGCGCCGGCGATCTCGATCACGAGCAGGTCGCCCACCTGGGCCGCGGGCAGGTTGCGGGTGGCCACGAAGCCGCCGTCGGTCTGCGTGAAGATGTCGCCCGACTCGCAGAGCGGGCCGCCGATCGCGACATCCTCGGTGGTGGCAGCGGCAGCCGGATCCTGGGGGCAGATGCTCATCGGGTGGTAGGAGCCGTAGAGAACCGGTCTGGCGAGCGTGTTGAACCCCGCATCGACGAGCACGTACTTGCGGCCTCCCTGCTGCTTCACGGCCCGCACCTCCGTGATCAGGTAGCCCGATTCGGCCGTGAGGTAGCGGCCTGGCTCGATCTCCAGCCGGATGCGGTGGCCGAACTGCTGCTCCAGTTTCCTGCGGGTGGCGTCCCAGAGGGTGAAGTAGCCGCCGAGGTCGGCATGCACCTCTTCCGGCTTGTACGGCACGGGCAGGCCGCCGCCGGCGCTGATGGTGGTGAGTGACCGGCCGATCTCCAGGGCCACCCGCTCGAGTGCCCCGGCCACCTCGGCGAGATGGGCGAGGTCGGTGCCACTGCCGATGTGCATGTGGAGGCCCGTGACCGAGAGCCCGGCCCATTCGGCCCGCCGCAGCACCTCGGGGATGTCGGCGTGCCAGATGCCGTGCTTCGACCCCTCGCCGCCGGTGTTGGTCTTCTGACTGTGGCCGTGGCCGAAGCCCGGGTTCACGCGGAGCGTCACGCTCGCGCCGGGCACCCGCTCCGCGAGCTGCTCGAGCATATCGGCCGAGCCGCAGTTGACGTGGATCCCGAGCGTCGCGACGGCGTCGAGGCTGTCGCGGTCGAAGATGTCGGCGGTGTAGACGATCGGATGGACGGGGGGTAGGTCGGTGGCGGAGGCCGCGCCGGCCGCCGCATGGGGCCGGTAGCCCGCGGCCAGCGCCCGGTGGATCTCCCCGGTGCTCACGGCATCGACCATCACCCCCGCGCGGCGAACGAGGTCGAGGATGGCGAGATTGGAGCAGGCCTTCTGGGCGAAGCGGACGGTGTCCCAGGCGGCCAGATCCTGGCAGCGGCGGCGGATCATCTCCGCGTCGTAGACATAGAGCGGTGTGCCGTGATCGCGGGCCAGATCGGCGACGGGAACGCCGGCGATCTCGCGGCGAACGACGGGGCGGGAGGTGGGGGCATCGACGCTCATGGCATCACCTTATCAGAGGTCCGCGGCCGCGGATCGCCGAGAGCCATGCAGGAATTGCAATCTGCAGCGAGGGTGGAGCGAATTGCAACGCCCGGGGGCCCGCGGCCACGAGCCTCGTTTTCCCGAACGGCCCCAAAAATGCGGTTGAGCGATTCCGGAGGGCTTCGGCATGGCGTGTGCTTTCGGCGTCAGGGCAGGAGGGCCTCATCATGGCAGCCACCACGCCGACAGCCGATCTCGACCCGACCGACGAACAGCTCATGCTGCGGGTCTGCCACGACGACGATGCCGCCTTCGCGCTGCTCGTGCACCGCTGTGAGCGGGATCTCTTCGCCTTCCTGCACCGCTACCTCCATCGCCGCGAACTGGCCGAGGACGTGTTCCAGGCCACGTTTCTCCAGGTGCACCGCCACCGCGGCCGGTTCGAGGCCGGCCGCCCGTTCCGCCCGTGGCTCTACGCGATCGCGGTGCGGCAGGCGATCGACGCCCACCGCAAGGATGCGCGGCATCGCCGGCTGAGCCTCGACGGGGCCACCGGAGCAGGCGGCGACGGCGGCTCGCTCGCCGAGACGGTGGTCGGCCGCGAATCGGCCGCCGACACGGTGTTCGAGCGGGAGGAGGCCCGGGCCACGATTCGGGCCGCGGTCGAGCAGCTGCCGGAGCTGCTGCGCAAGCCGCTCGAGCTCGTCTACCAGCGGGGGCTGAAGTACCGCGACGCGGCCGGCATCCTCGGCGTGCCGGTGGGCACGGTGAAGAGCAGGCTCCACGCCGCAGTCGCGCGGCTGCAGGCCGCCGGCTCGCTGCTGCCGCTGCGACCTGTGCCGGTGGCCGTTGCCCGTCGCGTGTAGGTGCAGACTGGTAGTCTGCACACGGCCGCATTTCGCAGAGTGCCACTCTGCGGCTACACGTTTGGACGTTCCGCCATCTGTTTACGGCGCGAGACCGGGGAGGGGCACTCGCCTGGAACCCGGCAGGCCCCCCGCACCGGGCAGGCCCGCGGGGCCAGGCTCCGGCGCCACGCTCGTGGCGATCGTCTCGATCACGCCGGCGTCGGCCGAGAGCCGGATCGCCACGCCCCGCTCGATCGGCCGCACGAGCAATTGCACGAGGGCGTCGGGCTTGTCGGCCGACTGTTCCGCCACGGCGTCGAGCTGCTCCGTCTGCGGCATCCCAGGGCTGAAAACCTTCGCGAGCTTCGCGGCATAGCCGAGCAGGGCGGGGAGCGAGAGATCGACGCCCGTGAGCGGCTTGATCGTGCCATTCGGCTTGCCGCTCCCGGCGATCGCGGCGGCGAGCCGGACAGGAATTTCGTCGCCGGTCATCAAGAAGGCGTAGGTCGGCGTGACGGCGAGCGTGAGTTCGACCGTGTTGCCGAACGCGTCGGCGTTGGGAAGGCCTGCCAGATCGACGGTGATCCGGTGCAGGGTGGCCCCGGCCTCCTTGCCCGCGTCGAATGCGATCTTCACGTTGGGGGGCAGGGCCTCCCCTTTGCCGAGCCGCGCCTTGACCGCCTGCTCGAGCGCCGGACCGTCCTTGATCCGCATGCCGGCCGTAAACGCCGGCAGCAGCCGATCGGCGGTTGCGTGGCTCGTATCGACGCAGATGCCGGCGTCGATGCCCCCCGCATCGAGCATCGCGGCGAGCACGTCCCGCACGACGCCAAACGCCACCCGCGACAGGGGATCGGCATCGGCGTCGGGCATGGCCTGGGCGAGGCCGAGTTCGAGCGCCGCTCGCGCGGCAGCGGGCACGGCCTGGGCATGATGCGCCCTCACGGCCAGTCGTTTGCCGTCGTCGGCCTTGGCATTGCCGACGGTGGCGTCGGCCTTCCCGATGCCGTTCCAGAGATCGGCGGCGACGGATCCCGGCACCATGACCGCCCGGCTTTCCACATAGACCCGCTTTTGATCCGTGTCGATGGTCGCGCCGAGCGAGAGCGATTCGGTGGTCTTCAGGTTGTCGAGCGCCGCGATCAGCATCTCACGATCGACCGGCTGACCCTGGTCCGCCGCCTGGTCCGCCGCCTGCTCGATTCCTCTGCGCAGCAGTTCTCGCAGGTTGTCCGGCATCCGGCTGGGGAAGACCTGGGCGCCAAGCGTGAACGACTTCACGAGCGGGGCGAGCGCTGCCGACGGGTCGGCCAGCGGGCTCGAGTTGCCGGCGGCCGAGAAGATCGCCCAGCCATCCTTTTCGACGACCTGGAGCGGCATTCCCCCCGGCGGCGCCAGTTGCCAGCCGTCGTCGGTCTTCTCCGCCGGGCCCACGATACCCGCGAGGGCCGCGAGCAGCTTGGAGAGATCCTTCACGGGCACGTATCCATTCACGGCGGGCACGCGGTCGGCCGTGGTCACCACGACCCCGGCGGGACGCTCGACATCCAATCCCGCCAGGCCCTTGAATTGCGTGGCCACCATGATGAACGACTCGGCGAACCCGTCGAGCGCGGGATTCCCCACGAGCGTGCCGATCCAGCGGACCTGCTTCTTGAGATCGGCGTAGCCATCCACGGCCACGACGGCGATCACCTCGGGCTCGGCGGCCGGCGCGGGGGTCGGCGCGATGAT
>JBJTIE010000152.1:0-10890 GCA_046094845.1 Planctomycetaceae bacterium | reverse complement strand
CGGCCGATGCGGCGGCACACTAAGCCCTTGGTCGACGAGCCAAATCCGCCGGGACGGCAGAGCTCTCGTCGCGGTGGACCTCGAAGACTCGGTCCAAATGCTCCTCGAGCTTCCGCCGATCCCGGCTGGCTCTTGTGGTTGCTCGGGTTCGGGATCGTCCTAGCAGCCTGCGGTTGTCAGCCGGTGGCTGACGAGTCCGTGCGGCGGGCGGAGCCGCCGCTGCCGGTGGCGGGGAAGGTGGAGGTCGATGAGGAGTCGGCCGGGAACATCGCCGATACGCCGTTCACGCTCACCGATCAGACCGGGGCGGAGTTCAGCTCGCAGGCGCTCGCCGGCAAGGTCTGGATGGGGGCGATCTTTTTTTCCAACTGCCCGGGGCCCTGCTTTCGGGAGAACCAGGCGATCGCCGACATCTTGAAAGAGATTCAGGATCCCGACTTCGTTGTCGTGAGCCTCACGTGTGATCCCGTCAACGACACGCCCGATGTGCTCCGCCGGTATGCCGACCGGTTCTCGGCCGATCCCGCCCGGTGGAAGTTTCTTACTGGCGACATGAAGGTGATCAGCCATGTGGGCATGAAGACGTTCAAGCTGCCGGTGGAGGTGGGCGTGCACTCGGAGCGGGGCGTCGTGTTCGATCGGCAGGGGCGGCTGCGCGGTGGCTATCACCTCCTCCAGCAGGATCGCGTGAACGAGCTCAAGAAGCTGATCCGCGAGGTGCTCGCCGAGCAGGGGCCGCCCCCGGCCGCGGCTGCGGTGGAGACCGTTGAATGAGTCCAGGCGTCACGCTGATTCCACTTCTGGCCGCGCATCCGCTGGCCACGCTCAATGCCGTGCTCAACTCGATCGCGGCGGTGCTGCTCGTGATCGGCTGGGTGACGATCGCCCGGGGCAACTGGAAGGCACACCGCGCGGTGATGGTGGCGGCGTTCGCCGTCTCGGCGGTCTTTCTCGTCTCGTATCTCACCTATCACGCGATCGCGGGGAGCGTGCCGTTCAAAGGGCAGGGGGGCGTGCGGATCGTCTACTTCTCGATCCTGATTTCACACGTCATCCTCGCCGCCGCCGTGCCCGTGCTTGCCCTGCGGATGTTCTTCCTCGCCTGGAAGCGGCGCTGGGAGGCCCACCGGCGGCTGGGCCGGATCACGCTGCCGATCTGGCTCTACGTGTCGGTGACGGGTGTGGTGATCTATGTGATGCTCTACCACGGCTTCCCGGATTGAGAGGGAATCGCCGTAGTCCGCACACTCCGTGTGCGGTTTGAGGTGCGAAGGCCGAGGGGTCGGACTATTCGTCTGAAGGTTGGCGGATCTGCAGGGAGTTAGCTCGGGTCTGCGGTGTTTTGACCGTGGGCCACATGCGGAGCATGTGGACTACGGGTCGTCCGCCGGCTCGACGCTACAATGACGAGGAGTCGGCTCCCGAGGATCCCCTCATGAAACGTCTGGTTCCGCTCGCAGCGCTGTCACTCGTCGCCGTGGTGGTCATCGCGGCCGACGCCCTGGGCTGCCCCACCTGCAAGGACGCGGTCAACACGTCCGATCCCGACGGTCTCAACCTGGCCCGCGGCTACTTCTACAGCATCCTCCTGATGCTCGCGATGCCGTTCACGCTCATCGGGTCGTTCGGCTGCTACGTGTGGCGCGAGATGAGGCGGCAGCAGCGGGATCAGGCGGCGAGCCACGAGCCATGAGCCGGGCCCGCAACTATCTCGAGCGTGGTGAACGCCAGCGGCTGCTGTGGCGGTTCATGCCCGTGGCGCTGGCAGTCGTGCTCGGGCTGACCATGATCGAGCGGGTCTGGTTTCCCGCACGGCGGCAGCCTGCCGCGCCGGCGATCGACACGGCGCTCGACGCGGTTCGCGGTCGTCCCCCGGCGGGCGACGAGGTGGTGATCGAGCCGGAGCCCGAGCCGTTCGTGGCGGAAGTGATCGGCTTGAGCGCCGACTCGCGATCGCTCGGGCTCGTTCGCGACGACACGTTCTTTCGCGAGGCCGACATGGAAGCCTGGCAGCAGACGTGGAAGACGCTCCTGGCGGCGGGCCCCGCGTCGCTGGCCAAGACGCCCGCACCCCGCGTCAGCTTCGCGGAGCTCTTCGGCCAGCCCCGGTCGTTTCGGGGGCGGCTCGTGCGGATCAAGGGGGTGTTTCATCGCGTGGAGGAGCTGAAGGCTCCGGAGAATCACTACGGCATCGATCACTATTGGCAGGGCTGGCTCGAACCGGCCGGAGGGCCCGCCTCGCCGATCGTCGTGCAGTTCCTGCGGCTGCCGGAGAGCATGCCCACGGGGCTGAAGGTGCACGAGCCGGTCGACGTGACGGGCTACTTCTTCAAGCGGTATGCCTACAACGCGGCCGACACGATCCGGGTGGCTCCCCTCCTGATGGCGTTGGAGCCGGCGTGGAAGCCACTGTCGCCCGTCACCCCGGGGGGCACCTCGCTCGGCACGTGGGCGATCGTTACGATGGCGGCCCTCGTCGCGGCGACCCTGCTCGGCATCCGCTGGGCCGGCTGGGGCGAGCGGCGGGCGGCCGAGGCGCCGGTCGATCTCGACGCGTCGCTGCGGGAATACACGCCGTTTTCAACCGAAGAATCGCTGCGCCGCCTGGCTCGTGACGACGCCGCTGCCGAGGAGGGTTCTCGATGATTGGCATCCCAGGAATCGCGCCCGTGTTCATCGCGGTGGTGGCGCTGGTGGCCGTCGGGGCCGAGTGTGCCCGCGGAGCAGATCCGGCGGCCGACGTGGCCGCATTCCTGCGCGAGCGGGGCATCGACCGCGAGCAGCGGCGGGATCTGGAGCAGGCCACGGCGTGGGGTGACGACCAGCAGGAACTGGCGATCCGCGTGCTCGCCCGACTCACGCCCCCGATCGAAGTGGCGACCGGATGGCGGACGGCGGCGGCCGATCTGCCGGCCGAGGCGCCGGCGATCGGTGACGCCCTCGTGCGGGTGCGCGGCCGGGCCACGTTCGTGGCCCCGCAGCAACTCACGCCGGATCAGCAGCAACTTTTCGGCCAGCCGGCATTCGACGTCGTGCGGCTCGTGGCGGCGGATGGCCGCGGGATCGACGTCCTCGTCAAAGCGGCCCCGAAGGCCTGGCCACGGTGGCAGCCGTTCGACGAACCGGCCAGTGTCGTCGGCCTGCCGCTGTCGGCCGGGGTGGGGCCGATGCCGACCGGTGCTCCGGCCGACGCCTCGGCCTGGCCCGAGCCGCGGCCGGCGGTCGTCATGGCGGCCAGCGGCGTCGCCTTCGAGCCCGCCACGCCCCTCGGCAGCCTCGGCATGGACTACGCCCTCTTCGACTCGGTTCGGGACGGAGGCCGGCTCTCCGCCGGGGACGCCGGTGCCTTCTACGCGATGCTCGCCGCGGTGGAACGTGACGAGGGCCGCCGCGAGCCGGTTTCTGACGACACGCTCCTCGCCGTCATCGATCCGGCACGGAAGTGGTATGCCGATCATCGGGGCGATCCGGTCACCATCACGGGCATCGCCCGCAAAGCCACGCGGATCGAGATCGACGAGCCGTTTCGCCGCGAGCAGCTCGGCACCGACCACTACTGGGAGCTGTTCGTGTTCGTGAACACGCCGCTCATCCGGATCGACGGCCAGGATCAGGACACCTACCCGATCGTCTGCTGCGTTCGCGACCTGCCGCCCGGGATGCCCACTGGCGACTCGATCTCCGAGGGCGTGCGGGTGGACGGCTTCGCACTGAAGCGATACGGCTATCCGCTGGCCGACGTGTCGATCATCTCCTCGCAGGGCGACCGCGAGGAGACGGGCAAGCGTCGGGAGACGGCGCTGCTCGTGGCGCGGCGGGCGGAGTGGCGGAAGCCCCCGTCCACGGCCGAGACGAGTGGCGTGCTCTCCTGGATCTTCGCCGGCCTGGGCGCCGCCGTCGCGGTCGCGGTGATCTATGCCCTGTGGGCGTCGAACCGCGCCGCCCGCCGCGCGGACCGCCAGGCCCGCGAGGCCCTTCCGGATCGCGTCGATCTGCCGCACGACGGCACCTGATGACCGGCAGCCTGCTTTCCACCGCCCTCGTTCGAATCAACCCAGGTCTCTCCCACCCATGTTCTCTCACTCTCCTGGAGCATCTGCATGCGACGCGCGAAGATCTCGATCATCGGTGCCGGCAACGTCGGCGCCACCACCGCCCACTGGTGTGCCGCCGGTGAGCTCGGCGACATCGTCCTGCTCGACATCCCGGCGACCGAGGGCATGCCCGCCGGCAAGGCCCTCGACCTGTTCGAGGCCTCGCCGATCATGGGCTTCGACTCGAAGCTCCTGGGCACGACCGACTGGGCCGACACGGCCGGCAGCGACGTGGTGGTGGTAACGGCCGGCATCGCGCGAAAGCCGGGCATGAGCCGCGACGACCTGCTCTCGACCAACGCGAAGATCGTGGGGGACGTGGCCGCGAAGATCCGTGACACGAGCCCGCAGGCGGTGGTGATCGTGGTCTCCAACCCGCTCGACGCGATGGTGCAGCGGACGTTCCAGGTGACCGGCTTCCCCGCCAGCCGCGTGATCGGCCAGGCTGGCATTCTCGACACCGCCCGTTACCGCTCGTTCCTCGCCATGGAACTGGGCGTGAGCGTGGAGGACATCTCGGCCATGCTGCTCGGCGGCCACGGCGACACGATGGTGCCGATCCCGTCGTGCACGAGCGTCGGCGGCATTCCCGTCACCCAGCTCGTGAAGCCCGAGCGGCTCGAGGCGATCGTCGATCGGGCCCGCAACGGCGGCGCGGAGATCGTGGGCCTGCTCAAGACGGGCAGCGCCTACTACGCTCCGGCCGCGGCCACGGCCCAGATGGTCGAGGCGGTGGTCCGCGACAAGAAGCGGCTCGTGCCCTGTGCCGCCTACTGCGACAAGGAGTACGGCGTGGGCGGTTACTTCGTCGGCGTGCCCGTGGTGCTCGGCGCCGGCGGCGTCGAGAAGATCATCGAGCTGTCGCTCCAGCCTGCCGAGCGGGCCGCCCTCGACAAGAGCATCGCCGCCGTCAAGGAGCTCGTCGCCGTGATGAACCGGCTCACGGGCACCGCCGCCTGAAGCTGCTGCCTGCCTCTCCGACCGTAGTCCGCACACTCCGACCGTAGTCCGCACACTCCGTGTGCGGCTTGAGGTGTGGAGGCCGAATGGCCGGGCTATCCGTCTGGAGGTTGGCGGACCTGCAGGGAGTTAGTTCGGGTCTGCGGTGTTTTGACCGTGGGCCACATGCGGAGCATGTGGACTACGGTACTGCGTTGCCTGCCTAGATTGCCTGAATCGCCCGGGCCGTGCGGTCGCCGCGCGGCCCGGTTGCGTTGGCGTTGTTCGCGCGGTGGGGGTCGGCTACAACCCGCCGTCTGCGAGGGGCCGGCCCACGTGCGGTCGGCCCGTTCCCGAGTCCCGAGAGGTGTGGCATGAGCCGTCGTCGGTCGAAACGTTCCGGGCGCAGCATCGGCACCACATCTGCCGGTGGTGCGATCAGGCCCCCGCGGGCTGCACTGCCCGATTGGATGGGCGACGCGCGGGTCTTCCTGCCCCAGGGCTACGAGGCCGGCTACCGGTATCCGTTGCTGGTCTGGCTCCCGGGAACGGAGGCGTTCGATCTCGGGCGGGCGATGGCCCGCGTGAGCCTGCGGAACTTCGTCGCCGTGCAGGCGGCCGATCCGGCTTCCGGAGCCGACCCCGCCGAGCCGGCCTGGGATGCGATCGACCGCGCATGCGGGCGGTTGAGCGTCCATCCCGACCGCATCTATCTCGTCGGTCAGGGGGACGGAGGCCGCGAGGCGTTTCGGATCGCCTGCCGTGCCCCGCGATCCTTCGCCGGTGTCGCGTCGCTCGGTGGCGGCTTCCCGCTCGACGAGGGGCTCTTCGCCCGGATCGCCGACGTCCGCCGGCTGCCGATGCTTCTCTGCTGCCCGCGTGATGGCGACGAGTCAGCCGCCGCACAGACCGACCGCACGCTGCGACTGTTCCATGCCGCCGGGGCACAGTTGGCGATGCGGATGTATCCGGCTGGGATGGGCGAAACGGTGTCGCGGGCCATGCTCGCCGACTTGAATCGCTGGGTGATGGACGGCGTCTGCGGGGCGGCGGAGCCGCGCCACGCCGCCTACGCCACCTGACGCCGCCCCGCACCGAATCACGTTCGACGACGTTCATCGAAGCAAGGAGGCTTCGTCATGACGGCAGGTGACGCATTATTTTCAGCCGCAGACGGCGCGGACGAGAGCGGTCCCCGCATCCTGCCGATCTGGACCGCACCCACGATCGGCGACCTCGTGGCGACAGCCGTCGCCGCCGCACGGCGTGACGCTCCGGCTGTGCGGTTCGACTGTGACATCGACCCGCAGTTGGCCAGATGCGGCGATCCGCAGCCGCTCGCCGGTCTGCTCGCGGCGGTCATGCAGCAGGCCGTCGCGGCCGCAGTCGTGCCCGATCCACACAGCGACCTGCCCCCGCTCTGCGAAGTGGTGGTGACGGCTGTCGACGCCGGCGATGCGGCGGAGATCGAAGTGGCCGACTCGGGCGCCGCCCGCGCCGTCGTGGCCGCCGATCTCGAGGCCATGGCCGCGCGGCTTGGCGGTTCGATCGTCGTCGCGGCGTGTCCTGAAGGGGGCACCGCCATCACGCTGCGCCTTCCGCGCCGGCGGGCCCGGGGCATGGCGGCCTGACCAGGAAACAGACGTATGAACGACCGCTTTGCAGACTCCGTTTCGCCCAGCCGCCTGCCGCGGGTGAGCGTCGCCCAGGTGCTGGCCCTGGGGCTCGTGGTGGCCGCGGTGGGCTGGGCTGCATGGCTCGTCCGCGACCGGCCGATCAACGAGGAAGTCGAATTGCTTCCGGGCACGGTGCTGCCGTCGTCGGAGCTGGCGATCGTCGAGGCGGCTTTCGATCGGGCCCAGCTCGTCGGCCACCGCACCGAGGATGGACGCGTGTGGGTGCCGCGGCCCCGGCAGAGCGCCTACATGCGGGCGCTGGTCGATGCCGAGGCGTTGCCCCGCGAGTTCGGCAGCAGCCTCAAGCGGGCGCTCGAGAACAACAGTCCCTGGCAGAGCCGCGCGGTGCAGGAGGAGATGCTGCGGGTCGCCGTTCAGGAGGAGCTCGCCCACGTGATCTGCTCGATGCCCGGCATCGAACGGGCCGCCGTGTTCACCGACGTCGCCGAGCGGACGGGCCTCGACGGCGGCATGGCCGGCGGTCCGGTGAAGACCGCGAGCGTCAACGTTCGCACGCAGCCCGACGCGGAGCTCGAGCCGGCGCGGGTGCAGGCGATCCGCGTGCTCGTGGCGGCGTCGATCGCGGGTCTCAAGCCCGAAGGCGTCGCCGTCACCGACCTGCGGAACGGCCGCGTGCATGCCGGCCCGCTCGTGGCCGAGGTGGAGCACGACGACCTCGCCGTCGATCCCGAACTCGCCCGCCGCGTCGCCCACGAGCGGCACCTGGCCGCGAAGGTGCGACAGGGCGTGGCCTTCGTCAAAGGGGCGGTCGTCGACGTGACGGTCACGTTGCCGATCGCGGTTCCAGCCCTCGTCGAGCCGCCGGCCCTGCCCGAGCCGCCGCGGCCGCGCGGGGATCAGCTCGTGGCCGGCGCGAACGCACCAGCCGAGATCGCGGCCGTCGCTGCGCCGCCGGCCCCCGCGCCGCCGGTGCTCGCGCCAGCGAGCGTGCCGCCGGCGGCGACCGGCCCCGACACGATCCTCGTGTCGCTCGCCGTGCCCGACAGCTATTTCCGCTCGGCCGTCCAGGCAGCGGTCGCCCGCGATCCGGTGGGGGATGCGACCGCCATCCACCGCCGTGAGCGGGAGCGGCTCGTCGAGCATGTCCGCGGGCTCTTGCCGCCGACACCCGATCCGACG
The DNA here is from genome assembly GCA_046094845.1 of Planctomycetaceae bacterium. GTDB lineage: Bacteria > Planctomycetota > Planctomycetia > Pirellulales > UBA1268 > QWPN01. The sequence continues at coordinate 3,041 of JBJTIE010000152.1, read as the reverse complement.
GATTGCCGCGTGGTGGTCACGGAGTTTGCGACCACGCCGAGTCGCGGTTCACGGCCGGTCGCCACGGTCACGCTGCCGGCGGCGGCCCCGGCGGCGTCGGGGACGGCCGGCGCGGTCGCCCAGACCGTCCGCAGTACGGCCGTGAGCCAGCCCCGCACCCCGGGCCAGATCCTCGACGCCACCTGCCAGGCCGTGGGCCGAGGTGAGATGGCCGCCGTGCCGCGCGAGGCCTGGGTCGTCGTGATCGTCGTGTCGGGTGCCGTGCTGGCGTGGATGCTGCTCGCCGCCGCGGTGGCGCCACGGCCGACGGGCCGGCCCCGGCGTCGCGGTCAGCCGCGAATCGACTGGAACGCGATCGACGCCCGGGACGACGATGAGGCCGCGCCGGCTCGCAAGGTGGCTGCATGAGCGGTCGCGGGCGGTTCGTCATGACGGCATGGCTGGCCTGCGTGGCCGGCACGGTCGTTGCCGATGAGCCGGCCAGACTGACGCAGGTTCAGCCGGTGATTCAGCCGGTCGTGCTGCTCGACGGGCAGCCGGCGGCCGGTGGGCAGCCCTCGGTCGCGAAGCCGGCGGGCGCGTTCGGTGAATGGCGGCTGCTCGCCGCGCTCGGCGGTGCCTTCGCCGTGCTTGCCGCGTTTCGGTTCTTCTCGCAGCGGCGGCCCGCCACGCTCCCCCCCGACGTGTTCGAGGTGCTCGGCTCCGCGCCGCTGGCCGGAGCCCATGCCGTGCGGATCGTGCGGTTCGGTCCCAAGACGCTGCTCGTCGGCGTGTCGTCGGCGGGAGCCACGACGCTTGCGGAGATCACCGACCCGCAGGCCACGGCCCTGATCGCGGCCGCCTGTCGTGGTCAGGCCAGGCCCGCGGTCGGCATCAAGCCACTGCCGAAGGCCTCGGCACTGCTCGCCTGCATGCTGGCCTCGTGCTACTGGGCCACCCTGTCCACGGCGGCGGTGGCCGCCGATGGTGACGTGCCGCCGGCGGCGGTCGCCCCGGCGGCGAGCGACTCCGCCCTGGGCGGCCTGGAATCGCTGCTCGGCGTGGGCGCCATCGAGGCGATCCTCCCGTCGGCCCTCGCCTTCGGCGTGATGAGCCTCGCGCCGGCCGTGCTCCTCATGACGACCTGCTTCGTGCGGATGTCGGTCGTGCTCGCGCTCCTGCGACAGGGTCTCGGCGCGCCGCAGATTCCGTCGAACCAGATCCTCGCATCGCTGGCGATCTTCCTCTCGGCGCTCGTGATGTGGCCGGTGTGGACGCAGGCCTGGCGCGACGGCGTGGAGCCCTGCCGGCAGGGCACGCTCGCCCCCGCGGAGGCGTTCGAGAAGGGCTCGCTGCCGATCCGCCGCTGGATGGCCGCGCAGATCGAACAGGCGGGCAACCGCGACACGATGCTCCTCTTTCTCCAGCGGCATCCCACGGGGCCGCAGCGGGCGGCCACCTATGACGACGTGCCGGTGGAGGCGCTCCTGCCGGCCTTTCTCGTGAGCGAGTTGGAGACGGCCTTCGCGATCGGCTTCCGGCTGCTGCTGCCGTTTCTTGTGCTCGACATCCTCGTGGCCACGCTCGTGGTCTCGACGGGGCTCGTCATGCTGCCCCCCACGCTCGTGTCGCTGCCGCTCAAGCTCCTCGTGTTCGTGGCCGCCGACGGCTGGACGCTCGTGGTCCGCTCGCTGCTCGACGGCGTGCGGGCCGCGACCGGCTGACGGCCGCACGGCAGGCTCGCGACGAAAGGCATCCGATGACCGACGTGCAGCTCGTGGAACTCGTGCGGCAGGCTCTGCTGACGGGCCTCGTCGTGGCCGCACCAGTCTTGATCGCGGGCTTCCTCACGGGAACGGTGCTCGGGCTCGTGCAGGCGGCCACCGGCGTGCACGAGCCGATCGTCGGCCTCGTGCCTCGGCTGTTCGTGATGGGCGTGATGTCCCTGCTCGCGCTGCCCTGGATGGTGGAGCGGTTCGTGGAACTGTTTCGCGTGGCGGCCGGCGGCCCGTGAGGACGGCCCGTCGCATCCCTCGTCATCGACCAGGACGTTTCGCATCGATGCCCGCCTCCACGCTCCTCACCGCGTTGGCCGATCCCGTGCTCGCGAGTGCGGTCCTCGCCCGTATGGCCGCCGCCGTGTTCGCCGGTGTGTTGCCGCTCACCGGGCAGGTGCCGCTCACGGTGCGCGCCCTGCTCGCCGTCTGCCTCTCCGCGCTCGCCCTGCCGGTGGCCGCTCAGGCTCGCGGCGGGACGCCGGCCATGCCGCCGCCGGCGGCGGTCATCATCGGCGAGGTGGTGGTGGGGCTCGGCCTGGGGGGTGTCGCGGCGGCGATTGTGGCCGCGGCGGCCTGGGCTGGCGGTCTCGTCGGCAGTGTGTCGGGGCTGTCGTGGGCCGATGACTTCACCACGCCGGCCGGGGATCCCGAGCCGACGGGCGTGGCGCGGCTTGCCTGGTGGCTCGGGCTCGCGGGGTTCTTCGCCGCCGACGGGCATCTCGCCGTGGTCGCGGGCCTGCTCGAGAGCGTCCGCGTGATGCCGGTGGGCAGCTTGTTCGCAGGCCACGGGGGGGAGTCGCCGCTCGTCGCGGTGGTGGCCGCCGCCCCGGCACTCGCCCTCTCGCTCGTCACGGCCCTCGCCGTGCCGGCCCTGGCGGCGGTCGTGACGTTTCATCTGGCGCTGGCGATCTGTCTGCGCACGGTGCGTTTCGATCCGGGGCAGGGGCTCCTGCAGGCGCTGGCGGCCATCGTCGTGATGTTCACGTTCATCGCCGGTGCCGAGGCCTGGCTTGGCGGCTTCGGGGCCGTGGCCCACGCCCGGATCGAGCATGCGTTCGCCGGCGATCCGGGCCGCGCCCCTTGATCCCACTCTCACCCACCTGCCAGAAGCATGTCCGACTCGGCCGACCGTACGATCCCCGCCACGCCGCGCCGCCGTGAGGCCGCGCGGCGCCACGGGGCGATGCCCGCCTCCGCGGCGCTGGCCTGGGGGGCCAGTGCCGCGGTCGTGGTGGCGCTCCTGCCGGGCTGGATGCGATCCACGCTGCCGGCCGCGGCCGAGAT
>JBJTIE010000151.1:0-7994 GCA_046094845.1 Planctomycetaceae bacterium | reverse complement strand
ATGCCGGTGATGGTGGCCACGAGCCGGCTCGTCGGCACGAGCCGCTGGGTGACGATCCGCGTGTCGCAGCATCGCTGATCTCCACGGCCTGCATCCGCACCGAGCAGACGGGCGGCACGACGGGCTGCCGGCACGTCGCCGAGCACGAGCAGTACCCGCTGGGTCGCCGGCAGTGCTCGTGACCGCCTCGGCCACGCCGTCGTGGAGCACGCGCAGCTCGACGGTCGGGATCGCGCCACTGGCGCAGGAGAGCGTGTAGCCCGCGAAGCTGAACTGCTCGGGAAGGGCCGCGAACTGCGTCTCGCACAGCGCCGCGATGTCGCCGTCGTAGATCTCCTTCTTGCGGTCGGCGAGCGCCTTGAACCGATCGAACAGCGTCTGGAGCTGCTCGGGGCTGAGCTGGTAGCCGAGCGCCTTGGCCCGGTCGGCCAGCGCGGCGCGGCCGCTGTGCTTGCCGAGCACGAGGTCGGTTCGCTCCAGGCCCACGTCCTCGGGACGCATGATCTCGTAGGTGCTCCGCTCCTTGAGCATGCCGTCCTGGTGGATGCCCGCCTCGTGGGCGAAGGCGTTCCGGCCCACGATCGCCTTGTTGCGGGGCACCTGGATGCCGGTGATGGTGGCCACGAGCCGGCTCGTCGGCACGAGCCGCTGGGTGACGATCCGCGTGTCGCAGCCGTAGTGGTCGTGACGTGTCCGCAGGGCCATCACGACCTCCTCGAGCGAGCAGTTGCCCGCCCGCTCGCCGATGCCGTTGATCGTGCAGGCCACCTGCCCGGCCCCGGCCTCCACGGCCGCGAGGCTGTTGGCCACGGCGAGCCCGAGGTCGTCGTGGCAGTGGACGCTGATCACGGCCTTGTCGATGTTTGGCACCCGGTCGCGGAGCGTCTTGATCACGCGGTGCATCTGCTGCGGCGTCGCGTAGCCGACCGTGTCGGGAATGTTGACGGTCGTGGCGCCGGCCGCGATCACGGCCTCCACCACGCGGCAGAGGAAGTCGAGCTCGGTGCGGGCCGCGTCCTCGGGGGAGAACTCCACGTCGCCGCAGTGCCGCCGGGCCCGCGTGACGCCGGCGACGGCGCGGGCGACCACCTCGTCCTCGGTCATCCGCAGCTTGAACTCGCGATGGATCGAGCTGGTGGCGAGGAACACGTGGATCCGCGGCTGGGCCGCATGCCGCAGCGCCTCCCATGCCCGGTCGATGTCGGCGTCGTTGCAGCGGGCGAGGCCGCACACCGCGGCGCCGCGAACGGCCGTGGCGATGTCGCGGACGGCCTCGAAGTCGCCCGGCGAGGCGATCGGGAAGCCAGCCTCGATGATGTCCACTCCGAGCTGCACGAGCGACTGGGCGATCTCCATCTTCTCCGTGAGGTTCATGCTCGCCCCCGGCGACTGCTCGCCGTCGCGGAGCGTGGTGTCGAAGATGCGAACGCTGCGTGGTGTCGTCATGGCCAGGGCAGGGCGGAAACGTGGGCGGCCACCCGGGCGATCCGAGCGGCACGTGCGCATCGTACCTGCCCGCGGCGACCGCGGCACCCCGGCCCGCAGTGCCGCGGTATTGGGCCGGGTTGTACACTCGTCCCTCCGTGCGGCCGTCCGCGCCGTCCCGCTCCTGCGTACCCCTGCGAGATCGACATGACCCTCGGCGAGTTTCAGTCCCTGATCCGCAGGATGTACCACGACAAGGACGCAGCCCGCGGCGTGGAGGGCACGTTCATGTGGCTCACGGAGGAGATCGGTGAGCTGGCCACGGCGCTCCGCAGCGGCACGCACGACGAGCAGACGCTCGAGTTCGCCGACGTGCTGGCCTGGCTGGCGACGATCGCCAACGTGGCCGGCGTCGATCTCGACGAGGCCGTGCGCCGCAAATACGGCGGGGGCTGCCCGGGCTGTGGTCAGCTCGCCTGCACCTGCCCGGATGCCGAGAAGCCCTGACGTCCAATTGACCACCGGAGGCTGCCAGCGGCGGCCTGACCGATGAACGCACTCACGTGGTCCGTCGCCGTCATGGTCCTCGCGTTGGCGGGCGGAGCGACGGCCGCCGATGCAGAGACCGCCACCGACGCGTGGGGAATCGACGCAGGCTTCGCCGGCGTGTATCGCGCGGGCTCGTGGACGCCCGTGGTCGTGTCGCCGCACGATCCCGAGACGGCCACCGTCGGCGACACGATCCATGTGTGGGCCGAGGATGCGGATGGGCAGTTCGTGCGGTCGCCACCTGCCGCGCTCGCCGCAGTGCCAGGCCGTGAGACGCTGGCGGCCCGCGTCTGCCTGCGGGTAGGACGGCCCACTGGCCGCGTGCTCATCGAGCGGATGACCTCCGGGGGCACGACCACGGTGGAGCAGAGTCTGCCCGCGCCTCTGCCGGCGACCCAGCGGGTACTGCTCGTGCTCGGCGACGTGCCGGCAGCCCGTCGTGCCGCCCGTCTGCTCGGTGCGGATGAGGCGACACGGATGCAGGCCGTGGAGATCAGCGATGCTGCGACCCGCGGACGGCTCGCAGCAGCCGCGGCGGGCCGCGACTTCGATGCCGCCGACGCGATCGTCGTCTGCGGCCGCGACGTGGCCCTGCTGCCCGCCGACGTGATCGCCGGCATCGATGCCTGGGTGCGGGACGGCGGCCGGCTCGTCGTGGCGGCCGGTGCATCGGCCCGCACGGTGGAGCAGGGCGGGGGACCGGCGGCGGACTGGCTCCCGGGACGCATCGAACGGCTCGTGCCGCTCCGCAGGCTGGCGGCGCTGGAGGCCTATGCCCGGGCCGGTGGCCTCGCCTCCCGGCCGACCCCGACGCAGCTGGAGGTGCCGCTGTTCGCCGATCCCGGCCGACTCGACGGCGTCGTCGACGTGTTCGACGGTGCGGCGGCCACCGACCTGCCGCTCGTCGTGCGCAAGTCACATGGCCTGGGCACGATCACCTGGCTCGGCTGCGACCTCGACGCGGAACCGTTCCGGGGCTGGCCCGGCGCCGACGCGCTGCTCGTGCGACTGCTGGGCGAGCGGCCGTCCGCTGGCGACGACGATCGCATGGCGACAGCCGGCGGAGGTCCGCCCGACCTCGCGGCGCAGCTCCGGATCGCCGTCGAGTCGTCGGGCCACGGCGGGCGGATCGGGCCGGTGCCGTTCGAGGCGATCATCGGGCTGGGCCTGCTGTACGTGGCCTGCCTCTATCCACTCGACTGGTGGCTCGTGTCGCGCGGCCGGCGGCCGGGGCTCGCCTGGGTCACGCTGCCGCTCATCGTCGCGGCGTTCACGGCCGCGGCGGCAGCCTGCGCCCACAGCTGGCAGTCGCGTGAACCGCTCACGGGCCACGCCGCCGAGATCGTCGATGTGGACGCCGACTCGGGGCACGTCCGCGGCACCTCCTGGGCGGCCGCCTGGCGGCGTGAGAACGGCGGTATCGACGCGAGCCTGCCGTCGGGCTCGGCGGCCGTGTCGTGGTGGGCCGACGCGGGCACGGGCTTCGGGGCGATCGACGCGGCGATCCCGCATCCCTCGCTCGCCGCCGCCGACTATCGCTACGGCGAGACGCTCGCGGGGCTCGAGGACGTTCCCGTGGCTGCGACCGCAGATCGGCTCTTCGAGGCGGCCTGGACGGCGGCCAGCGGCACTGCGCCGCTCGTCACGTCCACGCTCGCCCGCGATGCCCAGGGGGCTCTCGCTGGCTCGATCGCCCACCACCTGCCATTCCCGCTCGACGCCTGCCGGCTCGCGTCCGCCGGCTGGATCTACGATCTCGGGCGGCTCGCCCCGGCCGCGGTCCACGACCTCCGGCAGGGCAGGGGGCCGCGGTCGCTCGCCGGCGTGCTGGCCCGCCGCGAGGCAGCTCGGGAGCGGGAGATCGCCCCCCGCTGGAACCCGGCCGAGAGCGACGTGCTGCGGATCCTCGAGGTGGCCGGCTTCCATGCCGCGGCTGGGGGCGTGGCCTACACCGGGTTGCCGGCCGGGCGGCTCGCCCGGCTCGATCTTTCACCCCTGTTGGCGGTCGATCGGGCGGTACTCTTCGGCACGGCGAGCGATCCGCCGCCCGAGTGGACGGCCGACTGGCGGATCCGCGACGCCGGGGCTGGCGGAACGGCCGCCGCGGCGGTGAAGATGGCAGGCCGCCTCTACCGGATCGTGATTCCGTTGGCGGCTGCGGGAGACGCGGCGCGATGATCGAGACGATCGACCTCACGAAGAAGTACGGCGACTTCTGCGCCCTCGACTCCCTCGACCTGAAGCTGGCCGAGGGGGATCTGTTCGGCTTCATCGGCCCCAACGGCGCCGGGAAGACGACGACGATCCGGATCCTCTCCACGCTCCTGGCACCGACCTGGGGCGAGGCGTACGTCTGCGGCCACTCGATCTACACGCACCCGCGGGAGATCCGCCGTGCGATCGGCTACATGCCCGACATCTTCGGCGTGTACGACGACATGCTCGTGATCGAATACCTGGAGTTCTTCGCTGCGGCCTATCGGATCGACGCCCCGGCCCGCCGCCCGGTCGCCGAGCGCTGCCTGGAGCTGGTCGATCTGACGGCGAAGCGGAACGAGCTCGTGACGAGCCTCTCCCGCGGCATGACGCAGCGGCTGGGGCTGGCCCGCGTGTTGCTTCACGATCCGCAGGTGCTCCTGCTCGACGAGCCGGCCAGCGGCCTCGATCCGCGGGCGCGGATCGAGATGCGCAACCTCCTCAAGCGGCTCCAGGGGCTCGGCAAGACGATCCTCGTGTCGAGCCACATCCTTCCGGAGCTGGCCGACATCTGCAATCGCGTGGGCATCATCGAATACGGCCGGCTGCTGGCCTGCGGCAACGTGCAGGATCTGCTGGCCCAGGTTCGCGGCCGGCCGACGCTGCGAATCCGCGTGGCCGGCTCCCCCGAGGCCGCGGCAAAGACGCTCGAAGGCTGCCCCGAAGCGGCGGGCGTCGCCGTTCGCGACGGCGAGCTGGTCGTGGCGCTCGCCGACGGGGTCACCGATCATTCGCCGTTGGCGGCACGGCTCGTCGCCGCCGGCCACGGCCTGCTCGGCATGCGGGAGCAGGAGGTCAACCTCGAAACCGCCTTCCTCGAGCTCACCCGCGGCGCGCTCGCCAAGCCCGCCGACTGATCCCCTTCACGTTCGACCGCCGCAGCACCCAGACTCGGGAGGATTCATTCCATGCGTCCGCCATTCGCCTCGCTCCTGCTCGGTTGTGGATCGGGCCTGCTCGCGGTCTCGATCGCCACGTCGATCCGCGCGGCCGACACCGACGTCGAGCCGATCGCGCCGCCGCCGGCAGCAGCCGCAGGCCAGCCCACGACGCAGCCGGCCGCCGCACCGTTGGCCACGCCCGCGGAGCAGCTCGGCTACGCGCTCGGCTATCGCATCGGCGGCCGGATCGTGGCCGACCACCAGTCGCTCGACATGGCGATCGACGAGCAGGCGCTCGCCCGCGGCCTCGCCGACGCCGTGCTCGGCGCGGCACCACAGCTCGACGAGCAGCGACTTCGGAAGACGCTCGGCGAGTTCGAGGTCGCGATGCAGAAGAAGCAGCAGGAGTTCATGGCCCGCATGGCGACGGCCGCCAAGACGAACCTCGACAAGGGCCGCGAGTTCCTCGTGGCCAACGGTCGGCGGAAGGGGGTCACGACGCTGCCGAGCGGCCTGCAGTACGAGGTGCTCGCGCAGGGCTCCGGTCCGCAGCCCGGGGCCGACGACATCGTGGTCGCCCACTACACGGGCACGCACATCGACGGCCGGGAGTTCGACGGCACGGATCCAGCCGGCGAGCCGGCCTCGTTTCCGCTGCGGGGTGTGGTGCCGGGCTGGCAGGAGGCCCTGCCGCTCATGAAGGCGGGTGCCACGTGGCGGATCTACCTGCCCCCGGAACTGGGATACGGGGAGGAGGGCTCGCCCCCGGCGATCGAGCCGAACGAGGTGCTCGTCTTTGAAATCGAGCTGATTGGCAGCGAAAAGCCCCCATCCAAGCCCTAATCGCGAGCGACGGGATCCCCCCCGGCTCCGATCCCCCGGCTGGCGCCTGGGGGCATTTATCGCGGCAGCCCCCCTCCGTGACGCCATGCCGGCATATCTTGCCCAGGTTTCTTGATTTGCCTGACCCGCAAACTATGTTTGGGGGCATTGACCGTCCCTCGCCCGGAAGCGTTTCGGGGCCGGCGACGTCGTCACGGGCAATTTTTACCGGAGAAGATCGAATGTTGGCGCAGCGTCGCGGATTGCGGGTTGCCGGAGTGGTCACGTTCGTCGCCGTCGCCGCGGCGGCCTGCGACGTGCACGCCGGCTGGAATCATCGTCAGCGGGCCTATGGCTCGTCGGGCGGCTCGTCGGGTGGTTCGTCGGGCGGCAGCTATGGCTCCTCGGGCGGTTCGTCCGGCGGCAGCTACGGCGGTTCGTCGGGGGGCTCGTCCGGTGGTTCCTCGGGCGGCAGCTTCGGCAGCTACGGTTCTTCGGGCGGGTCTTCGGGCGGCTCGTATGGCTCCGCCGGCTCGCACGGCGGCTGGGGCTCGCACCACGCCTACAAGCGTGCGATGCGTGCCTACCGTCACAGCAGCTACGGTTCCTCAGGCGGTTCCTCGGGCGGCTCGTCCGGTGGTTCGTCGGGCGGTTCCAGCTACGGCTCTTCGGGCGGCGGCTCGTCGGGCGGTTCCTCGGGTGGCTCGTACGGCGGCTACGCCGCCCCGGCCTACTCGTCGGGCATGCCGATCGAGTCGTACCGCGTGCTCAACGAAACGCCCTCGATGACGGGCGGCGAGATCATCGGCACCCCGTCGGCGACCGACTCGACGCAGGTCGAGAGCGTGCCGGCCGACGCGGCCCTGCTCGTGGTCGAGGTGCCGACCGGCGCCACGATCTTCGTGAACGGCTCGGAGACGAAGTCGACCGGTGGCGTGCGACGGTTCATGTCGCGCGGCCTCGTGGCCGGCAAGCAGTACGAGTTCGCCGTGAAGATGACCGTCGATCGCGACGGCATGCCCGCCGAGGAGATGAAGGTCGTGTCGGTCACCGCCGGTGAGCGATCGACCGTGTCGTTCACGACGACCCCGAAGACGAGCCTCACGCTCCGCGTGCCCGCCGACGCGAAGGTGTGGCTGGCCGGCAACGCCACGGGCGCCGCCGGCACGGTCCGCCACTTCGAGACCGCCGGCCTCCAGGCCGGGCAGTCGTGGAAGAACTACGAGATCCGCGTCACTGCCGTCGTCGACGGCAGTGAGCAGACGATCTCGAAGGTGATCGACCTCGCCGCCGGCGACCAGCTCGAGCTTTCGCTCGACCCCGCCCAGCGGGTCGCCTCGGCCGACGCCACCGCCTCGCTGCGGTAAGCGGTCCGAGAACGGGACATCACGTGACGATTCCTGCACCCGTGCGGCCTGCCGCACGGGTGCAGTGCCTTTTTGCACGAAACGCGCGCCGTAGTCCACATGCTCCGCATGTGGCCCACGGTCAAACCACCACAGGCCCGCACTATCTCCCCACAGGCCAGCCAACCTCCACGCAAATAGCCCGGCCCAACGGCCTCCATGCCTCCAACCGCACACGGAGTGTGCGGACGACGGCGTCTCGAGTGTGCGGACTACGGCGCCGGAGCGACGCCCCTCCGTATCGGCTGTGCGGGTTGTAGGGCCCGCGCCGCATGGGCAATCGTGACCTACGGTTCCCGAGAGCGGCCGATGAATCTGCACCGGCTCACGATCCGATCACGAACGAACCGATGTCAGCCTCCCGCACCGCCGCCGTTGCATCCGCGCCGTACGACCGAGGCTGGTCTGCGGCCGCACGGTTTGCCGCATCACTCGCGATCCTCGTCTATCTCGCCGCCGTGCGTGGCGAGAAGATTCCCCGCCACGCCCTTCACGAGCGGCTGCCAGTCTTGGCGGGCCGCGAACCGCACGCCTTCGGGCGCGTCTGGCGGCGGCACGAGGGGGGCGATCGTCTCGGCCACCATGAATCGTCGGTGGTAGAGGAGTCGCGGCCAGTCGCCGTCGCGGTCGGGGATCGAACCCGAGCGAGTGGAGC
>JBJTIE010000150.1:0-3311 GCA_046094845.1 Planctomycetaceae bacterium | reverse complement strand
CGATTGGATCGGCGGCCATGATTCCTCCCACGATCCCGACCACCGCGCCGACGAGGCCGAGCAGGCAGGCCTCGGCGATCACCGTCCGGGCGACCTGCCGCCCTCACCGACCTCGCCGGCACGGGCGGCCTCGTGGACCGGATCCGGCTCGTGCTCCACGACGACGCCTCGCGGGCCGCGGTCGTCGCGGCGGCCAACGGCCGGCTGCCGGAGCCGCTCGTGGCCCAGGTGCCGCCGGGCCGGGCGAGCATGGCCGAGGAGATGCTGGCCGCGGCGAACCTCGGCCTCGACTTCGTGACGGCGCTGACGGTGGCGATGGCCTGGTTCAGCGTCGGCAACGCGATGCTCATGAACGTGACGGAGCGCCGCCGGTCCCTGGCCCTCAAGCGGGTGGTCGGCGCGTCGGGGCGGCAGGTCGCCCGGACGGTGATCGCCGAGGCCGGCCTGCTCGGCCTCGTCGGCGCGGCGATCGGGATCGTGGGAGGAATCATGGCCGCCGATCCGATCGCCCGAAACATCGCGGCGTTCCTGCGCAGCCCCGACGTCACGCTCACGGTGAACCCGTGGCTCATCCTCACGGCGGTCGTGCTGGGGCCACTGGTGGCCGGCGCGGCGGCATGGTGGCCGGCGCGACAGGCCGCACGGGTCGATCTTCTCGAGGGTCTCGCGAACGTGCCGCCGCCTCCGGGCGGCGTGCCGCGGACGCTCATGCTGGCTGCCGCCGGGCTCTGGTGCCTCGCGTTCGGAATCCTCGCCGCCGCGGGATCGGGCTGGCTGCCGCCACGCGCCGCGGTGCCGGCCGGCATCGCCGCGTTCATCGCGTTCATCGCCACGACGCCGGCCGTGCTCGGGCCGCTGACCCGCTTTCTCGGCGGCCTGATTCCGCGCCGCTTCGGCATCGAGCGGGGCATCGCACTGGATCAGGTGCTGCGCCAGCCGGTGCGCACCGCGCTCACCACGGGCGTGCTCGTCGCGGCCATCGGCAACGGCGTGGGGCTCGGCCACGTGATCCGCGACAGCGTCGACGACATCCTCGGCTGGTATTCCCGGGCCCTCGCCGCCGACTGGATCCTGATGCAGGCCGGTTCGCTGTCGGTGCAGGGGGATGCCTCGCCGTCGGCAGGACAGGGGATCATGGATGCCGTGCGGGCCATCGACGGTGTCGCGGCCGCCGAACCGCTCTCGATCGTGCTCGGCAACGTGGACGGCCATGCCTGTCTGCTCGTCGCCCGCGACCTGCCCCCGACCGGCCGACTGCCGCTCGACGCAGTGGGCATGTCCGACGCGGCGTTGCGGGGCGTGCTCGAAGACGGAGGCGTGGCGATCGGCACGGCCCTGGCGCGGCAGGCGCGTCGGGGCGTGGGGGACGAGATCACGCTCGCCGCCTTCGGCCGCACACTGCGAGTTCCGGTCCGCGCGGTCGTGCGGGACTACATGGCCGGCGGATCGTCGGTGTTTCTCACCCGCGCGACGGCCCGCCGGCTGCTCGGCGTCGATTCCGTCGATGCGGTGCTGATCACCGCCCGTCCCGGCGCGGCGGCCGCGATCGAACGCCCCCTGGAGGCGATCGCCCGCAGCCATGCGCTCCTGCTCCAGTCGCATCGCGAGATGCGGGCGATGATGGACCGGATCACGACAGGCCTCGTGGGCGCGCTGTGGTCGATCCTCGGCCTCGGCTTCGTGGTCGGCAGCCTCGGCGTGGCGAACACGGTGGCGATGAGCGTGCTGGAGAAGCGGCGCACGATCGGCCTGCTCCGGGCAGTGGGGATGACCGGTCGCCAGGTCTCTCGGCTGGTGCTCATCGAGAGCCTACTGATCGGCGGCGCCGGAAGCCTGATCGGCGTCGGCGCCGGCATCGTCACGGCGATCTTCATTCAGCTCTCGAGCCAGGCGCTGCTCGGCCATCCGCTGGCGATGTCGATCCGTCCGGCGGTGATCGGGGGCAACGTCGCGGCCTCGCTGGCGATCACGGCCGTGGCGGCCTGGCTGCCGGCCCGCCGCGCCATCCGGCTCGACGTGCTCGAGGCCATCTCGGCGGAGTGATGCATCCCGCCCCCGTCGCCATATTTCAGCCTTCGCCGCGGTCCGTCCTCGTGGCTACACTACGGACGGTCGACAATGTGATCTCGAGGCCCCGTCATGCGTTTCCGTCTTCCCGCCTGGCTGCTCGCCGCTGTCGCTTCACTGCTCGCCCCGCTGTGCGGGGCCGAGCCCGTGTCGTTCAATCGCGACATCCGGCCGATCATGTCGGACGTGTGCTTCCACTGCCACGGCAACGACGCCAAGACCCGTGAGGCGGGGATGCGGCTCGATGACCGCGCGGCCGCCCTGCGGGAGACGGAGAGCGGCGGCATTCCGATCGTGCCGGGCGACCCCGACGCGAGCGAGATCATCAGGCGGATCTTCGACGACGCCGACCCGATGCCCCCGGAGTCGGCCCACAAGCCGCTTTCGGCCGCGCAGAAGGAATTGTTCCGCCGCTGGGTGGCCGAGGGGGCCGTTTACGAGCCCCATTGGGCCTACGCGCCGCTCGCGCGGCCCGCCGTGCCCGCCGCAGCCGCCGGCACGAACCCGATCGACGCCTTCATCGACGCCCGACTGGGGGCCAAGGGACTGAAGCCGTCGCCGGAGGCGCCCCCGCAGCTGCTCGAACGGCGGCTCTCGCTCGATCTCACCGGATTGCCGCCGCAGGCGGCGCTGCCCGCCACCACGCCGCGGCCCGCGGGCGAGGCCCTCGTCGATGCGCTGCTGGCCTCGCCGCATTTCGGGGAGCGGATGGCGGTGTGGTGGCTCGACATCGCGAGGTTCGCCGACACGGTCGGCTTCCACGGCGACCAGAACCAGCGAATCTTCCCCTACCGCGACTGGGTGATCGCCGCCTTCAACGACAACAAGCCGTTCGACGCCTTCACCCGCGAACAGCTCGCCGGCGACCTGCTGCCGAATCCGACCGACGACCAGCTCGTGGCCACGGGCTACAACCGGCTCACCATGATGACCCGCGAGGGGGGCGCGCAGGCCAAGGAGTATCTCGCGAAGTACGGCGCGGAACGGGTGCGGGCCGTGGCGGCGGCCTGGTTCGGCAGCACCTTCGGCTGTGCCGAATGCCACGACCACAAATTCGACCCGATCTCGGCCCGCGACTTCTACGAGCTGCAGGCCTTCTTCGCCGACATCAAGCAGTGGGGCGTCTACGCTTTTTACGACTCGTCGCCCGAGCCGGAACTGGATGGCTTCAACAACGAATCCCCGTTCCCGCCGGAGGTGCAGGTCGAGAGCCCGTGGCCACGAGCTGGTCGTCGGTCGGATTC
>JBJTIE010000149.1:0-7362 GCA_046094845.1 Planctomycetaceae bacterium | reverse complement strand
AGGTATTGGTCACCCCGGCGTCGTCGAGGGCCCGGAGGCGGTAGAGCGTGGCGGGGCCGGAGCCCGTTTCAAAGGTGGAACGGGCGGAAAACGGATCGACGAGAGTGGCTGCCATGGCTGTGGTGGGGGTTGGAGATGGGGAGAACGGGCCGGTCGGTGCCTCGACCGCCGGAGCGGCCGTAGCCTAGCCGAGAGGCCGAAAAATCGACAGAACCGCGACTCACGGAAAACTCACACAAAAAGAATTCGACACGGCGCTTGCCCGCGGTGTATAGTTCGACGCGTCGGGGCGAGAACGCTCCGACCACCACAAATCCACACGACCTTTTCGGCGGCTGTTCCCCCCCCCAACGACCCACACTTCTAGAGCCGCTACCGGACCCGTGGCTTCCCCAAGCCACGGGTCCTTTTCTTTTTTGTAGGCCGTAGTCCACATGCTCCGCATGTGGCCCACGGCTCACCCGATCGTGCCGCGGTCGAGGAGACCGTCGATGAGAGCGGTGCGGGTGTCGATCGCCGACGTCCGAAGCCGTGCCGCCGGGGCCGCGAGCAGCCCGCGGGTGTGCATCAGGCGGCGGCCGCCCGACTGGGCGTCGTAGCTGTTCAGCCCGATGGTCAACCGCCGCTCGGGGGGCAACTCCGCGCCGTCCGACAGAATCCGCAGCGGCCGGCCCGGATCGTCCCGCACCACCTCGAGCGGCCAGAGCGTCCGATCGGAATCCTTGTTGCCCGCGTCTTCGGTGAGGATTGCCATCAGGTCGGCGGCGGTCACCTCCGCCGTCACGAGCCGGTTCTCATAGGGAATGATCTTCCAGCAGTCGGCCACGGTGAGCCGCCCCGCCGGCAGGTCGCCCGAGCGGAACGTCCCGTGAAACACGCCGTCGACGGTGTGTCCCTGCTTGCGCAACGCATCCCGGAAGCATGCGCAGAGCAGCTTCGCGAGGCGGCTCTCGCGGCCCGTGCCCGGAATCGGCTGGGTGACCGTGGCCACCTCCCGGGCCAGCTGGGCATCGGCCGCATCCAGGTCGGGCCGCGCCAGCTCCATCACGAGCGGATCGAGGGCGAAGCGGTCGTCCATCAGCAGCGAAAACGCCCGGCGATCGACGAGCTTTCGTGACTCGACGTCGAACGTCAGATCGACACGGCCACAATGAATGCCATGGTAACTCGCCTGTGAGCAGACCACGCCGTGCAGCATCCACGCGGGCTGATGCTGGTGGGAATGCCCGGCCAGGTAGACATCGACGCCATCGGCGTCGCGGAGCAGCGACCGAACCGGGTTCGCGTAGTCGTCATTGAACCGCCAGCCCATGTGCCCCAACGCCACGATGGCATCGACCCCCTCGGCCCGCACCTCGGCCACCGCCCGCGCGAGCGTCGCCACCGGATCGAGAGCCTCGACGCCGCCGAGCAGATCGGCCGGCAGCCAGTAGGGCAGGCCCGGCGTGATCAGGCCGACGAGCCCGATCCGAAACCCGCCCACCTCGCGGATCGTCCACGGCCGCACCTTCGCCCAGTCGCCGGCGAACTGTCCGGCCGTCTTGCCGCCCCGGGCGATGTTCGCGGTGAGAACGGCCGACTGTGAGACCGCGAGATTGGCCGCGAGTGCATCGGGGCCCCAGTCGAAATCATGATTGCCGAGCGTCCAGGCGTCGTAGTCGAGGCGGTTGAAGAGTTCGAGCATGAGGTTGCCGCCGCGGTGCAGGCTCACGGCCGTGCCCTGCACGACGTCTCCCAGGTCCACGGTGATCGAGTGGGGAGACTCTCGTCGCCACTGCCGCAGGCAGGTGGCCACGCGGGCGAAGCCGCCGACGTCGTCGAGCCCCTCGTAGGTGCTCGTGGGCAGGATCCGGCCATGCAGGTCGGTCGAGTGAAAGATCGACACGGTGCGGGCCCGGCCGAGTTCGCGGGCCCGCGCGAGCGACGAACCGACCGCGGTCGTCGCGGCGAGCCCGGCCGTGGTCAACGCGGCTCGCCTGGTCATCGCCCGCATGATCGACATGATCTTGCTCCCCGCATGGTCGTGTCCCGCGGTCGGCCGCGGAACGTCCGCCACAGTCTACCGGCCGCCGACACCGTGAAATTCCCTGGACATGCGCCGTTCACACGAATTTCTCACACGTTCTTCACACAGATCGTGTAGTCTTCCGCCCGTCGGTGGCCGATATCGCTCGATGTCGGACGGTTGAACCTTCCGGTTCAGCCACCACCGATCCCGCCTCACCACGACGTTGGTTCGACTCCCCGTCGAACTCCTGCCTCCCCGGCCGGCGACACCAGCGTCCGCACCAGGAGTCGATCGCCCGAAGAACCCATCCGGGTTCGAGGTTCGGTCTCTGCCCATGCATCATACGCCTCCTTGCCGCCGCGACCGTGCGGCGTTCAGCCTCGTCGAACTGCTCGTCATGATCGCCGTCGTAGCCGTACTCGTGGCCCTGCTTCTGCCCGCCGTGCAGTCTGCCCGCGAGGCCGCGCGGCGCATGAGCTGCTCGAACAATCTTCGGCAACTCGCCGTGGGGCTTCTGGCCTACGAGTCGTCACAGGGGCGGCTGCCTGCGGCCACGTTCGTGGCCACCGGCACCGACGACGAGACCTGCAGCGGATGCTGGAATCCGTGGCGTGAGGCGAGCGATCCGGCCGCGGCCTACCCCGCGTCCCACCAGTTCGGTGGCACGAGCTGGATTCTGGAGGTGCTGCCGCACATCGACGAGGCCGCCGTCGCCAATCAATGGAATCGGCTGACGAACGTGAGGGGCAACGCCGCCACCGCCCAGATCGACATCGCCGGCCTGTATTGCCCCAGCAGGAGGTCGGGCGTGCGGTCGTCGGACGATGCCTCGATGCTGATCGACCCCGCGTGGGTCGGGGGCGGCACCGACTACGGCGGCTGCTACGGCCGGCTGGACGGGTTCGAGGACGACGGCGCGGGCGAGCAGCATCGGTTCGCCCACCGCGGCACGAATCCAGCGGCGGTCGTCGGCCCCTTCCAGGCGAACATCGGCATGCCGCTCGCGGCCATCAGCGACGGCCAGACCAACCAGATCCTGCTCGGCGAACTCCAGCGGCTGCCCGCGGCCACCGCTGGAGCGGCCGCCAGCCAGGATGGCTGGGCGGTCGGCGGTGCCGCCACGCTGTTCACGACCGCGTCGGCAGCGATCAACGACGGCCACTTCGAGTCGGCCGGGAGCGGCCATGCCGGAGGGGCCACGATCGCGCTGGCCGACGGCTCGGTGCGGTTTCTCTCCGACTCGATCGACGCGACGGTCTACCCGCTTCTCGGCTCCATGGCCGACGGCCAGATCGCGAGCCTGGAGCAGGCGAGCCAGTGACACATGCGGCAGGCCAGGCTACGGCGCCGCAGCGCCCAGCCCGGTCTCCTGCAGGTGTTGCACGAGGATCCGCTGCACCTCGGCCACCGTCAGGGGGTGATGATGCACCTTCGTGTGGGTGGCCGGCACCATGATCTCGCTGACCGCGCCGACGGTGTGCGCGCTCGATACCGCCACCACGCAGTCGTCGCGGCCGCCCGTCAGCGACACATGGCCGTTACCTACGATGCTGTGCACCGTCACCCAGCAGGGCGGACGCAGCCGCTCGAGTGCCTGGAGCGTCATGGAGTCAGGCTCGAGAATGTCCACGGTCGAGAGCACCCGCCGCTCGAAGTCGGGGCGAAACGCCCCCGGATTCCGCCGGATCACCTCGTCGTGCAGCGCCTTGAGCTGGGGCGGCGGACGCACGGAGATCGAGGC
The DNA here is from genome assembly GCA_046094845.1 of Planctomycetaceae bacterium. GTDB lineage: Bacteria > Planctomycetota > Planctomycetia > Pirellulales > UBA1268 > QWPN01. Next base: position 3,613 of record JBJTIE010000149.1, on the reverse strand, counting down.
GAGCCGCCCCACGCCAAGCGAGGCCAGGATCGACCCGCGGTGGGGCGTGGCGATGCAGACCACGCGGTTCACGAACGGCAGCGGCTCGAAGAAATAGGTCTCACGGACGAGCCGCCGCGCCGAGGGATCGAGGTCGATCTGGTCGAAGGGTTTGCAGGCGATCGCCTCCCAGAACGAGTTGCCCGACGCGACCACCTGCAGCTTGGCGTGCAGCCCCCCCATGCTGTGGCCGACGAGCACGATGTTCTTGAGCGCCGGGTCACGGCCCTCGGGATCGAGCGTGTGCACCGCCCGCCGCAATTCGGCTCGCAGCCGCGCCGATGACCGCATGAACGCCGTGCCCGTGGGGTAGTGAAAGACCCACGGCTCGAACCGCCGGTGAAACTCCGGCCAGGCCCGCAGCTCGTTCACCAGATCGAACCACGTGCCCTCGTCGCTGGCCAGGCCGTGGATGAACACGACCGGAATTCTGCCCGGCTCGTGCGGCTGCAGAAACTCGAGCCGCGGCCGCGTGGCACCCTGGCCGAATGGCTGGAGGTAGCCCTCCACGCCCGACTGCGGCATCGAGGCCAGCATGTCGAGCAGCGGCGCGGTGAGGTCGGCCGCAAGGTGCGGCCGCGCCGGGCCGATGTGCACCGCCGCGATCTCGATCGGATTGGCGAGATCGAGCATCGCGGGGGCGTGGTCGCGGTAGACGGGTCCCGCAAAGGTCTCGAGGAAGTTCTCGTCACCCGGCATCTTGAACCGCAGCACGACCGTGGCTGCCAGTGACTGCCGCGCCGGCATGAAGTCGGTGGTAGGCTCGTCCCGTGATCGCTCGGCCGTCCGCACGACGACTGGCAGCCCGAAGCCCTCGCGAACATGCCGCTGCGTGATCCGCTTGTCACCCCGCTGGCCTTGCGACTCGATCGATCTCACCTGCTCGACACCGATCGGCAAGGCCTGCGGGCAGAACGGAATGAAGACCGGCTTCGACGGCGGCCCCACCCACACGCCGCCGCCGGCGATTCGGCCATGCTGGCAGGCCGACTCCAAAAAGCCGGCGAGCCCGTCGGCATAGAGATCAGCCGCCTCGCAGAGAATCGCCGGATCACCGGGGCAGACCCAGACCGCGTTCCACGCCTCCTCGCAGGCCACGTAGTAGCCGTCGATCGCGTGCCGGTCACCCTTCTTCAGGAGGTCGCAGGAGGCGGCGAGATACTCCTTCGCCTTCCGCAGGTGCCGCTGGGCGATCGGCAGCGGATTCCGCTCGGGAGCCACGGCCGCCGGCGGCTGGAGCGGCGCAGGCAGCGGAGCCGCCACGACGACGCCTCCAATCGCCGCGATGGCGGCCGCGACAACGACTCTCCATGCCCCCATCGCCCGTCTCCGCAGGCAAAGCACCCACCCATGAGAATCATGAGAACAATCAGACTATCGGCCCGCACGAGCCGCAGCCGTGGCCGCATCACCGCGACCGGCAGAGTCTGCCCGGATTGCCCGTTCAGCGAAGAAACCGTCAGCCGCCGGTGAGGCCGGCCGTGGGGGGCTCGGTCACGAGCTCCATGTTGTCGGCGAGATACTTCACCGCCGCCGTGGGCGCAAGATTGAAATAGATGCGGCCTTCGGTGATCCAGCGGGTGCCGTCGTGGAGAAACTCCGCCGTCGCCGCCTTCGAAAGCGCGACGTTCTCGACGTGCTCCATGCCGCCTCCCTCGACGGCCTCGAACTGCACCTCGACGGCCACGAGCGCCTTGAGGCGGCCCGACCGGCGGTCGCGGGCATAGACCACGTCGTCGTCGAAATCGACGTCGGCCCACCGCAGGCCGCGCGGCTTGCCACTCGCCGCGGCCCGTTCGATGAACTTCGCCTCAAGCGGCTCCCGCTGCCGGTGAAAGTCGCGCTGGGCCCGCGCGATCTTCTCCGTCTCGCGGGCCAGTCGGATCGGCCGCAGGGCGAGCGCCGTGGCGACTCCCGCAGCCGCCGCAATGCAAAACGTCACCGCCAGCCCCAGCACCGTGTTCACGGCCACGCCTCCCATGAGTTCGCCATCACGCGGATCACGAAGACCGCCGCAGCGACGACGGTAGTGTACGGCTCCCAGCCGGATCGGCAAAAGCGAACAGGGGTGAACCGGTCTTTTGCCGCGGGTTTTCAGCCGCGCAGACCACCGCCCACCGGCGCTGAACACTTCCCCGCGGTGGCCCCGGCGTGGCAGACTGCCGCCCCGCTCGGATTCCCGTCGCCCGATCCGACACCGCCCCCTCCGAAACGATCACGCCGCTCATGCCACGTTCCGCCCGTCCCGTTGCTGCGCCGATCGGCGCCCACCAGTCGATCGCAGGCGGCTTCCATCGGGCCGTCGGCCTCGCGGTGGAGACCGGCTGCGAAGCGCTGCAGATCTTCACCCGCAATATCAACCAATGGGCGGTGAAGCCGATCGCTGCGGCGGACGCAACGGCGTTTCGCGCCGCCGTGAAGGAGGCCGGCCTGCGATTCGTGGTGGCCCACGACTCCTACCTCATCAATCCGGCCGCGGCCGACCCCACGCTGCGCACGAAATCGATCGCGGGCCTCGCCGAGGAGCTTCGCCGCGCGGAGCTGCTCGGCATCCCGTGGGTGGTCGCCCATCCGGGGGCGGCGGGCGAGCAGCCCGTCGAGGTGGCCGTGGCCCGGGCCGCCGACGGCATCGCCGAGGCGCTCGACCGCACCCGTGACTGCGGCGCCGGCGTGCTCATCGAGACGACGGCCGGCCAGGGCTCGTGCCTGGGCGCGACGTTCGAGGAGATCGCCGCGATGCTCGAGCGGATCGACGCGGTGAAGGGCCTGAAGCCGCGGGCGGCCGTCTGTCTCGACACCTGCCACGTGTTCGCAGCCGGCTATCCGCTCGCCCCGCAGGCGGCACTCGACGACACGCTCGGCCGGTTCGACCGCACGATCGGGCTGAAGCGGCTGAAGCTCATCCACGCCAACGACTCGAAGCGCGACCTCGGCTCGCGGGTGGATCGCCACGAGGCGATCGGCAAGGGCAAGATCGGCCCCGAGGCATTCAAGCTGATCATGACCCACCCGATGCTCGCCGGCATCCCGCTGATCCTCGAGACCCCGAAGGAAGGCCCCGACGGCAAGGCCACACCGAAGAACGATCGCACGAACCTGGCCCTGCTCCGCAGGTTCCGCGGACCGTGACGCGAACACGCCGTGAGGGGCTGCCCGTGCCCCAGGAGCCGGCGTATGCCGCCGAGCGTAGGCAGGATGCCGGAGCGAAGGCGGCATCCGAGCGAGCGAAGGCATGGATGCCGGAGCGAGCGTCCGGCGACGGGGCACGGGCAGCCCCGAACCCACGCCACAGGAGGCCGAACCGCGGACGAATAGACGGGTCTGCGGTGTTCAGACCGTGGGCCGCACACGGAGTGTGCGGACTACGGCGCGAGCGTGCAAGTGACGGCGGAGGCCGTCAGGCCTCGGGTGGAATCTCGCTGCCGTGGGGATCGCCTGCGGCGCCGACCTCGGCCTCGATCCGCTGCCGCATGGCGGCGCCGAGATGATGCTCGACCCATTCGGCCGGCGGATGCAGGTGGTCGAGCGGCAGCTGCGCATGCTGCCCCAGCCAGGCTGCCCAGAGCCGGTGCGA
>JBJTIE010000148.1:0-22102 GCA_046094845.1 Planctomycetaceae bacterium | reverse complement strand
GGCGACGGCCGGCGACAGACCGTGCACGTGAACCAGCGGCAGGAGGAGGTTGTCCATGGCCGTGAGATGGGGAAACAGATTGTATGCTTGGAAAACCGTGCCGATGGTGCGGCGATATCCGCGCAGGCCGGCCTCGTCGCGGGGCAACGGCACGTCGTCGAACGCCACGCTGCCGGCCGGCGGCACGTCGAGCCCCGCGAGGATCCGCAGCAGCGTCGATTTGCCGCCGCCCGACGGGCCCACGAGCACGAGCGCCGTGATGTCGCCCGTGGCGAGGTCGAGGCCGTCGAGCACGGTGGCCGTGGTCGCAGGGCGGCCCCCCGCGGCGGGCGTGGTGAACTGCTGCACGAGGCCGCGGACGTCGAGCTTCATGCCGGCGGTCCTCTCATACCGACTCGTACCGAAACCGTCGTTCGAGCCACCGCGACACGGCGGCGAGCGGCAGCGTGAGTGCCAGGTAGCCGGCGGCGAGCGGCAGATAGCTTTCGAGCGTGGAGTAGGTGAAGGAGTTGACCTCCTGGGCGGCGAGCGTGAATTCGGAAATCGCGATCACCGACAACAGCGATGAATCCTTAATCAGCGACACGAGCTGGCCCGCCACGGCCGGGAGCACGATTCGCACGGCCTGCGGCATGACGACCAGTCGGAGCGTCTGGGCGGGCGTGAGGCCGATCGCCCGGGCACTGTCGAGCTGGGCCCTGGGGATGGCATCGAGGCCGCCGCGGATGATCTCGGCCATGTAGGCCCCGCTGAAGAGGGCGAGCACGGCCACGCCCACGACGTAGCGGTTTTCGAGGCCCACCGCGCTGGCGACCACGTAAAATCCGATCAGCAGTTGCACGAGCAGCGGCGTGCCGCGAATCAGCTCGACGTAGATCCGCGCCGCGGCTTCGACCAGCGGCTGCCGCGACCGCAGCATGAAGGCCGCGATGCCGCCGATGGCGATGCTGGCGGCGAGGGCCGCGATGCTCAATGCCACGGTCGTCAGCCAGCCCTGCACGAATTTCTGCCGGTAGTCCCACACCCCCGCCCAGTTCCATGCGTAGCCGACCCGCCAGAAGGCCAGCGCGATGCCGGCGGCGAAGAGCACGATGACGATGAGGTGGGCAAGCCAACGCGGCATGGGGGAAAGGGTACCACGCCGACCCGTCGCGTCAGCCGTTCGGCCTTCAGAAAACGAACGGGATGCCCTGCGCCTTGAAGAAGGCCTTTTCGTCCGGGAGGAACTCATCGCCCAGCCTTTCGAAGCCTCCCGAATCGCGGAAGGTCTCGAGGAACTCGTTCACGGCTCGCCGCAGCTCGTCGTCCCCGAGCCGCAGGCCGATCGCCCAGGTCTCCTCGCGGAACGGCCGCAACAGGGCCCGTGTGGCATCGGGATGCCGACGATGATTCTGATAGACGGAGAGCGAGTCGTAGATGAAGGCATCGGCCTTTCCCTGCGCCACCTCGAGCACGGCGGAAGACTCCTTGTCGAGCACGAGCACGCGGGCTTTCGTGAGGGACGTCGCGGCATACTGATGCCCGGTGGTGCCCTTCTTCACGGCCACGATCCGGCCGGGCGCGTCGAGGTCGGCGGCCGACTGCACGGGCGACTTCATGGCGACGAGCAGGGCGAGCCCGGTCCGCAGATAGGGTGCGGAGAATGCGATCGACCGGGCCCGCTCCGGCGTGGCCGTGAGCGACGAGATGATGCAGTCGATCTTGCGGGTCTTGAGGGCCGTGATCAGGCCGTCGAAGGCGATGTTCTCGATCCGGACGTCGCGGCCGAGATGCCGGCCGAGCGCCTCCGCCAGCCGCACGCTCACCCCCGTCGGCCTGCCCTGCGGGTCGGTCATCTCGAACGGCGGATACGCCAGCTCCATGCCCACCCGCAGCGGCTCCGCCGCAGAGCAGGCCGCCGCGGCGAAGAGCAGGAATGCCGTCGAGAGCGAGACACACAGGCAGCGTCGCAGAGCGTTCATGACGGCGGAGTCTACCGCGTGAGGAGCATCGGGGCTCGTGCCGGGCGTGGCGTTCATGCCACGCGAGCGGCGAGGGCGGGATCAGGAGCCGCCTCGAGCGGGATCAGGCGGGCGCCGGCGCCGATGGCGTAGGTGCGGCCTCGCCAGGAGACCGTGCGCACGGCGAACGAGGCGAACCAGCCGATGAAGTAGCCGACATCCTTGAGCGGGATGAGTGCGGCGTGGTGCCATCCCAGCGGCACGCCGCGCAGCAGCCGTGCGGCCGAAACCTCCAGGGTTATCTTGGCTGCCACGAGCGGCAGGGCCCAGGTTGCCAGCGGTGTGGCGAGCAGCATGAGCGCCCAAGGCACCGGGTTGAGCAGCAGCTCCAGGGGATAGGCCCAGGGGCAGAGCCGGCGACGGAGGCCGGCATGGCGGAGATGCCGGTGGGCGAGGGCCTGCCACGACCAGTCACGATGCACGGTGCGGACGGGTACGCCCGAAAGCGAGAGCCTCCAGCCCATGGCCAGCATGAGCCGCGACAACACGTAATCGTCGGCGCCGTTGTCGCGGACGCCGATGAAGTCACCGACGTCGGCGAGTGCCGCCCGGCGGACCCACTGGCCCTTGGCGTTGACCACATGCTGGCCGGCGCAGAGCCGCGCGGCGATCGCGAGAAAGGCGGCGAGTTCCGTGTAGTGGAGGTTCTCGATCGCGGCGGGAACACGGCGTTCGCCGATACCGACGACCGGCTGATAGACCATGCCAACCCGCGGGTCGGTGAAGCCGGGGAGCACGCGGCCGATCTCGTCGGGCGAGATGCGGACGTTGCTGTCGGAGAGCAGGATGATGTCGTGGGCGGCGTGGGGAAGCAGCGTTTCCATGAGGCCCACCTTCGGGCTCGCCGCGTCGGTCTGAACGCCGACGACGATCGCGACGTCGCGGCCCGGGTGACGGCCGGCCACGCGACGGACGAGATCGAGGGCGGGGTCGGACGGGTCGGCGATGCCGAAGATCAGCTGGAGCGGCTCGTGGTCCAGCCGGAAGAACGACGTGAGGTTGCGTTCGAGTTCGTCGTCGGCGCCGCACAGGGGCTTGAGGATCGAGACGCCGATCGGTGCCGCGTCGTCGCCGTGCCGCCGCTCACGGCGATGCCACGCGACCCAGCCCAGGACGAGCAGCCAGGCGACCAGGTAGAGTCCACAGCTCGCGGCACAGATGACGACCAACGGCGTCGTGGCGTTCACGACCGAGCCTCTTGCGAAGAATGCCCCCGCTCGTGGTGGGGGCGATGGCTGGGAAGCTACCGAGCGGCACGGGGTCGCTCAAGCTCAATCAGGCGTCAGGGGCTACGGAGATTCGGCCTCGGTGAACGGGCCGGCGAGGATCGCCTCGGGCTGGTCGCGGCGGCCGGCGGGGTCGATCACCACCTTCGCCTGCCGCACGAGGTCGTCGGGCACCCGCCAGCGGCTGCGGTCGTAACCCGGGGCGGCGAGGTTCATCGTGAGCCGCGGGGGAATCTCCCGGGCGGTTTCGCCGATGGGAACGGTCGCCGGATCGGTGCCCCCGAGCAGGTCACCGGCGAGCCGGCCCGCCAGCAGGCCGACCTCGCGGAAGTCGAAGCCGACGTCGAACAGCGTGCCCCGGTCGGGTTTCCCGGGCACCACGGTGAACACGGGCACGCCCGCCTTCACCGCGGTGGCGATGATCGAGTCGATGACGCTCGAGACGGTCGTATCGCCCGGCACGAAGACCGCCTCGGCGCCCCGTGACAGCGTCGACTGGATCGCCTCGATCACGCCCGACGAGTTTTCGACGGCGGCCTCGAGGAGCACGATGCCGCGGGCCTTGCAGCTCGCCCGAGCCAATTCCATGAACCGCCGCGAGTTGCTCTCGGACGGGTTGTGGGCCACGCCCACTTTCGTCAGCCGCGGGTTGATCGCCTGCGCGATCCGAAACGTGGCATCGACCGGCGCGAGGCTGCCGTAGCCGACGAGGTGCCGCGGATGAACGAGCGGATCGGCGCGGTCGAAGCCGACACCCGCGGAGAAGGGGTCGGCGACGGCGGAGAAGACGTGGAGGATCCGGCCGCGGTCGTTGGCGGTGGCGAGGGCCTGGAGCGATGGCGTGCTCGACGTGAGGGCCAGGTCGAACGGGCCGCCTGCGATCTCGCGGGCGATCGCGTTGGCCTGCGCGAGGTCCCCCTCGGCGTTGTAGCGCCGGATCGTCACCGTCGTGCCCTCGACGTAGCCGCGGTCCGCGAGCCCCTCGATCATGCCCGTCACGGCGTCGTCGAGCAGCGACGTGCTCACCTGCTGGAGCACCGCCACCGCGGGCACGGCCCGGTTCGCACCGGCCCGATCGGTCGCGAGCAGGAGGGCCGACGCGCCGCCGAGCAGCAGCACCGTGGGGAGCGATCGCCGCAGAACGATGGCGAGCGGGGACGGCGGTGACGCGACGGGTGGACGCATGACAAGCTCGGCGCGGCCGCTTAGTGCACGAGGACGTTGCGGAACTGCCACGGGTCGGTCGGGTCGATGTTTTCAGGATACAGCCCCGGTCGCCCCTGAAGCGGTGTCCAGTCGGTGTAGTGGCCCGTCACCGGCCCCAGGTAGGGCGTCTGCACTTCCAGGCAGCGCCGGTAGTCCATCTCGTCGGCCTCCACGATGCCGGCGTCGGGGTTCTCCAACGCCCACACCATGCCGGCCAGCACGGCCGACGAGACCTGCAGCCCGGTGGCGTTTTGGTACGGGGCGAGGTCGCGGGCCTCGTCGATCGACAACTGCGAGCCGTACCAGTAGGCGTTTTTCGCGTGGCCGTAGAGCAGGACGCCCAGTTCGTCGACGCCATCGACGATCTCGTCCTCGCCGAGGATGTGAATCGCCTCCTGCCGCTCCCCGCCGCGACCGAACAGTTCGTGCAGCGAGAGCACCGCGTCGTCGGCGGGGTGGTAGGCGTAGTGGCACGTGGGGCGGTAGAGGACCCTGTCGCCGTCGCGGAGCGTGAAGTAGTCGGCCATCGAGATCGACTCGTTGTGGGTCACGAGAAACCCGTACTGCGGCCCCGGTGTCGGGCACCATGACCGGACCCGCGTGTTGGCCCCCGGCTGGAGCAGGTATGCGCCGGCCTTCGACCCGATCGTCTGCAGCCGGCCGTTGTCCGGCAGCCATCGTTCGTGCGTGCCCCAGCCGAGTTCGGCAGGCTGCATGCCCTCCGAGAGAAATCCCTCCACCGACCAGGTGTTGACGAAGGTGTTGATCGGCTTGGGGTGCTTCGCCCGCTGCGTGTCCCGCTCGGCGATATGAATCCCTTTCACGCCCAGATCCCGCATCAACGTCGCCCAGCCCGCCTGGTCGTCGGCCGCCGGCTCCGCGCCGCCGTGGCCGGTGTCGCGGGCGAGATTGACGAGCGCCTGCTTGGCGAACCACGACACCATCCCCGGATTCGCGCCGCAGCACGACACGGCGGTGGTGCCGCCGGGGTGGCGGGCCTTCTCCTCGCGAACCGTCGTCCGCAGGGCATTGTTGGTGCGGGCCTCCGGGCCGGCGCTGCGATCGAAGTAGAAGCCGGGCCAGGGCTCGACGACCGTGTCGATGTAGGGCGTGCCGAGCTCCCGGCAGAGCCGCATGATGTCGAGCGAGGAGGTGTCGACCGAGAGATTGACGCAGAATCCGCGGCCGCCGCCGTCCGTGAGCAGCGGCTCGAGCAGGTGGCGGTAGCGGTCGCGCGTGACCGCCTGGTGGATGAATCGGATGCCGTGTTTGTCGAGGATGCCGCGGTCGCGGTCGTCGGGATCGATCACCACGAATCGCGAGCGGTCGAACCTGAAATGCCGTTCGATGAGCGGCAGCGTTCCGCGGCCGATCGAGCCGAAGCCGATCATCACGATGGGGCCGTCGATGTCGGCGTGCACGGGCCAGTGGGCCATGGATTCACTCCCGGGGAAGCCCGGCAGGATAGTCGCTGTGGAGCCGCTTTCGCAAACCGGCGGCACCGAGCCGAGTGTCAGACGTAGGCCTCGGCGAGCGTGACGGCCGCGGCGTCGTCGAGCTGGTCGGCGCGGCGGAGCGCATCGAACCGGTCGGCGAGGTCGTCGGCCGTGAGTCGGCGCTTCGCCGCCCCCTGCACGTCGAGGGCGATCCGACCGCGGTGAATCAGCAGGAGTCGATCCCCGAGCGCGGCGGCCTGGGCGAGCGAGTGGGTGACCATCAGGGCGGTGAGGCCCTGCTCGCGGATAATCCGGGCCGTGGCCTGGATCACGCGGTCGGCCGCCGCGGGATCGAGTGCGGCGGTGTGCTCGTCGAGGAGGAGCAGTTCGGGCCGCTGCCAGGTGGCCATCACGAGCGTGACGATCTGCCGCTGGCCGCCGGAGAGCGAGCCGATCGGCTGGTCGAGCCTCGATTCGAGCCCGGGTACGATCGCGGCCAATCGTCGTGCCGCCTCGTCCCGCAGCTGCCGGCCCGTCGCCCACCGCAGGCCGGCGCGGCGGCCCCGGCAGGCGGCCACGGCGATGTTTTCGAGCACCGTCAGGCTCGAGGCCGTGCCCGCCCGCGGATCCTGGAACACCCGGCCCACGAGCTTGGCCCGTTCGTGCTCCCGCCAGTGGGTGATGTCGTGTCCGGCCAGCCGCAACGCGCCGCCGTCGAGCCGCACCGTGCCGGCGATCGCACCGAGGAGCGTGCTCTTGCCCGATCCATTCGTGCCGATCACGACCACGAACGAGCCCGCCGGCAGCGCGAGCGACACGCCATCCACGGCCCGGACGACCGGCCCGCCGGGCGAGGCGAACGACACGACCGCGTCAGTGAGTTCGAGCATGGCTGCCTCGGGACAGGAACCGGGGGGCGACGAGGGCTGCGAGCACGACGGCGTCGGTGGCCGCCTTCAGCCCGTCGGGATCGAGGCCGGCGCGGAGGGCCGCCGCCACGAGCAGCCGAAACGTCACGCTGCCTGCGGCCGTGGCGACGAGCGCGCCCCCCAGCCGCACGGGGCCCACGAGCGCCGCGCCCAGAAACACGCTGGCCATGCCCCAGACCACCATGCCGATGCCCATCTGCACATCGGCAAAGCCCTGATACTGGGCGACCAGACCGCCCGACAGCGCCGTGAGCGAGTTGGCGATCGCGAGGCCCGCGAGCGTCATGCCGCCGGTGTCGCGGCCGAGGGCCCGGGCCATCGTGGCCGTGTCGCCTCCGGCTCGCATCGCCGTGCCCAGTTGCGTGCGGAAGAAGATCCAGAGGGCGGTGATCGTGAGGGCCACGATCGTGGCCATGAAGATGAGCTGGGCCGTCTCGCCGGCGACGGCGGTGGACAGACCGGCCCGTTCGAGCGGCGGCCTGAGGGCCGCCTCCGCGCGGTCGAGCAACGTGTGCGCAGTGGAGAGCGGCACGTTGCTCCGGCCGAGCACGACGAGGTTGACGCTCGCCAGCGCCGTCGTCACGAGAATCCCGGCGAGCAGCCGCTCGATGCCGAGATAGGCGTGGAGCAAGGCGGTGCCGCAGCCCGCGAGGCCGCCGGCCGCCATGCCGCCGAGCGTGGCGAGGAGCGGATCGACGCCGGCGGTGAGGAGCACGGCCGTGACCACGGCGCCGAGCGTGAACGAGCCGTCGGTGGTGATGTCGGGAAACGAGAACAGCCGGTAACTGACGAACACGCCGAGGGCGACGAGCGCGAGGGCCAGGCCGAACGTCCACGTGGAGAGCAGCGTGATCATGCGCGGGCTCCGGCTACGGCCAGCGGCGCGAACCAGCAGCGGCCACGGACGAACTGCGACCGTCCGCTGCCCAGCACGGGCTCCGGGTCGGCCAGCAGGTGCAGCAGGCCAACGGGCTCCGACGCCGTGATGTCGGCCACCGGGGCGGCGACGTCGCCGCTGCCCCGCTTGAGCGGCCGCAGCGGGAACACCGTCGCATGGAAGTGTCCCTGCGTCGCACCGGTACCCAGCGGCCGCACGAAGCCGGCCAGCGGGCCCGTGGCCGGGCCGCGGGTGGCGATGCCCACGACCAGCGCCGTTCGGCGGGCGTGCACCGGCTCGCGCGAAAAGCTCAACCAGCGGGCGGCGATCTCCCGGCGCGGCGAACCGGGACGGTCGGCGGCCGTGGCCGCGGCGAGCGGTCGGATCAACTCGGCGCCGACGAGGCCGTGCACCTCGCCCGCAGCCACGATTGCGACCGCGTCGCCTGCGACGTGAGCGAAGATCGCCGCCACGAGGTCGTCGATCGCGACGGCGTCGGCGCCGTCGGCCGCCTCGAAGCCGGTGCGGCCCGAGGGGATGCCCTCCCAGACGAGGCCGGCTGCGACATCGACCTCCGGCACGAGATCGCCCGTGGCCGCCAGGTAGTCGATCGCGGAGAAGGGCTGGGGCCGACGATGGAAGGCCGTGCCGCAGGCGGCGAGCATTTCCCCGGCGCGTTCGGCGAGTGACTCGGCATCTGCCAGCGCGGCGAGGCCGAGGGCGAAGGCGTGTCGCGAAACGGGCAGTCGTTCGGCGGCGGCGTGGCCGGAGAATGCCTCGGCGGGGGTGCCGATCAGCCGGCCGAGAAGCGGCGCGGGTGTCGGCTGCTCGAGTCCGACGAACCGCACGCCGTCATGCTCCTGATCGACGCCGGAGGACGATCGCTTGGGCGCGGCCTGGCTCGCAGTCGCCTGGCCCGCGGCTGGCTCCATCAGGAGCGGTGCAAGCCGGGTGAGTTCGAGCACCTTGCGGATCGGCTCGCTCGCCGCGCGAATCAGGCAGGTGCCGCCGACGCCCTTGGCCGCCCGGTGGATCTCGAAGAGCACGCGGATCCCGGCCGAACTCAAGAATCCACAGTCGGTGAGATCGAGCCTGATCGAGTGATTGCCGCGACGCACGTCCTCGTCGACCGCGCGGGCCAACTCGCCCGCATGCTCGGCATCGAGCCGGCCGGAGACGGCGAGTACGAGGGCGTCGGGCGACTCACGACGGCTGATCGAGATGTCCATCGACGGCAGTCTGCCCGTGGGATGGCGTGCGGCACAAGCCGGGGCCGTCGAAGGCCGGGGGCTCTTTCCCGCCTCCGTAGAATCCGGCGGTTCGAGCGAACTGCGTCCGAGCGAGGTGCCCCGATGGCTCCGGTTGATATTCGTCGAGGAGCCGACGGCGGGCTGTGCTGGCTGATCGTCTGGCTGTCCGCATGGCCGGCGGTCGCAGCCGATCCCGAGGGCGTGCCGCGGCGTTGCGTGGTGCTCGACGTCTACGCCCGCGAGGACGACGCCGCAGAGGATCGCGTGGTCGCTGCCGCCGAGGCGTTTGCCCGTGACCGCGGTGGCCTCGTGGTGGTGCGGCGGCTGATCGCCTCGAACCCCGACGATCGGGATGCGTTCGCGAAGCTGGCCGCAGCGCACGGCTTCACTCCCGACAAGACACCGGTGCTCCATGCCTGTGGCCGGGTGGTCGTCGATTGCGACGATGCCACCGCGCTGGCCAAACGGGTGGCGCCACTCGTGCAGATGGAGGTCTTCACGCGGCCGGGCTGCGGCCGGTGCGCCGCCGCGAAGGCCTGGCTGCCGACGTTCCAGGCGGCGCATCCGGGCGTGGAAGTGGTGACGCTCGACATCGCCGGCGATGCCGGCTCGCGGCAGTACCTCGGCGACCTCGTTCGCGAGCATCGGACCGCGGCGGCGAGCGTGCCGGTGTTTCACGTCTGCAATCGGCTCGTGGTCGGCTTCGATCGCCCGGAGACGTCGGGCCGGCGGCTGGCCGCTGTGCTGGAGCCCTGGACGCGGCGGTGCCCGGAGCCGATCGGAGTTGAGGAGAGCGTGGAGCAGACGGCCGCGGAGGGCGAGACGACCATCGACCTGCCGATGCTCGGCACCATCGACGCCCGCACGCTCGGCATGCCGCTGTTCACGCTCGCCATCGGCCTCGTCGATGGCTTCAATCCCTGCGCGATGTGGGTGCTGCTCCTGCTGCTGTCGATTCTCGTCAACGTCCAGGATCGGCTGCGGATCCTGGCGATCGCCGGCACGTTCGTGGTCGTGAGCGGGCTGGCCTACTTCGCGTTCATGGCGGCCTGGCTGCACGTGTTCGACTGGATCGGCTGCCTGCGGCCGGTGCAGATCGCCCTCGGCCTGCTCGCGATCACGATCGGCAGCGTGCACGTGAAGGACTTCTTCATGTTCGCGCGGGGGCTGTCGCTCTCGATTCCCGCGGCCGCCAAGCCGGGCATCTACGAGCGGATGCGGCGGATCGTGACCGCCGAGAACCTGCTCGGCGCGATTCTCGGCGCCTTCACGCTGGCCGTGCTCGTCAACATCGTCGAGCTGCTCTGCACGGCCGGCCTGCCCGCCCTCTACACCAACGTGCTCTCGCTGCAGGGCTATTCGACGCCCGTCCGCTACGGCTACCTCGGCCTCTACATCGCCGCCTACATGCTCGACGACGCCTTGATGGTGGCCGGCGTGGTGGCCACGCTGAAACGGTTCAAGCTGCAGGAGACCGGCGGCCGCTGGCTCAAACTCGTGAGCGGCGCGGTCATCCTCGTGCTCGGCTGCGTGATGCTCTTCCGGCCCGACTGGCTGGGGTGAGTCTCTGCGGGTGCCGCGTCCTTCCCATCCTCGCTCGGCCGCTGCGGACCGGCTTCGCCAGGACCCCCCGGATCGCCCAGGCTGCCGCTGGTGTTTCTCCAGGTTACGGCGACCTTAGCGGTCCGACGGATTGTGCCGATGACACCTTTGGAGTGCGTGCGGGCCGAGGTGAATGATGCGAGGCACTTTCACCGGCGCTGACCGCTCACTCGCAGAGGTGCCGTGCTCTCCCTCATCGCCCCCCTCATCACCGTTCGACCACGAGCCTTGGCGCGGGCGGCCGCAGTTGCGGCCTGTCTGCTCGCGTTCCCGGTGAGGCTCTCCGCCCAGAGTCTCGTGTTTGCCGAGGCTGAAGCGGAATCGGAAGTGGAAGAGATTCCCGCTCCGATGCCGGCTCTCGAGGGTCTGCAGGACGACATTCGGCGGCTCAAGCAGGAGATCGAGGCCCTCCGCGCGGAGAAGGCTGCAGCCAGCGACGCGACGGAATCCCGGGCGACCGCCCGCAGGGCGAGCCAGCGGCAAGGCGATGAGGCGGGCGACACGCCTGCCGCGAACGCGGGACCGACGCTGATCGACCGGTTGACCGCCGTCGAACAGGGCCTCGGCAAGCTGATTGATGCGGGCGACGCGCAATGGAGGGATGACGCGAAGAAGCCGTCGTTGGTCATCTCCGGCCAAGTGCAGGCCGACCAGATTTGGTTCGGTCAGGATCAGGTCAGCCGGGCGGCCGTGGGAGATTTGCAGGACGGCGCGCAGTTCCGCCGGCTCCGCATCGGAGCCCGCGGCACGAGCTTCGAGGTGCTCGAATACTCGCTCGGCGTTGACTTCGCGCTCGCCAATCAGCCCAGCTACCTCGACAACTACATCGAGTGGAGGGAGTTGCCCTGGCTGCAGAACGTCCGCGTCGGCCACTACTTCGAGCCGTTCTCGCTCGAGCGGGTCACGCAGAACCGCAACAATACCTTCATGGAGCGGTCGCTCGTCGATACGTTCGCGCCCGCCCGCAACATGGGCATCATGACCTACGGCAACACGGAGAACGAGCTGGCTACCTGGGCGATCGGCACGTTCCGCACCAACAGCGACAACACCGGCAACGACTCGTTCGACAGCGGTCAGGCCTTGACGATGCGGGGCACCTGGCTGCCATGGTGGGACGAAGCCAGTGACGGCCGCTTCTACATGCACCTGGGTGCGGCCTACAGCTATCGCGACGCCTACAACGATCAGGTGCGGTTTCGCAATACGCCGGAAATCCGCAAGCAGCAGCCGGACAGCGTCCTCGGGCCGGTGAAGGTGCCGCCCAGCAACTACCAGAACGGGGTTCCGAGCCCGTTCGCCCCGATCTTCGTGGATACGGGCAACATCTCGGCCAACAACTTCCATCTCTTCGATCCCGAATTCGCCCTGATCATGGGCCCGCTCTCGCTGCAGTCTGAATACGCCTTCGCGATGGTCGACCAGATCGGCGGTCCGTCACTGTTCTTCAATGGCTACATGGCGCAGGTGAGCTATTTCCTCACCGGCGAGCACAGGCCCTACGACAGGAAGCTCGGCATCCACAAGCGGATGGAGCCCTTCGAGGACTTCTTCCGCGTCCGCACGGCGTCGCGGGGCATTCAGACCGGGCTCGGAGCCTGGGAAATCGCGGCTCGGTTCTCGAACATCGTGCTCAACGACGCGAACATCAAGGGCAACCACCTGACCGACTTCACGATCGGACTCAACTGGTACATCAACCCGTACACGCGGTGGAAGTTCAACTACGTCCACGCGTTTCTCCAGGACGATCGCGTCGGCAACAGCCTGACGGATGCCTACGGCATGCGTTTCGACTTCGACTTCTGACCCGAAAGAGTCAGGGGGCACGGCGTGCGCGAACGGGGCCGCGGCTGCCGTGGCATCGGCTACGGTCCCCGGATCAGCGGGGCACGCGGGCGTTCCGCGGCGTCATTGTCCGGCTTCGGCCACCACTGTGCCCAGCCGTCGCTTGCCTTCTTCAACACCCGGTCCGAGATCGATCGGCTTGCCGAGGTGGTCGAGGCTCTCGCCCACGGCTGACGTGTTCCGGGGGGCGGACAGCAGGCACAACTGTCCTCCGGCAAAAGCGTCGTGGTGGCCGACGATTTTTCACCTGGAGATTGCCGCACTGCGGCCGCGACGCCTATCGTTTCGGGCCCTCGGGACGGGCTGCCCCGTGTCGGGGCAGCGCCGGTCATCCCGAGGTCCTCGAGAGGGGTTCCTCCCATGGCTGGCAAGATCTTTCTGCGGTTGGTTGGAACGCTCACCTGCATGGCTGTGGTGGCGATTGCGTGGGACGCCGAGGCGTGTGGCCATCGGCATCATCGGCGGGCCTGTTGTGCCCCGGTCTGCTGCGACCCGTGCTATTCGGCGCCGGTCTGCTGCGAGCCGGCCCGGTGTGCGCCGGTGTGTGAGACGGCCTGTGCCCCGTCGTGCTGCTGCCGGCCGGCATGCGGCTACACCGTGGTGCGGGAGTCGGTGATTCTGCCGTCGGCCTGCTGCACGATCGCGTCGACGGCGGCCCCGACGGCCAGCGTCGCATCGAGCCCGGCGAAGCCGGCGGTGAAGGCCGTCGCGAGCACCCGCTAGCCGCGGGGCCATCGGTTTCAGGCTTCTGATCCGCCCGCGCGGGGCAGTCGTTCCGCGCGGGCGTTTCGCTGCGCCATCGAGCGGGCATGTTTTGTCGGAAAGCGTCTTGACGGCGTGGGGCCGATCCGCACGATACCGTGGTCTCGGGGCCGGCGACGCGGTCGCTCCGGCCGTTTCCTTCAGGTGCATGCGGAGAACAGACATGAGTCAGGGTGGCATTCGAATGGCCCGGTCGTGGTGCGTGATGGCGGTCGCCTGCGTGGTCTGGGCCACCGGTGCCGAGTGGGCCGCCGCCCAGTCGCCGAAGCAGCCCAACATTCTCGTCATCTGGGGCGACGACATCGGCCAGTTCAACGTCGGGGCATACAACCACGGGATGATGGGCTACAAGACGCCCAACATCGACCGCATCGCCCGCGAAGGGGCGCTGTTCACCGACTGGTATGGCCAGCAGAGCTGTACCGCTGGGCGGGCCGCCTTCATCACCGGCCAGTCGCCGATCCGCACGGGACTCACGAAGGTGGGCCTCCCCGGTGCCCCCGAAGGCATGCGCAAGGAAGATCCGACGATCGCGACGCTCCTCCGGGCTCGCGGCTATGTGACCGGTCAGTTCGGCAAGAACCATCTCGGCGACCGTGACGACATGCTGCCGACGAGCCACGGCTTCGACGAGTTTTACGGCAACCTCTACCACCTCAATGCGGAGGAGGAGCCGGAACACCCCGACTACCCGAAGAACCCCGAGTTCAAGAAGCGATATGGCCCGCGCGGCGTGATCCATTCGTTCGCCAACGGGAAAATCACCGACACCGGCCCGCTGACGAAGAAGCGGATGGAGACGATCGACGAGGAGGTGAACGCCAAGACGTTCGATTTCATGGACCGAGCCAAACAGTCCGGCAAGCCGTTCTTCATCTGGTGGAACTCCACCAAGATGCACATCTTCACGCACCTGAAAGAGGGCGTGGCAGGCAAGACGGGCCTCGGCATCTACGCCGACGGCATGGTGGAGCACGATCGTCAGGTCGGTGAGATCCTCGCGAAGCTCGAGGAGCTGGGACTCGCCGAGAACACGATCGTGATGTATTCGACCGACAACGGGGCCGAGGCCTTCACCTGGCCGGACGGCGGCTCGACGATGTTCCGCGGCGAGAAGAACACGCAGTGGGAAGGGGGCTATCGTGTGCCCTGCGCGATCAAGTGGCCGGGCACGATCAAGCCCGGCACCGTGGTCAACGACATCGGTGCCCACGAGGACATGCTCACCACGCTGGTGGCCGCCGCCGGCGACACGACCGCCAAGGAAGAGCTGAAGAAGGGGCGGCGGATCGGCGACCGCACCTACAAGGTGCACCTCGACGGCTACGACCTGGGGCCGGCCCTGCGGGGCGCGGCCGAGTGGCCGCGGAAGGAGTTCATCTACTGGACCGACGACGGGAGCGTGGCCGCCCTGCGCTATGGCAACTGGAAGGCCACGTTTCTCAAGCAGCCGGCCCACGGCATGCACGTGTGGCAGCAGCCGTTCGAGGAGCTGCGGGCCCCCACGCTCGTGAACCTGCGGATGGATCCGTTCGAGCTGGCCCAGGACATCGGCATGGATTACCAGCGGTGGTATCTGGAGCACATGTTCATGATCGCGCCGGCGGCCGGTTACGTGGGCGAGTGGCTCCAGAGCTTCCGCGAGTTTCCGCCGCGGCAGAAGCCCGGCAGCTTCAATCTCAACCGGGTGATGGAGGCGGTCACCAGCCCGACGTCGCGGTGAGTTGCGGAGCCGACAGGTCAGGAACGGTGTCGTTGCAGCGTGGCTGAAGGCGACTCGCCGAAGTGCCTGCGGTAGCGGCTGGCGAACCGGCCGAAATCCCAGACGCCATGGGCGGTGAGCACCTGCGATACCGTAAGGCCTTCTGCGGCTGCCAGCCGCAGGCCGCGGCGCACGCGGTGCAAAAGTCGCAGTGTGGTGTAGGCAAGCGGGCTGACGCCGAACGTGTCGTGGAAGGCGCGGGCGAGCGTCCGTTCAGTGACTCGGCATCCCGCGGCGAGCGAGGCGACAGACGGTCGCTGCGCGGGATCGTCTTCGAGCGCGGCCATGGCCGCGCGAATGATGGCTCCACGGTCGAGTTGCGGCCGGCCATGACGCGGTGGCGGTGCTGCGGCGGCGGATGACAGGCAGGCGGAAGCCGCGGTCAGAATCGCCTCGCATGCGGCGTCATGGGCCGGCGTGGCCGGGCCCGAGAGCACCGGATCGATGGCCAGTGTGGTGACGAGGCGTCGCAGTCGTTCGGCGGCGTCTGCGCCGCACCGCACCACGCGGCTCGTGCTCCCGGCCAGCGGATTCGGTGGCAGGGGGAAATCGGCCGGCAGCGCCACCGAGCACCAGGCGTGGGCGCGGCGTTGCACCCGGATGCTGAAGTCGGCGCCGGGCGGGATCAGGAACACAGCATCCCGCCCGAGTCGCTCACAGTTGACCACGTGCCGCTCGGAATGCGTGACAGGCAGGAACAGGAGCGGGCCAGAATGGGCGTTTCCGCCGAAGCAGAGATTGCCCCCGCCTTCGAAAGCCGTTTGAATGACGGTTCGGCCGAGCAGCCGAGTCTCCAGTCGCCACGATCGCACCTCGACGGCGTCGCAGGCGAGCCGCAGATCGGCCCCGCGAACGGCATCCCCCCACGCGTCGAAATCGTCGAAACTCTGCATGTTGCCTCGCGTGCAGACTACCCGCTGCGGAACGTGGCTTCCACCCGCTGGCGTTCGCGGTCGATCTGTTCGCCGCTCGCGCCGAGCCGTTCGAGGATCCGCACGGCGAAGGCGAGGGCCACTTCTCCCTCGGCCGCAAACACGTCCTCGGCGCCGGCCCGCTGCAGCTTCGGCAGCTCACGGACGTATTGCGCACGGG
This sequence comes from Planctomycetaceae bacterium, assembly GCA_046094845.1. Lineage (GTDB taxonomy): Bacteria > Planctomycetota > Planctomycetia > Pirellulales > UBA1268 > QWPN01. The sequence continues at coordinate 6,112 of JBJTIE010000148.1, read as the reverse complement.
CCAGGACGTGGATGCCGGGATTGATCTCCTTGGCCCGGCGAATGATCTCCTCGTCGAGGCTGCCGGTGCCCGATGTAAGGACAACGTTGGCCGCCTGCTCCGCGCCGGCCTCGACGAGCACCTCCGGCCGGCTGGCGTCGCCGTAGATCGCCCGCACGTCGAATGCCTTGAGCCGCCGGACGGTGTCGAGGTTGAGTTCGATCACCGTGGGCTCGATGTCGTTGTCGAGCAAGAGTTGCGTCACGGTCTGGCCGACGGGCCCGTAGCCGACGACGATCGCCCGCTGCGTCGGGGTCTGGTCCGCCACAGGCTCCTCATCGCCCGTCTGGTCGGCAGCCGGCAACCGGCGGACGAGCCAGCGATCCCAGGCGTCGATCGAACGGTAGAGCAGCGGATTGAGCGTGATCGACACGATCGCCGTGGCCACCAGCGTGTTGACGGCGTCGGCCGGCATCACGCCGAGTTGTGCCCCGAGCGAGGCGAGGATGAACGAGAACTCGCCGATCTGGGCGAGTGCCACCGCCACGGGCGCGGCGACCCGCCGGGGATAGCCGAGCGCGAGCACGATCGCGAGTGCGGCGACCGGCTTGGCCACGAGCACGATGGCCAGGGCCGCGGCGATCGCCCACGGTGATCGCAAGAGAGCCGCTGGGTCGAAGAGCATGCCGACCGAGACGAAGAACAGCACGGCGAATGCGTCGCGCATCGGGAGGGCGTCGGAGGCGGCGCGGAGGCTGAACTCGCTGCGGCCGACGACCATGCCGGCGAGAAACGCCCCCAGCGCCATCGAGACGCCGAATAGCTTGGCCGATCCGACGGCGATCCCCAGGGCGATGACGAGGACGGCGAGCGTGAACAATTCCCGTGACCGCGTGGCGGCGATGCGTTCCATGACCCATGGGATCACCCGGCCCCCCACCACGACCGTCATCACCACGAGGATCACCATCTTCGCGGCGGCCAGTGCGAGCGCCGTGGCGATGCCGCCGGCCGACAACGCCGTGGGACCTAAGAGGGCGGGAAGCAGCACGAGCGCCACGACCGTGAGCAGGTCTTCGACCACCAGCCAGCCGACGGCGATATGACCGGTCCGCGTGTGCAGGTCGCGGTTGTCGGAGAGCACGCGGATGAGGACGACCGTGGAGGCCACCGAGATGGCGCCACCAAAGATGATCGCCGTCGGCCACTCCCAGCCGAGCAGCCGGCCGGCGACCGCGCCGAGCAGCGTGGCCACACCACTCTGCACGAGTGCCCCCGGGATGGCCACGTGCCGCACGGCGAGCAGCTCGCGGAAGTGAAAGTGGAGGCCCACGCCGAACATGAGCAGGATCACGCCGATCTCGGCCAGCTGCTCGGCGAGCGCCGGATCTGCCGCGAACCCCGGCGTGGCCGGCCCGACGGCCACGCCTGCCAGCAGGTAGCCCACGATCGGCGAGAGCCGAAGCTGTTGCGTGACGTAGCCGAGCACGAGCGCGGCGGTGAGGCCGCCGGTGAGCGTCAGGATGAGGTCGATGTCGTGCACGGGCCGGGCTCTCTGGGCGGTCACTCCCAGGCGGAAATGGGCACGCAGCTGCAGAACAGGTTGCGGTCGCCGTGAACGTTGTCGACCCGCCCCACGGGCGGCCAATACTTGCCGAACTCGAGCGGCTTGACCGGAAATGCAGCGATCTCACGGGGATACGGTCGGTCCCAGCCGGTCACGGCCACGCAGGCCGCCGTGTGCGGCGCGTGCTTGAGCGGGTTGACGTCCTTCGGCCAGTGCCCCTCCTCGACGAGCCGAATCTCCTCACGGATCGCGATCAGTGCCTCGACGAACCGGTCGAGCTCGTCGAGTGTTTCACTCTCCGTCGGCTCCACCATCAGCGTGCCCGGCACGGGGAAGCTCAAGGTGGGGGCGTGGAAGCCGTAATCGATGAGCCGCTTCGCCACGTCCTCGGCCGTGATCCCGCTCGAATCCTTGAGCGGCCGGAGGTCGAGAATGCATTCGTGGGCCACGCGGCCGTTGGCGCTCGCGTAGAGCGTGGGGAAGTGGTCTCGCAGCCGCACGCTGACGTAGTTGGCGGCGAGGATCGCCGTCTCGGTGGCGTCCCGCAGGCCGTCGCTTCCCATCATCCGGCAATACATCCAGCTGATCGGCAGGACGGCCGCGTTGCCCAGCGGCGCCGCGGAAACGGCGCCGACGTCGCCCGTCGGCAGGCCGCCGGTCGCATGGCCCGGCAGATAGGGCACGAGATCCTCGACCACACAGACCGGGCCCACGCCCGGACCGCCGCCGCCGTGCGGGATGCAGAAGGTCTTGTGGAGATTCAGGTGGCTGACGTCACCGCCGAATTCACCCGGGGCGGCCACGCCGACGAGCGCATTCATGTTGGCGCCATCCACATAGACGCGGCCACCGTGGCGATGCACGATCTCGCAGAGCCGCTTCACCTCCGTCTCGAACACGCCGTGGGTGCTCGGGTAGGTGATCATCACCGCCGAGAGCCGGTCGGAGTATTGCTCGCACTTCGCCTCGAGCTCCACGAGATCGACGTTGCCCTGCGAATCACAGCCGGTCACCACCACCTCCATGCCCGCCATCTGGGCGCTGGCCGGGTTGGTGCCGTGGGCCGAGGACGGAATCAGGCAGATCGTGCGATGCCCTTGGCCCCGGGCCCGCTGCCAGGCCTGGATCACGAGCAGGCCGGCATATTCCCCCTGGCTTCCCGCGTTCGGCTGGAGGCTGATGCCGGCGTAGCCCGTGGCCTCGCAGAGCCACTCGCGGAGCTGGCGGTCGAGGATCCGATAGCCCTCCTGCTGGTCGGCGGGGGCGAAGGGATGCACGTGGGCGAACTCCGGCCATGTGATCGGGATCATCTCGCTCGTGGCGTTGAGCTTCATCGTGCAGCTGCCGAGCGGGATCATGCTGCGGTCGAGCGCGAGATCCTTGTCGGAGAGCGACCGGATGTAACGCAGCATGCCGGTCTCGGAATGATGCGTGTTGAACACCGGGTGTGAGAGGAACTCGCTCGTCCGCCGCAGCGAGGTCGGGATCAGCGGCTCCACGCCCTGCTCGAAGGCGGCGAACTCGGGCAGCGGCGCTCCCGGCCTGGCGAAGAGCTGCCAGAGCCGCACGAGATCGCCGCGGGTGGTGGTCTCGTCGAGGGTGATCGAGAGCGTCCGCTCGTCGAGCGTCCGCAGGTTCATGCCCGCGGCACGGGCCGACGCGGCAATCGCCGTGGTGCGGTCGCCGGTGTCGAGGGCGAGCGTGTCGAAGGCATGGGCATGCTTCACCGTCACGCCGAGCTGGCGGAGGCCGGCGGCGAGGATCGCCGTGTAGGCGGCAGTGCGGCGGGCGATCCGTGTGAGGCCCTCGGGGCCGTGATAGACGGCATACATGCTCGCCACGACGGCCGGCAGCACCTGCGCGGTGCAGATGTTCGACGTGGCCTTCTCGCGCCGGATGTGCTGCTCGCGGGTCTGCAAGGCGAGCCGGTAGGCGGGCCGGCCATGGGCATCGATGCTCACGCCCACGAGCCGCCCGGGCAGCGACCGCTTGAAGGCGTCGCGGCAGGCGAAGTAGGCGGCGTGAGGGCCGCCGCAGCCCATCGGCATGCCGAACCGCTGCGTCGTGCCCACGACGATGTCGGCGTCCCATTCCCCCGGCGGCACGAGGAGCGTGAGCGCGAGGAGATCGGCTGCCACGCAGAGCACGCCCTGCTTGGCATGCACCCGCTCTGCCAGCCCGCGGTAGTCGATGATCTCTCCGTCGGTGGCGGGGTACTGCACGAGCGCGCCGAAGTGTTCGGTGTCGGCGACGAGCGCCGCGACGTCACCGACCCGAACCTCGATTCCGAGGGGCCGGGCCCGGGTGCGGAGCACCTCGAGCGTCTGCGGATGGCACCGCGAGTCGGCGAGAAACACGGGGCTCGTGGCCGATGACGACCTCCGAGCGAGCGTCATCGCCTCGGCGGCCGCCGTCGCCTCGTCGAGCAGCGACGCGTTGGCGATCGGCATGCCGGTGAGATCGCAGACCATCGTTTGGAAGTTGACGATCGCCTCCATGCGGCCCTGACTGATCTCGGCCTGATAGGGCGTGTAGGCGGTGTACCAGGCGGGGTTCTCCAGGATGTTGCGAAGAATCACCCCGGGAGTGTGCGTGCCGTGATAGCCCTGACCGATGAAGCTCGTGAGCAGTCTGTTCGTCGAGGCGATCGCCCGTAACTCGGCGAGGGCCGAGGCCTCGGTGACCGGGGACGGCAGCCGCATTGGCGTGCGACGGGCGATGCTGGCCGGCACGATGCCCGCGACGAGCGACTCGCAGGACGGCTCACCGATCACATCGAGCATCGCCTGCTGATCGGCGGGAGAGAGGCCGATGTGCCGACCGCGAAACTCTGCCGCATTCTCGAGCTGCGACAGCGGGATGGCAGCGGCAGCCTCACGGGAGGGGGCCGAACGAGTGGCGACGGGGGCAGTGAGCAGGTCCGACATGACAGGGCTCCACGGCGTGCGGGCAGAACATGGTCCTGCCCGCGGAACCCTGTTGTCCTGGAACCTGAGAGATTCGCCGCGGGCTTCAGTCCGCGGGTTGCCCCTTCGGTGGATCCGGCCCGTCGCACGCTGGCGCCGGGTCGGATCACTCTCCAACAGTGTGTGTCGTCAGTACTTTTGCCTGAGCGTTCGGCCTTCGGCGGTCTTGCGACTCTCTCCTGACTTCAGAAGTCTAGCAGTCCGGCCGGATTCTGGCAGCGTGCTGCGGCTGACCGGGGGTTTCAGCCGAAGAGGCGCTGCTTCGCCTGGTCGGCGATCAGCCGGACGGCGGGGTGCGTGAGCCGACGTTCGACCGAGATGGCATAAAACTTTTCTCGCACCCGATCGAGCTCGCCGAGTGTCTGCAGCAGCATGGGGGCGCCATGGAGCGACGCGGGGAACTTCCGTCATGCCGCGCGGGCGAGCGGCGCGGCGCCGAAGATCGACACACTGGTCTCACCCAGAAGTGGCTGAAGTCCCGCACCTTGAGCGACGGCATCATCGGCGCGTCGGCGACGACGAGATCGAGGGCATGCACCGCGAGTTCGCCGAGGAGACGCTCCGTCTTGTCGATCCGCACGTGGAGCCGGAAGGGTGGTTGCATCGCGAGGGCGGGCTCGAGCAGTTTGTACGTCGTGAGTTTCGGCAACGCATCGGAGACGCCGACGCGGAACAGCCGTGGCGCATGCTGCGGCTCCCCTTTCACCGTCTGGAGCAGTTCGCGACCGAGCCAGGGAATCTCGTCGGCATACCGATAGACCTTCTCCCCCTCGGGCGACAGCACCGTTCCGCCCGCGCCGCCGTAGGCTGCCGCGCCGCCCGAACTGACCGTCACGACGCTCGCGGCAGGCACGGTCAGCGTGCCCAGGGCCCCGATTGCAAGGGCGATATGAATGCCCGGACTCTCCATCAGCGTGCGGAGCGTCGCGCAGATCGGCCAGACGATCTCGTGGGCCGAGGCGTGGGTGAGTTCCACGCCCCCCTTGATACCCAGCGCGAAGAGCAGGTAGTTCGACAGCGACGTGAAGAGGTCCTTGGGGATCGCAATCTCGCTCTTGGCGAGCCGGGCCACGCCGAAATGCACAAATAAAGAGCTTTCTCGTATAGAAAAAAGCTCTGGATCCACTCAGGCCTCGGATCCTGAAGGATCGGCGAGGTGGGCCGTATCGTTGAATGTCACGAGTTCGGGGCCCGGCCAGCGGACGAGCGTGATCGAGCAGTTGGCAAGGGCGGGCAGCTTCGTGAACGGCCGCTCGGCGGCGGCAGCCAGGAGCGGATGCGCCTTGCCCACGAGGCTGCCGAGCGCGGCGGTCAGAATGCCGCCGTGGGCGACCACGATCATGCCGCGGGCGGGCCGAGCAGCGAGCCGCTCGAGTGCCGCGCGGCCCCGAGCGGCTAGTTGCGCCCGCGATTCACCGCCGGGGATCGCGAAGTCGGCGTCACCGCTCCGCCACTGGGCGACCGCCTCGGGAAACCGGGCTTCGAGATCGGCCCCGAGATGCCCCTGAAAGATGCCGGCGTGCAGTTCGCGAAGCTCGTCGTCGCAGACGCGCCGATGATGCCGACTCTCAAGGTGCGGGTCTTCAGCCCCGTCTGGGGG
>JBJTIE010000147.1:0-3518 GCA_046094845.1 Planctomycetaceae bacterium | reverse complement strand
CATCGAGCCGGGCAAGACGCTCCTCATCCGCCTGCTCACGGTGGGCGAGCCGCATGCCGACGGCACGCGCACGGTGTTCTTCGAGTTGAACGGCCAGCCGCGGAGCGTCTCGATCGCCGACAAGAGCCTCGAGGCGAAGGTCCAGCGGCGGCCGAAGGCCGTGGCGGGCGACGCCCGTGAAGTCGGGGCGCCGATGCCGGGCCTGGTGGTGACGGTGGCCGTGCGGCCCGGCGACGTCGTGACGAAGGGGCAGAAGCTGCTCTCGCTCGAGGCGATGAAGATGGAGACGACCGTCTACGCCGAGCGGGACGGCAAGGTCGCGGAGGTGCTCGTCACCCCGGGCACGCCGGTGGAAGCCCAAGAGTTGCTCGCCCGCTACGCCGACGCGTAGCGACCTGTAGGTGCAGATTGGCAATCTGCACACCGTAGCCAATCGCAGATTACCAATCTGCAGCTACAGAAGCAGATGTTGTCCTGCGGATGCACTCCCTCACCGCCCCAGGGGCTTGATCCAGACGTTGCGATACCGCGTCGGACTGCCGTGGTCCTGGAGAAACAGCGGCCCCTCGCCGGTTGCGAGCAGCCGCCGCTCGATGGCCCGGAGGTGATCGGTCACGCCACGCCTGTAGGGCACGTAGGGCGACCGTGGCTCGGTGAATGTCAGGCCGTTCTGCACCATGAAGCCGTTGAGCCAGGCCGTCACGCGGCCGGGCCTGACGATCGTGCCGGCCGGATCGCGCCGCGGGGCGATGAACCGGATGTCGTAGACCTGCCACTTGTCCGCCGGCAACGCGGCGTTCACGATCGGCTTGGCGAAGCGGTAGAGGCTCCCCTCGTCCTGCTCGGTGACCGGTGCGACCCCGCACGAATCGAAGATCTGCATCTCGTAGTGGCCGTGCAGATAGAGGCCGCTGTTTCCCTCCTGCCGCGGCGAGATCATGAACTCGGCATGGATGTCGGCATCGCGAAACAGCTGCTTCGACACGAGGTGGTTGGTATTGTGGCCGGAGGGGACGACCACGAGTTCGTCTCGCTCTCCCCGCCAGTCGATCGCACCGCCCGCCATGCTCGTGAAGGCCATGCCCGCGGTGGCGGCGGCATCGCCGCCGATCAGCACGACCGCGCCGGGGGGCGGCGCTACCGGCAGCGGCGTCTGCACGGGATCGAACGCCGGGTAGCCGTCGGACTCGGGCGGCGACAGGCCGCGGAGATGACGGTCGGCATGATCGGCGAACCGCTCCCAATCGGAGGGGAGCAGGTCATGACGGCCGCTGCGGACGTGACGACCGATCGTGTCGCCGACGGCGCCGGCGACATCCAGCCGCCGCGGCGCGTTCAGCGCCAGGAGCGAGTGCTGGTCGCAGGGCAATTCCGTCTCCTGCCCCGCCTCCTTCGACACCACCATCGCAAACCGCTCGTCGAGAGCGCCGGCGCACAACGCCGCCCCGCCCAGTCGTGAATGCCCCACGACGGCCACCTTCGTGTCGTCGATCTCCGGAAGTGTCACGAGCCAGTCGAGGATTTGAGAGAGCTGCCAGGCCCATGTGGCGATGGCGCCGGGCTTATCGGCGGGCAATTCACCGGCGACAGGCCGATCAGGAAACGTGTCGCCGCAGGAGGCCGTGGCCATGCAATACCCGCGGCCAAGCATCGTCTCCACCGGCCAAAGGTGGGCCAGCGTGCCACGGGAGGCCTCGGTGGCCCGATTGCCGGTGATCCGCGCCGCGGCGTCGTCCGGGATCCAGCCGCGCGCCAGGTGAATACCGGGATCAGGATGCTGTGCCTGGTTGCCACGGAAATTGAGGCAGAGGAAACAGACCGCGGCCCGCGCTCCACGCGGCAGGAAGAGGAGCACGTCGGTCGTGGGCGACCGTTCGTCGGCCCCCAGCCGCAGCCGGGCCTGGATTCGCGTGGCCGCCACGTCGCCGGCGAGCGTCACGTCGACCCGCTCCACATCCCCCACCACGCTCACCGGCCCGGCCGGCAGCCGGCGAACCTTCGCCTCGTCACCGTTGACGACCTCATCGGCCGCGTGTGCGGCTGCCCCAGCGGATATGAGGAGCGCCATGATCGCGGCGGTCACCCGTGCCAGTGAGCGGGGAACTGGGGCATCGTGAACCATACGTCGCTCCTGTTCCGTGCCTCGTCATCACATCATCCCAGGACGTCCGTCCGGGTCGTATCTTCAGCGAGATCAATCCGCGAGCGTGGCCCTGATCGCGAGCAACTCGGCCTGCGGCTCGTCGTCCACGTGGGCCATCTGGCCGGCGCAGCGATACCAGTATCGCGAATTGCCCGCATCCCCCTCGATCTTGTGCAGCACGGCATGAATCCAGGCGCTCGTGGCCTCGCATTCATGCCGTTGCACGATGTCGTGGGCCTGCTCCCAGCGGCCAGCAAGCGCGTGCTCGATCGCCTCGAGGAGTTCGTCGGTCACGGCTGTTCCTTCACCAGATCCTTGAACACCTTCCGCACCTTCGCCACCTTCGGGCCGGCCACGGCCTGGCAATAGGGCTGGAACGGGTTGTTGGCGAAGTAGTCCTGGTGATAGTCCTCGGCCGGATAAAAGGTCGAGGCCTCCGTCACCTCCGTCACGATCTTCCCGGGAAACACGTGGGCCGCGTCGAGCTTCGCGATCACCTCCTCGGCGATCCGCTTCTGCTCGGCGTCGTGATAGAAGACTCCCGAGCGATACTGCGTGCCGACGTCGGCCCCCTGCCGATTGAGCGTGGTGGGATCGTGCGTCGCGAAGAACACCTCGAGCAGCTGTTCGAACGACACCGTCCGCGGGTCGTATTCGATCTCGATCGCCTCGGCATGGCCGGTCTGGCCGGTGCACACCTGCTTGTAAGTGGGATTCGGTACCTGGCCGGCGATGTAGCCGCTCGTCACGCGCTTCACGCCCTTGAGTTCGGCATACACGGCCTCGGTGCACCAGAAGCACCCCCCCGCGAACGTCGCCTTGGCGAGCCCGTCGCCATCCGTCGCCGTTCCGTGTCCACCACTGAAGCCTGTCATGATCGCCACTCCTGCCAGAATGATCGCTCGCCGCCGCATGGATCGCGCCTCCTCGCTCGAAATACACGTCGCATTGTAGGAACTTTCACCGGCTTCACGACGGGTCACGACTGAAAAACGAACCGCAGCGGCTTCGCAGCCCATTCGCCGGCATAGTCCACGCCGATCCGAGGCGTGCGGCTGATCCGCCGCGGCGGGATCGGCTCGCCGGCCTCGAGCAAGAGGCCGGTCGGCCGGGCGGCAGCCAGCCCGTCGAACGCCTTGTCGATGCCCAGCCCCCGGGTCACCCGCCCTGGCCCCGCAAATTCACCGGCGCCGCGGATGAGCACGGCCGCCGGCACGCCCTCGGCGCCGGTCACGATATTGAGCATCCAATGCATGCCGTAGCAGAGATAGACATACCAGCGGCCGGCAGGGCCGAACATCACGGCATTCCGCTTGGTCATCCCTCTCGAGCCGTGACAGGCCAGATCGTGGGCTCCGAGATATGCCTCCGTCTC
>JBJTIE010000146.1:0-2005 GCA_046094845.1 Planctomycetaceae bacterium | reverse complement strand
GTGTGCGGCCGACGGTACGAGCCGGCCACCGACGACGGGCGGCGGATGCGGCGGATCGCCGACCACGTGCGGGCCTGCACGTTCGCGATCCACGAGAACGTGCTGCCGGGCAACAACGAGGAGAAGTACGTCGTCAAACGGCTCCTCCGTCGGGCCGTGCTCGACGGGCGGCAGATGGGGATGCAGGAGCCCTTTCTCCACAAATTGCCCCCGATCGTGGCGGCCATGATGGCGAGGCCCTATCCCGAACTGGCCGATACGGTCGGTCGGGTCGCGACCGTGATCGAGCGGGAAGAGGCCTCCTTTCTGGCCACGATCGATGGCGGCCTCGAGCGGATCGAAAAGTTGTTTGCGGCGATCGGCTCGGCGGGCAAGGCCATCGTGGCCGGTGGCGATGCTGCGGAGCTCTATACGACCTACGGCTTCCCGCCGGAGCTGTTGGAAACGCTCGCCGCAGAGCGAAACTGCCGGTTCGATTGGGATGGCTTCCGGGCGGCGATGGACGAGCACGGCCAGCGGTCGGGGGCAGGCAGCCGAGTGGAGGTGTTTGCCTCCGGACCACTCGATGCTCTCAAGAAGACGATGCACGGCTCCGAGTTCCTCGGCTACGACACCATGAGGGCCGAGGGCAAGGTGATCGGCGTCATCGCGCAGCACGCACTTTGCGACGAGCTCCGCGAGGTCGGGCATGCCGATCCGGTGACGGTGGTGCTCGATCGGACGCCCTTCTACGGCGAGTCGGGCGGCCAGGTGGGCGACACCGGCTGGCTCGAATGGCCAGGCGGACGGTTCGAGGTGACCGAGACGCAGCGGGAAGGGGGCTTCATGCTCCACGTTGGCCACCTGCGTGAGGGGCGGCTCGATCTCGGCCACACCGTCACGGCCGTGGTGGACGACCAGCGACGGTCCGCCCTGCGACGGGCCCACTCCGCCACGCATCTGCTGCATGCGGCGCTGCAGCACCACCTCGGCACACATGCCGTGCAGCAGGGGTCGAAGGTGGATGCCGATCTGCTGCGATTCGATTTCTCGCACACGAGCTCGATCGACTCCGACACGCTGCGAAAGATCGAGTCGATGGTCAACGACCACGTGCTCGCCGCGGTGCCCGTGTCGGCCCGGCTCCTGCCGCTGGCCGAGGCCCGCCACGAGGGGGCGATGATGCTCTTCGGCGAGAAGTATCCCGACGTCGTGCGGATGGTGACGATGGACGGCGTGAGCCGCGAGCTCTGTGGAGGCACGCACGTCTCGAGCACCGGCCAGATCGGCCTCGTGCGGATCATCGGTGAGGAGAGCGTCTCCGCCGGCACCCGCCGGATCACCGCCGTCACCGGCGGCAAGGCGCTCGAGCGGTTTCGGCAGGCCGAGCAGACCGTGGCCGACGCAGCCGGGGCCCTCAAGGTGCCCGCCCACGAACTTCCGCACCGCCTCGCAGCGGTGATGAAGGAGCTCCGCGAGCTCAAGAAGGCGAAGCCCGCTGCGGCTGCAGCCGCGGCATCGCCCGACGAACTACTGGCAGCCGCCACGCAGATCGGCGACACGAAGGTCGTGGTGGCCGATGCCAAGGGGAGCGATGCAGGCGCGATGCGGCAGTGCATCGATCAGTTGCGGCGCAAGGCCAGCCCGATCGCGGTATTCCTGGCTGCGGCCGAGGGAGACAAGGTGACGCTCGTGGCCGGCATCTCGCGTGAGCTCGAGGCCCGCGGCCTTTCCGCGGGCAACTGGATCAAGGAGCCGGCAGCCGCCGTCGGCGGCAAGGGGGGCGGTCGTCCCGACCTCGCCCAGGCCGGCGGCAAGCTCGTCGATCAGGTGCCGGCCGCCCTCGATGCCGCCCGCCAGGCGATCGCGACGATGCTCGGCGGGTGAGGCCTGTAGTCGCGGAGTGGCACTCTGCGGTCGGCGACCGTGTGCAGATTACCAATCTGCACCTACAGGTCGGCGACCGTGTGCAGATTACCAATCTGCACCTACGGGTGTCGCGGCTTTCACGCTTGTAGCCGCAGAG
>JBJTIE010000145.1:0-21376 GCA_046094845.1 Planctomycetaceae bacterium | reverse complement strand
TGATCGCTTCGCTGCGCTCATGTGTTCTCCCCTTCGTTCTCGGTGTTCCGGTCGGCCGGAGGCTCGGCTGGGAGCACGCTCCCCAGTACGCGGGCGATTTCCAGCGAGTGCTTCACGCCGCCGTCGAGTTCGAACCGCAGTCGGGGCGTGTAGCGGGTTTCGATCTTGTCGGCGATCTGGGACTGGAGAAAGCCGGCGCTGTTCGCCAGGCCGCGAAGGGCCAGTTGCTGCTGTGCGGGTGTGCCCATCACCGACACGTGAACCGTCGCATTTCGCATGTCGGGGGCCATTTCGACACGGGTCACCGTCACGCCGCGAACCCGCGGATCACGCACCTGCGCGAGGATTGCCATGCTGACAACCTCCCGCACCGCGGCGGCAGCCTTGAGCAGTCGGCGTGAGCTCACGAGAGCGTGCGTGCGACTTCCTCGATCCGGTAGCACTCGAGGATGTCGCCCTCCTTGATATCGTTGAATCCCGCCAGCTTGATGCCGCACTCCAGGCCGTCGCGCACCTCACGGGCGTCGTCCTTCTCACGCTTGAGCGACTCGATGCCGTACTCGCCGATCACGCGGCTGTCGCGGATCACCCGCATCCTGCCGTTGCGGGCGATGATGCCGGCGATCACCCGGCAGCCGGCGATGACGCCGATGCGGCTGATGCTGAAGGTGCGCTGGACGACCGCACGGCCAAGGTCGGTCTCCCGCTTCTCGGGAGCGAGCATGCCCTCGAGCGCCTTCTTCAGGTCGTCGGTCACCTGATAGATGATGTCGTAGCGGCGCACCTGCACCCCCCGATCCTCGGCCAGCGACCGGGCCCGCTCGTCGGGCACCACGTTGAAGCCGATGATCACGGCGTCGGACGCGTCGGCCAGTTGGACGTCGGCCTCGGTGATGCCACCGACCGTGGCCTGCAGCACCCGGATCTTGACTTCGGGGTGCTCGAGTTTCTGCAGTTCCTTGAGGATCGCCTCGATCGAGCCGCGGACGTCGGCCCGCAGGATCAGGTTCAGCGTGGGAGCCTTCTGGGTGCCGAGCCGGTCGGCGAGATTCTCGAGGGTCACGTGCACCGGGGCGCTCGAGAGCGTGCTGTGCCGGCTGATATCCATCCGCTTCGCCGCGACCTCGCGAGCCTTGGCGATCGTATCGACCTCCTGGAATCGGGCGCCGGCGCCGGGCGCGACGTCGAGCCCCGTCACGAACACGGGCGTGCCGGGGCCCGCTTCCGTCACCTTGCGGCGGGTCAGCGTGTTCATCATCGCCTTGACGTGGCCGGTGGCTTCACCACAGACCACCGCATCGCCGACGTTCAACGTGCCCTTCTGCACCAGGAGTGTGGCCACGACACCACGGCCCTCGTGGATCGACGCATCGAGGCACACGCCCGCTGCGCCGCGGTCCGGATTGGCACGCAGATCGTGGAGTTCGGCGATGGTGAGCAGCGTGTCGAGCAGCTGCTCCATGCCTTCGCCCGTCACCGCGCTGGTCTTCACGACCTCCGTCTCGCCGCCCCACTCGGTGGGGAGCAACTCGTTGGCCGCAAGCTGCTGATAGACCCGCTGCACGTCGGCGCCGGGCAGGTCGATCTTGTTGATGCAGGCGACGATCGGCACGCCGGCCGCGCGGGCATGGCTGATCGCCTCTTCCGTCTGGGGCATGATGCCGTCGTCGGCCGCCACGACGATCACCGCGCAATCGGTGACGTTGGCACCCCGGGCCCGCATCTGCGTGAAGGCCTCGTGGCCTGGCGTGTCGACGAAGGTGATCGACTTGCCGTTGCGGTCGACCGAGTACGCCCGGATGTGCTGCGTGATGCCGCCGCTCTCGCGGGCCGCCACGTCGATGCCGAGAATCCGGTCGAGAAGCGACGTCTTGCCATGGTCGACGTGACCGAGGAACGTCACGACCGGCGGTCGCGGGAGTCGCACGGACGGATCCTCGTCCACGGCGTCGAAGCCGGCGAGCAGCTCCTTTTCGAGATCCTCGGCCGTCTTGATGTCGAGTTGCACGCCGAACTCGGCGGCCAGCAGTTCGACCGTGTCGCGGTCGAGCATCGTGGCCATGCTCGGCATCGAGTCCGTGCCGAACGCCAGCAGCTTCTTGAGCACCTCGCTGGCCGAGAGCCCGATCGCCTCGGAAAAGGTGCGAACGTTGCAGGGCACCTGGATCGCCGCGTTGGTTTTCCGCGGGGCCGCGGTCGAGACGCCGCTGCCCTTCCGCGGACGGGCGCCGCGCCGGCGGCGCAGGCCACCGTCGTCGTCGCCCATGCCGCGGCCGTCGGGCACCCGCTTGCGGCTCAACTGCCGCAATTCGCGACCGCCGAGCACGTCGTCCTTGCCGGCTCCGCCTGGCTTGCCGGGCGTGCGGCGGGGCCGAACGCCAGGCTCCATCGGCGGCGGCACGGGGGCCGCCCCGGCACCACCTCGCAAGAGCCCGCCGGTGCGGGCCCGGAGGCCCTCCTGTTGCCGCTGCTGTTCATGCTTCCGCATGTGATCGGCGAGCGGCTTGGCGCCGCCGGCCTTGGCGCTGCGGATCGCGTCGAGCGGGAGTTTCACGTCGGGCTTCTGCGCCACGGGTTCCTGCGGCCCGCGGGCGACCGGGGGCCGGGCGGCGGCCGGCATCGGCGCCAGCTTGAACGCGGGACGCGGGACCGGCTTCGAGCCGTCGCCACCACCAGGCCGCACGGCGGGGCGCGGTCGGGGCTCCGCCGGCTTGGGGGGCGCCATCTCCGGAGGCTTCGGCTTGCCTGCGACGCCACCACCCGGCGCGATGTAATCCTCCTTGCGGAGCGTCGCGGGGGCCGCGGGGGCGGCAGGCTTCGGTGCGGGCGTCGGGGCCGTGGGCCGCACCGGCGCGGCAGCGGGCTTTTCAGCGGGACGCGAACGGCTTGCGAGAAATTCCCGCAGCTTCGCGACCTCCTCGTCGGTCATGCTGGCGAGCGCAGAGCCCTTGTCCTGGATGCCGGCGCGGGTGCACAGTTCGACCAGCTCTTTGCTGTCGATCTTCAGTTCTTTCGCCAGCGTGTAGATCCGAACCGCCACGCAACCCTCTCTTTACTGCCGGCTGGTGCCGGCTGCATCGCTCCGCCGGCCCGTGCCAGCTTGTATCACCCGTTTCGGAAGGTGTTCGCACCCACCTCATGTCACGTTGACCGATCATCACGATTCGCCGGCAGACGCGTCGTCCGAGGTGGTTGCCTCGGGGCCCGCGACCTGGCTGGCGGCCAGGGCGTCGGCGGCATCGGCGTCGGCCGTCGCCTTCGCGATCCGCTCCTGCTCTCGCTGCTTGCGGCGTTCGTCGGCTGCTGCGACTTCGGCCATGGTCGCCCGCTGCTCCGCCTCCGCTACGATCGCATCGACCGCCTCGGCGGACAAGCCGCCCATTTCCATGAGATCCTCGGGCTCGATCACCGACAGGTCGTCGTACGACAAGAAGCCCTCGCCGACGAGCCTTTCGGCCACCGACTCATCCAGGCCCTCGATCGACGAATAGCCCGCGATCGCCCGTTCGATCTGCTGATCGAGCTCCTCGCGGGTCATGATCTCGATGTCCCAGCCACAGAGCTTGCTCGCGAGCCGCACGTTCTGGCCGCGGCGGCCGATCGCGAGCGACAGTTGGTCCTCGCGCACCAGCACGATGCCCCGGCCGAGCATCTGACAGAGGATCACCTCGTCGACCTCCGCCGGCTGCAGGGCATTCGGCACGAGCACCTGGAGGTCGTCGCTCCAGCGGACGATGTCGATCCGCTCGCCACCGAGCTCCTCGACGATGTTCTTGATGCGAGTTCGCCGCTCGCCGACACAGGCGCCGACGCAGTCGATCCGATTGTCGGAGCTGATCACCGCCACCTTGCTGCGGTAGCCGGGCTCGCGGGCGATCGCCCGGATCTCGATCACGCCGTCGGCGATCTCCGGAATCTCCTGCTCGAAGAGCCGCTGCACCAGCTGCGGACGAATCCGGGAGAGGATGATCTTCACCCTGCTGCCGACCTTCCGCACCTCGAAGATGGTGGCCCGAATCCGCTCGTTGGGGTGATAGCTCTCGCCCGGAATCTGCTCGCTCCGAGGCAGAATGGCCTCGGTCGCGCCCAGCGTGACGGTGGCGGTCGCCCCCTCGAAGCGACTGACGACCCCCGACACCATCTGGCCGATCTGCTCCTCGAACTCGTCGTGAATCGCGTCGCGCTCGGCCTCGCGGATCTTTTGGATGATGACCTGCTTGGCCGTCTGAGCGCCGATGCGGCCGGAGAGTTCGGCGGTGTCGATCGTCTGACCGTCGTGCTGCCCGGTCACACGGCCGTTATCACGGTCGATTTCGATGCGGATGTCGGCTTCCTCGCCGTATTGCCTCGTCAGGGCCGTCGCGAGTGCCGCCTCGATCGCCTGGAACACGATCTCCTTGTCGATGTTCTTATCGCGGTGGATCGCGTCGACGATGCGAAGAATTTCTTCGGGCTTCATGGTGTTCTCGGCGGACGCTTCAGGATGGTGCTGCCGGCACAGCCGACGCCACATCACGAAATGGACGCCGAAACACCCCGGGCGGACATCCGAGCCTCGGGCTCGAATCCACACGACGCGTTTGGAACAGACTCCGCACACCAGCAGCCGGGAATCCCGACGCAAACCGCAAAAGTACGGGCGTGAGGCGGGATTGTCAAGGAGCCCCGGCTCTTACCGCCATGCCCGGATCGCGACCGCGCCCGATTGGCCCTGGGGCGTCACCGACGCCGACACGAACAGGTCGCCGGCGGGATCACCGGCCCGCGCCGGCCGGATCGGGCACTCGGCGTCGGGCGTTTCGTAGTTCAGCAGCGGAAACAACTCGCGGCGGCCGAAGGCCAACAGGCTGGCGATGCATTCCGTGAGGCCGCTCCCGGCGCCGAGATTGCCGAAGTGGCTCTTCGCCGCAACCGTCGGCACACGGCCGAGGGCCGCTCCGAGCACGTCTCGCCATGCCGCCGCCTCGTCGCGGTCGCCGACCCGCGTGCTGGCCCCGTGGGCATGCACGTGGCCGACCTCGCCGGGTTCCACGCCGGCCATCTCGACCGCATGCCCGATGGCATGAGCCAGCGCCTGCCGGCGTCGCCCCGCGCCGCCGGGCTCGGTCGCGCACCGAGCGGCATGCCCGACCACCTCTCCGTAGATGCGAGCGCCGCGCCGCTCGGCGTGGGACAACTCCTCCAGGATCAGCACGGCCGCGCCTTCGCCGAGCACCATGCCCGAGCGGCCGGCGTCGAAGGGACGGCTCCACCGGGTCGGGTCGCCGTCACCATAGGCCACCTGTTCGGTTTGCAGTGCATGGACGGTCTTCATCGGATGCACGCGGGTGCCCGTCGCGCCGGCGACCATCACGTCGGCCGCGCCGCGCTGGATCGTGACGGTGGCCTCGCCCACGGCGAGATGGCCGCTGGCCTCGCGGACCGTGAGCGAATTGCTCGGTCCACGGAGGTCGTTGTAGATCGCGATGTGGCTGGCGGGCATGTTGGGCAGATACTTGAGCAGCCACAGCGGCGTGAGCTGCGGCATGCCGTCGCTCGCCCAGCGGTCGAATTCGAAACGGCCGTCGGCGCCGCGGCAGCGGGCCACACTCGCCGTGAAATCGTCCGGAAGCGTCAGCATGTAGTCGGAGCCGAACACGCAGCCAAACCGCTCCGGGGCATGATGCTCGCGGGCTGCCGCGTCGTGCAGGGCACGCTGGGCGGCGGCGACCGCCATCTGGCTCTCGCGGCACATCACCTTCAGTCCCTTGCGAATCGCCTTTTTTCGCTCGCTTTCCAGGGGGCCGAAGTTGTCGATCTCGCCGGTGAAGCAGCGGGCCTCCGCCGCATGGTGCAGCGGCAGGCCTGCGGATGGGAACGACTCGATCGGCCGCACCGCACTGGCACCGGCCGTGAGCCCCGCCCAGACCTCGTCGGTCGAAAGGCCCAGCGGGCAGACGACGCCCATCCCCGTGATCACCACCCGCCGCCCTGCACCACTCATCGGTCACCCAACTTCCTGTCAGACTCGGTCCTGCCGGACCCGAAACCGTGCGACACCATGCCCGCGTCCCCCTTCAGGGGCCGCCACGCAGCCGCGGCTCCACGACGACGGCGACGTCACGTCGCCGGGCGTCGGGCACCAATGCCGCAGCGGGTGTATTCTGCCCGGGCACCGGCCAGGGAACCAAACCGATTCCCACGAGCAGCGTCTGCGCCGCCGGCCAGCGAAACCGTTCGCCGATCCGAACGGCCGCCACCTGGGGCACCTCCACCTGCACCCGGCCCGCCCCCGCAGCCGGGGCAGGCAGCGGAACGGCGGCCATTTTCTCGACCAGATCGATCCGGCACCGCAGCACCGCATCGACCAGGCTGCCGTCGCGGGAGAGCAGGGGATGCACGTCGAGCAGGAAGCCCTCGTCGCAGGCCGCGTTTTGCATCTGCCAGCCCGGCCAGGCGTCGGGTCGCATCGCCACGTCCTGCACGTAGGGCAGCGTGCGGCCTCCGGCGAGCACGGCAGGCAGCCCATTGCCGGCGAGCACGGCTCCCGTGGGCAGTTCGTGGCAATCGCTCCGGGCCCGCAGTCGGCCGAGGAGCACCGCGGCATCCTCCCGGGAGAGCATCCAGGCCTGCACGCCCGGCGTGGCGGCCGGAATGGGCCGCAGCACCGGCCGCGCATCGGCCCGCCAGGCGGGGCTGGCGAAGCTCAACACCCGCACACTGAACCGGTGGGGCGTGTCGGCATCGGCCACGAATCGGCCCGCGATCTCCTCGACCCGCGCTTGCATCTCCGGCGTGTGGAAACAGGAGAGCGTTTCCGCCGTCGCCGACAGCGACGCCGGGCTCGCCCCGTGCCAGGCCGCATAGCCCGTCTCCTGGAGCACCCAATCCACGACGTGCTTTTCGCTCCCCGCTCCCGCCTGCTTCACGAACGGCGCGATGTCGTAGGTCTTCCACACCTGCCCCACATCCGCCGGCACCTGGGCCGAGGCCGTGAGGGCCGAGGTCCAAACACTAAGCCCTATCACCACAATGCGAAGCGATCGACTGTCAGTAGCCACCATCTGCTGACCCTCCATGCGGGAGGCGGCGGGATCGGCGGAAGCTCGAGGAGCATTTGGGCCGCCGCGGCCCACCGCGACGAGCCATCCGCCTGGAAGGCGGACTCATTTCAGTTGCCGGCCTGCCGCCGGCGCCCTCCGCAGGCGTGTCACACGCGGGCTAGGACGAGCGAGGCGTTGTGGCCACCGAACCCAAAGCTGTTGCTCATCGCCACGTCGACCTTGGCGTCGCGGGCCACCTTGGGCACGTAGTCGAGGTCGCACTCGGGGTCGGGCGTGTCGAGGTTGATCGTGGGGGAGATCGTGCCCCGTGACATGATCAGGGCGCAGACGGCCAGTTCGATGCCGCCGCTGGCGCCCAGCGTGTGGCCCAGTTGGCTCTTCGTGCTCGACACCGCCAGCCGCTTTGCATGGTCGCCGAACACCCGCTTGATCGCCTTCGTCTCGGCCTTGTCGCCCAAAGGCGTGCTGGTGCCGTGCGCGTTGATGTACTGCACGGCGTCAGGGTTGAGGCCCGCGTCCTTGAGGGCCATGGTCATCGCGTGGGCCGCGCCGCGGCCTTCGTCGTCCGGTTGCGTGATGTGGCCCGCATCGCCGCTGGCGCCGTAGCCCTTGAGCTCGCCGTAGATCCGGGCGCCCCGCTTCCGGGCGTGCTCGAGCTCCTCGATCACGACCACGCCGGCGCCCTCGGCGAGCACGAAGCCGTCGCGGTCGACGTCGAACGGGCGACTCGCCTGCTGCGGCGCGTCGCTGCGGAACGACAGGGCCCGCATGTTCTGGAAGCCGGCCAGGCCGATCGGTGTGAGGGCAGCCTCGCTGCCCCCCGTCACCATCACGTCGGCGTCGCCGTATTGGATCGCCCGCAGGGCGTCGCCGATCGAGTTGGCGGCGCTGGCACATGCCGTGGCGACCGCGAAGTTCGGCCCCTTGATGCCGTAGATGCTCGACACGTGGCCGCTGGCCGAATTGACCATCAGCTTCGGGATCGTGAACGGGGAAACCTTGTCGATTCCCTTGTGGAGCAGTCGCTCCTCCTGAACCTCGAATTCCCACAGACCGCCGATGCCGGAGCCGATGACGACACCGCAGCGGTAGGGGTCTTCCTTCGAGAAGTCGATCCCGGAGTCGGCGACGGCGTCCTTGGCCGACCCGATTGCAAACTGCGTGAAGCGGTCGAGCCGCTTCAGCTCCTTCGGGTTCGCAATGTCTTCGTTTTCCGGCTCCCAGTGAACCTGACCGCCGAATTGAACACGGTAGCCGGCCACGTCGAACAGCGTGATCGGCCCCACGCCGCTCACGCTACGGACGATCCGGTCCCAAAAGCCGTCGATCGCCCGGCCTAGCGGCGTGACGACACCGAGTCCCGTCACGACAACGCGTCGCTTCATCCCTGACGTCATCCGCGGGTTCAGGCCTGGTGCTTCTCGATGAACTCGACCGCCTGACCGACGGTCTGGATCTTCTCGGCGGCGTCGTCCGGAATGTTGATCTCGAACTCCTCCTCGAGTTCCATGACCAACTCGACCGTATCGAGCGAGTCGGCACCCAGGTCGTTGATGAACGACGTCTCGGGAGTGATCTGATCCTTGGCCACCCCCAGCTGGGAAGCGACGATGTCGATCACCCGGTCTTGAACTGAAGCCACCGTAAGAATCCTCCTGAAGTCATCGCAACGACCGCGAGCCTGCCGCAGCCGTCCGAGGCCGCGCATTTTGCCCGCGTTCTCGCGAAGGTATACCGGCTCCCGACCAAACGTGTCCAGCCCAGGGCGATTTCGCGAATTCTCGCCCGTCGTCCGGACTGTCCGCCCGTAGTCCGCACACTCCGTGTGCGGCCCACGGTCTGAATACCGCGGGCCCGTCTATTCCTCCGCCGGTCGACCTCCCGTGGTGTGGGTTCGGGGCTGCCCATGCCCCGTCGCCGGACGCTCGCTACGGCATCCTGCCTACGCTCGCTCGATGCTGACTGCGCTCCGGCATCCTGCCTACGCTGGTCAGCATACGCCGGCTCTCGGGGCAAGGGCAGCCCCTCGCGGCCGTTTGGTTCGCCACCGTAGTCCGCACACTCCGTGTGCGGCACATGGTCCGAACGCCTTGGGCCCACACTATTCCACCGCGGGTCGCGTCCGCTCAGCCGATCAGGCCGCCGTCCACGACGAGGGTCTGGGCCGTGATGTAGCCCGACGAGGGGGCGGCCAGAAAGAGGACCGCCTCCGCGATCTCCCAGGCTTCGCCCAGCCGCTTGGCCGGCACCCGCTTCTTCACCTCGTCGAGCACGAGGGGGCCGAGGGCCGCCGTCATGTCGCTGGCGATGAAGCCCGGTGACACCGCATTGACCGTGATCTTCCGGCCGGCCAGCTCCTTGGCCACCGTCTTCGTGAGGCCGATCAGGCCCGCCTTCGACGACGAATAATTCGCCTGGCCCGGATTGCCGATCATGCCCGACACGCTTGAGACGTTGATGATCCGGCCGTACCGCTGCTGCATCATCGGGCGGCTCGCGGCCCGCATGAAGAGGAACGGCGCCCGGAGATTGGTCGTGAGCACCTCGTCCCACTCCTCGTCGCTCATCCGCGGCAGCAGCGTGTCGCGGGTGACGCCGGCGTTGTTGACGAGGACGTCGAGGCGGCCGAGCTTCTCGATGACGGCATCGACCACCCGCTGGATGTCCTCGCCCTTCGTGACGTCGCAGGGAAACTCCTCGGCCTTGCCCCCAGCGGCGCGGATCGCCGCCGCCACGTCGGCCAGCTTGGTGACCGATCGGGCCACGAGGGCGACGGTCGCGCCGCTCGCCGCGAGCGCCTCGGCGATCGCACGGCCGAGGCCCTGGGAGGCGCCGGTGACGATGGCCACCTGGCCCGTCAAATCGACGTGCAGCCGCTTGGGAGTCGAGGTCTTGGCGTCACTGTCGGCCATGGGCGGAATCCTCCGGAGGGCACGGTGAATCGGGATCAGTCAGTCAGTCAGTCGAAGACGCCCGAGCAGGCGACGCCGCGGTCAATCCGCTTCATCAGGCCGCGCAGCACGCGGCCGGGGCCTACCTCCCACACGGCGCGGACGCCCGTCGAGAGCACGTAGGCCATCGAGGCGTTCCACTCCACGACGCCGACGACCTGGCGGGCCAGAAGCCCGCGGATCTCGTCTGGATCGGTGTGGGGCCGGGCATCGACGTTGCTCACGACGGGTATTCGGGCCGGGCGAAATGCCGCCGTGGCCAGCGCCTCGGTCAGCCGCTCCACGGCTGGCTGCATGAGCGACGTATGAAACGCGCCGGCCACCTCCAGCGGCACGCACTTCATCGCCCCGGCGGCGAGGGCCGCGGTCTCGAGACGGCGGCAGGCGGCGGCCGTGCCCGACACGACGATGTTGCCCGGGCAGAGGACGTTGGCGACCTCCAGCACGTCGCCGGCACGATGCTCGTCGCAGAGTGCCGTGAGCGGCTCGCGATCCATGCCGAGCACGGCGACCATCGCGCCGGGCCGCTGCTCCGCGCACTCCTGCATCGCGCGGCCTCGCACGTCGACGAGCCGCACGGCATCGTCGAAATCGAGGGCCCCGGCGAAGACCAGTGCCGTGTATTCCCCGAGCGAGAGCCCGGCGGTGATTCCCGCGGCGGCGAGGGGATTCCCCTCGCGACCGCGGAGCACTTCGAGGGCCGCCAGGCTCGTGACGAGGATCGCCGGCTGGCTGACGGACGTGGCATTGAGCGCGGCGGACGGACCGTCACGGCAGACGCCGAGCAGGTCGTAGCCCAACAGATCGGCCGCCCGCGCAAAGAGCGCAGCTGCCTGTGGATGGGCATCGACCCAGTCGCCGGCCATGCCGACCGTCTGCGCTCCCTGCCCGGGGAAGACGATTGCCGGCTGGCTATCCAAGGCTCATTCCTCGGACTTGATGACGGCCCGACCCATGTAGTGGCCGCAGGTGCCGCAGATCCGGTGCGTGGGCACCGCCTTGCCGCAGTTCGAGCAGAACGTCAGCTGCCGGGGGACGAGAAAGTCGTGAGCCCGCCGCGAACGGGTTTTTTGGTTCGATTGACGTCGCTTCGGAACGGCCATGAAAACACCTGATTTGTACGATGCGAGCCGCGTAGGGTAGCCACAACCGGTCGCCCCGGTCAATCCGCCCCTAAAAATCCGCCCCTAAAAGAGCCGGGGCTGGGAGCCCGCCTTGGGCGGGGCGCCGAGGTGCTCGTCCCCCTTCGCCGTCAGCCGTCGCCCACGGGGGGTGCGGATGACGAGCTCGCACCGGAGCAGGAACGGCTCCACGTCGTCTTCGAGCGTGTCGGGGGCCGAGCTCATCGTATGGGCGATCGCCTCGATGCCCACCGGCCCCCCGGCGAACACCCGCTGGATCGTCTCCAGATACCGGCGGTCGAATCCATCGAGGCCGAGCTCGTCGATGCCCTGCATCTCGAGCGCCGTGCGGGCGATGTCGATGTCCATCTGGCTGTCGGCCCGACTCGTCGAGTAGTCGCGGATCCAGCGGAGCCGGTTGTTGGCCAGCCGCGGCGTGCCCCGGCTGCGGCGGGCGATCTCGTCAGCCGTGACATCGTCCATCGGCATGTCGAGCTTCGCCGCCGAGCGCCGCACGATCTCGGCCAGCTCGGCCGGCGAGTAGTAGTCGAGGTGCTCGCGGATCACGAACCGATCCCGGAGCGGCGCCGAGATCAGGCCGGCCCGCGTCGTCGCGCCGATCAGCGTGAACGGCCGCAGCGGCATGTTGATCGTGCGTGCCGCCACGCCGTCGCCGAGCGTGATATCGATGCGGAAGTCCTCCATCGCCGGATAGAGAAACTCCTCGACCGCGATCGGCAGCCGGTGGATCTCGTCGATGAAGAGTACGGAGCCTTCCGACACGTTCGTCAGATAGGGCAGCAGATCCTTCGGCGCCGCCAACGCCGCGCCGCTCGCGATCTGGAGGGTGGTGCCGAGTTCCCGGGGAATGCACGTGGCGAACGTCGTCTTGCCGAGGCCAGGCGGGCCGTCGAGCAGGATGTGGCCGAGCGTCTCGCCCCGCTTCCGCGCGGCGTCGATCGCGATCTCGAGCCGTTCATAGACGGCCCGCTGCCCCACCATGTCCTGCATCCGCTGCGGTCGCAGGGCGCGATCCTCGCCGACGGGCTCGTCGGCTGCCTGCACGCTGGGCTGACGGAAGGATTCCATGAGTTTCACCCGCAACGATCGTACCGCGCCCTATCGGTCGCGGCCCCGTGTGCCGCACACTCCGTGTGCGGCACACGGTATGAACACCGTAGGCCCGGGCTTTTCCGCAGAGGGGCGACCACCTGTGGTGAAATTTCGGATTCAGCGAGGGGCATTCGGAAGCAAGCAGGTGGCACGGGAAAACCTAGGGTCATGATCGGGGCTTGTGCATGTGGCGGTAGATCGACTCGAGGGCTTCCTGCACATCCTTGGGCTTCTTCTTCTCGGCCCGGAGGGCGTCCACGAGGCGGCGGGCGTCGGAGTCGGAGTGGCCGAGCGACCGGAGCACGTCGAACGTCTCGACGAGCACGTCGGCGGCGCCGCCCGCCTCGCTCGGGGTGTCGCGGGCCACGAGCAGGGCGAACTTCGGCATCCGGCGGCGGAGCTTGGCGATCATCCGCTCGGCCGTCGCCGCGCCGATGCCGGGCAGGCCGGAGAGCGACTTCGCGTCCTGCTCCTCGATGGCCGAGGCGATCTCGCCGACCGGGCGGATGATCGCCCGCAGCGCCTTGCGAACGCCCACGCCGTCCACCTCGCAGATCAGCTCGAAGAACTCCCGCTCCACCTCCGAGAGAAAGCCCACCAGCCGGGGCACGAGGTTGCCCCGCGTCGGGTTGCCCTCGAGGTATTCCAGTGTGTGGAGCACGACCGGCTGGCCCAGTTTCTGCTGGCAGGTGCGGCGGACGAGCTCGGTGACGAGCACCTCGTGCACCACCGGTCCGACGGCGATCTCCACCGCCGTCGGCTCGACTCGTTCCAGCGTGCCTGAAATCCGCGTGATCATGCCCGGCTGCTCCTGATTCTCACGATGCTCGTCCCGAAGAGGAGGGGACGCAGCCGCAGATGGTAGTCGGTGAGGGCCACGGCGAGGGCATCGGCGGCGTCGGCCGGATGCGGCGGCTGGGCCAACGCCAGTTCCCGCTGCACGGCCGCCTGAATCTGTGCCTTGCCAGCATGGCCGCTGCCCGCGAGCGTGCCCTTCACCCGATTGGGCAGGTAGTGGTGCACGGCGAGTCCGGCCTGCACGCCCGCCAGACAGATCACGCCCCGCGCATGGGCCAAAAGCAGGGCCGCCTTGGGGAACTTGGCATGGGCGAACACCTGCTCGATCGCCATCGCCCCCGGCTTGAAGGCCTCGATCACCTCGCGGACGCCGGAGTGGATCGTATGCAACCGCTCCTCGAGCGACTCACCGCGGGACCGCACCGTGCCGGCCTCGACCAGCCGCACCGTCGCCCCGTGGCACTCGATCACGCCGTAGCCGGTGATGTTCAGGCCGGGGTCGAAGCCGACGACACGATGGCTGGTCGTGGCAATGGTGGACGGGCGTTCCATGCCCGAGAGCCTACAGGCCGCAGGGGGAACGGCCCAAGGGCAAATGGAATGAGAGCAAACGGGCCGGAGCAACTGCTGGGCAGGGCTCAACTGGCGTGGGTTCGGGGCTGCCCATGCCCCGTCGCCGGACGCTCGCTACGGCATCCATGCCTTCGCTCGCTCGATGCTGACTGCGCTTCGGCATCCTGCCTACGCTGGTCAGCAAACGCCGGCTCTCGGGGCATGGGCAGCCCCTCACGGCACAATCGGCGGCATTCCGAAAATACACCCCGCTGGGCTCGAACCAGCAACCTTCGGTTCCGTAGACCGATGCTCTATCCAATTGAGCTAGGGGTGCGCGACGACTCAAACAATACCGGACGCAGCCCTTTGCATCCAGATTCGTTGCCGGAGCGGCCGTGGGCAGGCGTTTTCAGTCGGTGCGGGGCACGAGGAAGCCGTCTTTGTCGATGTCAAAGGCTTCGGACAGCAGGGCGGCTCGGGGCTGGTTTCGGCCGTTTCGGAGGCCAGTGGCGGCGATTGGAAGCGTGGCAGTCGCCGCATCGTCGATGCCTGATCCGGCGAGGGAGGGGAGGCCCAGGGCCGTGCGTTGGCTGGCGCGTGGCCAGACAACCACGCCGTTCACGACGCGGCCGACCGTGTCGGGCTTCGTGATCGCTTCGTGGTCCCAGGCGATCCGGGAGGGGGGCGTGTTCATGGCCACGAGGCCGCCCACCTCCGGCGGCGCGTAGGCCACGACGGGCTCGATACCGCACACATCGCGGAACCTGTCGATCGCCTCGCGGGTCCGGGCAAGATCGGCCTGCCGTCCGATCGGGATGACGACGACGGCGAGGTGATCGGCCAGGCCGGAGGCCGCTGCCGGCTCCGCCGCCAGCGCGAGCACCTGCTCCGCGCGGGCGAGCCAGAGCGTGGCGCGGTCGCGAGCGAGGGCGGCAGCGAGGTGCGGGGCGGAGGATGACGGATCGACGACGGTGGCTCGGATGCCGAGCAGCCGGCCGGCGTGCAGACCCAAGGAATCGTGGAGCGGATCGCCGGCGGCGAGCGAGGTCACGAGCCGATCATCGCGGCGGACGAGGCAGCAGCCGTCGAAGGCTTCGGCCGTGGCTGCGTGAGGGTCGAGCCTGCGGGCAACGGCCGAGGCGGTCACCTCCTGCAGGGCGAGGCGGGCCTGATCGGGATGCGTGCCCACGGGGAGGGGCGGCCCGAAGGTGAGCGTGATCGGCCGGCGCCAGAGCCGGGGACGTTTCGAGAAGTACTTCCCTTCGGAAAACGTGAGCAGGCTGCCCCAGAGCCCGTCGACAGAGAGCGGGACGATCGGAGCCTCGACCTTTTCCAGCAGCCATTCGAGGCCGCGTTTGAAGCCGAGGAGTTGCCCGGTTCGCGAGATGCCCCCTTCGCAGAAGATGCCGATCACGTCCCCCGCCGCGAGGCCCGACTGGATCGTCCTGAGCGCCGTGCCGATCGACTTGGGCCGCGGGTCGAAGAGGATGAACCGCCACTGGTCGGCCAGCATCCGCAGGAACTTTCCCTGGATGTTCGGACCATAGACCACCATCCGGATCGGCCGTGGCGAGGCGAGCGGCAGGAGAAAGCCGTCGAGCCACGAGAGATGGTTGGCCACGACGACGACCGGTCCCGTGGCCGGCACGTTGGTCTCGTCCACCACGCGAAACCGCCAGCCCGTCTGCACGATCGCCCGCACGAACATCCGCAGCGACGACCGCGGGGCGCAGACGACGGCCGCCACGGTGGCCGCGAGCGACGCCACGCCGAAGATCGCGAACAGTCCGCGGGCCGACACCAGCGGGGCGGCGGAGGCGGTGCCGACCTGGGTCCGCAGGCCACCGTAGATCAGTGAGGCCAGGAACATGCCGGCGAACACGAGCAGGTTGACCGAGGCGAGGATCGAGCCGCGGCGGGCCGGCGGGCTCTGCTCCTGCAGGTAGGCCTCGAGCGGCACGTCGAACATGCCGGCACCGACACCGAGCACTGCTAGCCAGGCGATCGGGGCCACGAGCCGCCACGGGAATCCGGCCGGTGCCGCGACGCCGGCGGCCGTGTCGGCCGGAAAGATGCCGGTGTCGCAAAGGGCGAGGGCGAAACAGCCGATCGTCATCACGACCCCACCCAGTGGCACGAAGCCGAGATCGACCGCGGAGCCCTCGTCGATGCCCCGCCGCGACAGCTTGCCGGCGAGCAGGCTGCCGAGCCCGATGCCGCCGACGAGCGCCACCAAGAGCGGCACGATCTGCGTCTGGCTCGTCGCTCCCGACTCGAACGCGAATTGATCGACGTTGAGTTGGGCGATGGCGGCCAGCGCCCAGAAGAACACGATTCCGGCCGCCGTGGCCAGAAGCGTGCGGGAACTGAAGAGCTCCCCGAGGTCGCGTCCCGTGCTGGCCAGTGCATTGACCGGCGCCGGCGCCTGCGGATCGGCCGCGGGCGCACGTCCGAGCCGCAGGGCGGCCAGCCAGCCGGCGACCGCCACGCCGACGAGCGCCGCCGTGGCGGGCGCGGCGAACGAGAACGGCACCGCGGCCGCGGCTGCCTCGGCACTGGCGAGCGGCGTCACGTCGGCCAGCCAGTTGCCCCCCGCCATGCCCGCCAACGTGGCCCCGAGCGTGAGGAGCGCGAACACGCCGTTGGCGCCGGCCAGCTTCGCGGCGGGCACCGTCTCCGGAATCGCCCCGATGATGCTCGGCGCCATCAGCGCGGCCTGCACACCGATGGCGATCACCGTGCCCAACAGCAGCCAGAGGCCGACCGGCAGGCCCGCCCAGCCGGCGTCGCCGCCGATTCCCCTGCCGATCACGACCGCGGCGCCGGCGGCGATCCCGATCTCGGCGAACTTCGCCCACACGATCACCGAGCGCTTTGGAAATCGGTCGGCCAGCCAGCCGGCCAGCCAGGCGAGGACGACGAACGGCAGCACGAATCCCGCCGTTCCGATCGTGAGCACCAGCGCCGTGCCGGCAGTTCCGGCCGCCCGTTTGCCGAGGCCGATCGCCAGCCAGCGGAGCAGGTTGTCGTTGAGGACCGTGAGCACCCGCAGCGCAAGCAGGGGGGCAAAGCCTCGGCCGCCGGCTTCCGGCGTCGCAGAGGCAGCAGGGCGGGGGAGGGCGTCCAAGGTGTCGCTTTCAGTGCGTGGTGAACGGGGGGCGGTCGAGCTCGGGAAGGCGTTCCCCGGTCGACGGCAGGTTGCCCAGTGTGAGCCCGGAATTGTCAGAGTTTGCGGGCAGTTTGCCAGCCCCCCAGGGGCGAACGTATCCTCGTCTGACTCCGTAGTGATGAGTCGGATGTCCACCACCACCCAGCCGCCCCAGTCCGGCGGCTGTTTCGAAAGGATGCCATGAACGCCTCGCTTCGTCGCCTCACGGTCGCTCTCGTGATCGGCGGTGGCCTGCTCGTCTCGTCGTCGGCCGCCCAGGCCCAAGTGGTCTACTATGGCGCGATGCGGCCCGTCGTCGTCGCGCCGGTCGTGGCGGCGCCCGTGGTCGCGGCTCCGGCCTACGTTTCGAATTACGTGCCGGCGGGCAACTACGCCGCCGTGACGGCCTTCTCGCCGCCGGTCGTCGCGGCCCCGGCGGAGGTCGCCGTGCGGACGTCGTTCTCGCCGGTCGTGGCTGCCGCCCCGGTCGCCGTGACCTCGTACTACGCACCGGCACCCACGGTGAGCTACTACGCTCCTGCAGTCACCGAAACCGTCGTCGCATCGCCCGTCGTGGCCGCGCCCGTCACGGCCTACTACGCTCCCGCCGCGGTCGCCGTGCCCCTCTACCGCCGCGGCCTCTTCGGCGCCTATCGTCCGGTCCGCACGGCGTACATGCTCCCCTACTGACCCTCGCCTCTTCCGCAACCGACGTTCGCGATCCCTCCGTAGTCCGCACACTCCGTGTGCGGCCCACGGTATGAACACCGCAGGCCTGCCTATTCCTTCGCGGGTCGCCCTCCTGCGGCGGGAGTTCGGGGCTGCCCATGCCCCGTCGCCGGACGCTCGCTGCGGACATCCTGTCCTTCGCTCGCTCGAATGCCGCCTTCGCTTCGCCATCCTGGCTGCGCTTGGCGGCACACGCCGGCTCTCGGGGCACGGGCAGCCCCTCACTGCGTATTGCCGGCAAAAGATCGGCGGCTTCCACCAGTTGGCCTGCACCCCGCGAATCGCCCGGTTTTCTTGACCGCGCCACCGCCAGTCCTACACTACGGCTGTTTCACCGTGGCTTGGCGTCCCGAATATGGATCTCCGGGGCCGGCACGGTTCTGGAAGGGCGTGGATGACGCGGACCGTCACGATCATCGGAGCCGGTCCCGGCGGGCTCGCGTCCGCGATGCTGCTCGCCAAGGCCGGCCTGCGGGTGCGGGTGCTCGAGCGAATGGCCGTGCCCGGCGGCCGCACGAGCACGATCACCACCCCCGAGGGCTTCAAGTTCGACCTCGGCCCCACGTTCTTCCTCTATCCCCGGGTGCTCGAGGAGATCTTCTCCACCTGCGGATATGACCTCCGCCGCGAGGTCGAGATGGTGCGGCTCGATCCGCAGTATCGGCTCATCTTCGGCGCCGGCGGCGAACTGCTCGCCACGCCCGACGTGGCGCGGATGGAGGCGGAGGTGTCGCGGCTGTCCCCAGCCGATGCCGGGTCGTTCACGCGGTTCATGACCGCCACCCGCGAGAAGTTCACGCGCTTCGCACCGTTTCTCGAGCAGCCGTTCGAGAGTTGGATGGATCTCGCGACGCCGGATCTCTTCAAGCTGATGCCGATCCTCAAGCCGTGGAAGAGCCTCGACGCCGAACTGGGCACGTTCTTCAGCGACGAGCGGATCCGGCTGGCCTTCACGTTCCAGTCGAAATACCTCGGCATGTCGCCGTTCCGCTGCCCGAGCCTGTTCTCGATCCTGTCGTTTCTGGAATACGAGCACGGTGTCTTCCATCCGATCGGCGGCTGCGGCGCCGTGTCAACGGCGATGGCGAGGCTCGCCCAGGAGATGGGCGTCGAGATCCACTACGAAGAGCCGGTCGAGGCGATCGAATTCGAGGGGCGGCGGATCACCGCGGTGCGGACATCCCAGGGCCGATATGCGGCCGATGCGACGGTCGTGAATGCCGACTTCGCCCGCAGCATGACGCGGCTCGTGCCGGATGGTCTCCGCCGCCGCTGGAGCGACCGCAAGATCGCGTCGCGGCGGTTCTCGTGCTCGACCTTCATGCTCTATCTCGGGATCGACGGCCGCTACGACGACGTCGCCCACCACAACATCTATCTCTCGGAGAACTACCGGGACAACCTCGCCGACATCGAGCATCGTCATCGGTTGAGCGGCGACCCGTCGATGTACGTGCAGAACGCCTGCATCACCGATCCCACGCTCGCGCCCCGGGGGATGAGCACGCTCTATCTGCTCATTCCCGTGACGCACCGTCATCCCAACGTCGACTGGCGGCGGGAGGCGCCGCGGTATCGGGAGGTGGCGCTCGACCAGATGGAGAGGGTCGGCATTCGGGGCATCCGGGAGCGGATTCGCTACGAGAAGATGCTCACGCCCGACGACTGGCAGGACGGCTACGAAATCTACCGGGGGGCGACGTTCAATCTGTCCCACGACCTCGGCCAGATGCTCCACATGCGGCCGCACAACCGGTTCGAGGACGTCGACCGCATGTACCTCGTCGGCGGCGGCACGCATCCGGGCAGTGGCCTGCCCGTGATCTATTCGTCTGCCCGGATCACCACCGATTTGCTGCTCGAGGATCTCGGCTGTGCGGCGGGGCCGCCTCCGACACGGGTGGCGGGGCGGGAGCCTGGCCGGCGGGGCAGGGCGGCGGCCGGCGCCGTCTGACCGGGGCGGAAACCGGCGGGGCAGGCAGCACACGGACTCTCGGGCACGCACAGCAGGACGCACATGATCAAGGCAGCTGGTGACGACAGGGTGGTGGTGATCGGCGCCGGGCTCGGCGGTCTCGCGGCGGCCTGCACGCTCGCGGCCCGCGGCTATCGCGTCACCCTCTGCGACAAGAATCCGTGGGTCGGCGGCAAGGCGGCCGTGTTGTCGGAGCAGGGCTTCCGATTCGACATGGGACCCACGATCCTCACGATCCCGCGGGTGCTCAAGCGGATCTACGCCGAGGCGGGCCGCGACCTCGAGTCGGCCCTGGATCTCGTGCCGCTCGATCCCCAGTGGCGGAGCTTCTTCACTGACGGTAGCACGCTCGATCTCGTGTCCGACGTGCAGGCGATGCGGGCCAATCTCGACACCTTCGCCCCCGGCTCGGGAGCGGGCGACGGCTACGGCCGGTTCATGGATCTCTCGCGGCGGCTCCACCGGCTCTCCGACGAATTCTTCTTCTGGCGCAGCGTCGGTGGCATGCGGGACATGATCGACGTCCGCAAGAGCCTCTCCGTCGGCTTCATCAAGGAACTGATCGGCATGCGGCCGGGGCACAGTGTTGCCGGCACGGTGCGGTCGTACGTGCCCGACGAGCGGGCCGCGCAGATGTTCGACCACTACACGCAGTACGTCGGCAGCTGCCCCGAGCAGTCGCCGGCGGTGCTCTGCAGCATCGCCCACATGCAGTCGAACGACGGCGTTTGGTATCCCCGCGGCGGCACCGGCGCCGTGCCGCGGGCCCTGGCGAGCCTCGCGGTCGACCTCGGCGTCGACGTCCGCACGAAGACGCCGATTCGGCGGATCATCGTGGAGGGGGGCCGCGTGCGGGGCGTGGAGACGGCCGCGGGTGAGACGATCGCCGCGGCCGCGGTCGTGAGCAACTCCGACAGCGTCCGCACCCACCGCGAGCTCGTGGATGGTCAGCCGCGAAAGAAGTTCCTCGGCCGCCGCAAGTACGAGCCGGCCTGCTCGGGCGTGGTGCTCTACCTCGGCCTCGACAAGCGCTACGAGCAGCTGATCCACCACAACTTCGTCTTCTCGGAGGATCCGCACGCCGAGTTCGAGGCGATCTACCGCCGCGGCGAGCCTGCCCCCGATCCGACCTGCTACGTCTGCGCCCCGGCCGTGACCGAGCCGGAGGTGGCGATCCCCGGCGGCGAGGCGCTGTATGTGCTCGTGCATACGCCCTACCTGCGGCCGCACCACGACTGGAAAAAGATGCTGCCGGAGTATCGCAACACGATCATCCGCAAGCTCGAGCGGACGGCCGGCCTGAAGGATCTCGAGAAGCACATCGTGGTCGAGAAGGCACTTACGCCGCAGGACATCAACGATCGCTACCACGTGCTCGACGGCGCGATCTACGGCCTGGCCAGCCACGGCAAGTATCTGGGTGCCTTCAAGCCGGCGAATCGCTCACCCGACATCGAGGGCCTCTACCTCGCGGGCGGCTCGGCTCATCCGGGTCCGGGCATGCCCATGGTGATGATGTCGGGCTGGATTGCGGCCGACTGCGTCGATCAGGACAAACTCGTGGCCCGCGCCGGCCACGCACCCGCCGCCCCAGTGGCTGTGTGACGATCTCGGTCGCCGTCCGCGCGCTCGCGCCGTAGTCCGCATGCTCCGCATGCGGCCCACGGTGTGAACACCGCAGGCCCGTCTATGCCTCCGCGGGGCGACGTCCTGTGGCCTGAGTTCGGGGCTGCCCATGCCCCGAGAGCCGGCGTATGCCGTCGAGCGCAGCCAGGATGGCGGAGCGAAGGCGGCATCCGAGCGAGCGAAGGGCATGGATGCCCGCAGCGAGCGTCCTGCTCTCGGGGCATGGGCAGCCCCGAACTCAGGCCACAGGACGTCGCCCCGCGGAGGCATAGACGGGCCTGCGGTGTTCACACCGTGGGCCGCATGCGGAGCATGCG
>JBJTIE010000144.1:0-3657 GCA_046094845.1 Planctomycetaceae bacterium | reverse complement strand
GCCCGCACCCGTTCCGCGCCGTACTTCGCGAGATACTCCTTGGCCTGCGCGCCCCCCTCGCGGGTCATCATGGTGAGCCGGTTGTAGCCCGTGGCTCGTCAAGGAGCTCGGTCGCACGCGACAGCAGCTCGGCGAGGCGATCGTGCGGGCGGCCGCAACGCTCGAGCACGACTCGGCGACCCGTGATGCGCTGGCCCGCTGGGATGCCGACCTCCAGTCGTTCCTCGCGTCATATCCCGACGGCTGGATCACCGGGCGGCCGGAACTCCCGTGCCCGGCCGAGCCCACCTCGCAGCCGTCCGCATCGGAGGCGGCTCCAGACTCCCCGCCGCCTTCTGCCCCGCCAACGCCGTTGCGGGCGACGTTCACGGCCGACAACCTGGCAGCCGTCGCGGCCGTCCGGCTCTCGGTCGTCGCCGAGGGAGCAGCCCCCGAGGCGCTCGCCACGATCCTGGACAAACAATTCAAGCTCGAGGTCTCCGTCCAGCCCGTGGAGGGCAAGCCGCGGACGATCACGATCCTGGCCGGTGACGCGACGGCGAAGCGGGTGCAATACCTCTCGGGCGCCGAGGTGCCGGGCATCACCGCGAAATGGAAGGTGCCGGCTCAACTGCCGGAGGGTGGCGACGTATCGGCGACATGGCTCCTCGATCCCGTCCGGCTCGCAGCCGGCGAGCGGCTCGTCGTGTCGGTCCACAACGCGACGAGCGACATGCCGTTGCGTCTCGCGGCGAGCCCGCTCGGGGCCGTGCATCCGCTCGATGCGGCAGACGCCGCCGATCTGGCGGCGCTCCGCGAGCCCGCCGCGCATCGGTCGTCGGAGCAGCGGGCCCGCGTGGCCGTCGCATTCCTGCTGGCCACGGCGCACGACCGCCCGACCTTCGACGCCCTCGCCACGCTCGCCGCTCGGGAGCGCGAGCTTTTCGGCGGCAAGGCCTGGACGATGGTCACGCAGCCACGGCCCGATCCGCTCGCCGTCCGCGTGCTGCCTCGCGGCAACTGGCACGATGAGAGCGGCCCGGTCGTCCTGCCGGCCACGCCGTCGTTTCTGCCGGGCCGGATCGAGAGCTCCCCGGAGCGCCGGCTCACGCGGCTCGACCTCGCGAACTGGATCACCTCCGACGCCAATCCGATCACGCCCCGCGCCGTGATGAACCGGCTCTGGGCCGCCTTCTTCGGCACGGGACTCAGCGCGGCCCTCGACGACCTCGGCTCCCAGGGCGAGCTGCCGTCTCACCCCGAGCTTCTCGACTGGCTCGCCTGTGAGTTCCGCGAATCGGGCTGGGACGTCAAACACATGATCCGGCTCATTGTCACGAGCCGGGCCTACCGGCGGACGAGCTCGCTGTCGGCCGAGGCCCTCGTCGTCGATCCGGCCAACCGGCTCCTCGCCACGCAGAACCCGCGCCGGCTCGACGCCGAGTTCGTCCGCGACAACGCGCTGGCGATCGCCGGGCTCCTCAACGTGGACGACATCGGCGGCCCGAGCGTGAAGCCCTATCAGCCCGACGGGTATTACGAGGCGATCCAGTTCCCCGACCGGAACTATGTGGCCGAGCGGGATCCGCGGCAGTGGCGCCGGGGCGTCTACGTGCACTGGCAACGGACGTTCCTCCACCCGATGCTCGCCAATTTCGACGCCCCGGCCCGTGACGAGTGCTGCGCCTGCCGGATCACGAGCAACACGCCGCAACAGGCGCTCACGCTGCTCAACGACCCCGAGTTCGTCGAAGCGGCCCGTGGCTTCGCGGCACGGCTGCTCCTCGGCGGCTCGGCGACCGACGACGCGGCGCGGATCCGGCTCGCCTACCGGCTCGCGCTCGACCGCGAGCCGCGGTCACGGGAGGTCGAGTCGCTCGCCGCCTTCCTCGCGGCCCGCCGGATATCGTTCGCGGCCGACCCCGCCACCGCGGTTGCCTCGCTCGACGTCGGCATCGCCCCGCGGCCGGACCTCGACCCCGTCGAACATGCCGCCTGGGCCCAGCTCTGCCGCGTGCTGCTGAATACCCAGGAAGTGATCACCCGCTACTGAACCCTGCCATGCCGCCCATCCTCGACCCGACCAGGATTTCCCGCCGCAGTTTCGTGACCCACGGCGCCTACGGGCTCGGCGGCATCGCCCTGGCCATGCTGCGGGCGTCCGAGGCCCGCGCGACCGGTGCGGCTGCGGGGCTCGCAAAGCCCGACGACTGGCGCGGCGTCCTCGACCAGCCTCACTTTCCGGTGAAGGCCAAGCGGGTGATCTTCCTCTGCATGGCCGGCGGGCCGTCGCAGTTCGAGTCGTTCGACTGGAAGCCCGCGCTCAAGGCGCTCGACGGCCAGCCCTTCCCCGAGTCGTTCACGAAGGGTCAGCAACTCGCCCAACTCCAAAACGAGGAACTCAAGGCCCGGGGCCCATTCACCCGCTTCGCGAAGCACGGCGCCTCGGGCATCGAGGTGAGCGAGCTGTTCCCGAACATCGCACGGCAGGCGGACCGGCTGTGCGTGATCCGCTCGATGCAGACCGAGCAGATCAACCACGACACGGCCCACGCCTTCATGAACACCGGGTCGATCATCAAGGGGCGGCCGAGCATGGGCTCGTGGCTCCTCTACGGACTCGGCTCGGCCTCCGAGAACCTCCCCGGCTTCGTGGTGCTCACCTCCGCCGGCCGCTACGGCCAGCAGCCGATCTCGGCGCGGCAGTGGTCGAGCGGCGTGCTGCCGAGCCGGTTGCAGGGCATCCCGTTCCAGTCCCGGGGCGACGCCGTCCACTTCATCGGCAGCCCGCCGGGGGTCTGCCAGAGCATGCAGCGGCAGGTGGTGGAGGAGGTGACCCGGCTCAACGGCATGCTGGCCGAGGAGCAGCACGACCCGGAGATCGCCACGCGGATCGCCCAATACGAGATGGCCTTCCGGATGCAGGCCAGCGTGCCGGACCTCACCGACTTCGGCGGCGAGACGCGCGAGACACTCGACCTCTACGGCGTCAAGGAGCCCGGGGACGGTTCGTTCGCGTCGAACTGCCTGCTCGCGCGGCGGCTCGCCGAGCGCGGCGTACGAATGATCCAGCTCTACCATCGGGCGTGGGACCACCACGGCCGGATCGAGGAGGGCATGAAGGACGGCGCCGCCGCGGTGGATCGTCCCACCGCCGGGCTCATCGAGGATCTCGCCCGCCGGGGAATGCTCGACGACACGCTCGTGCTCTGGGGGGGCGAGTTTGGCCGCACGCCGATGGGCCAGGGCAGCGGTCGCGACCACCACATCCTCGGCTTCAGCGTGTTCCTCGCCGGCGGCGGCATCAGGCCCGGCATCACGTGGGGCGCGACCGACGACCTGGGCTACCGGGCCGTGGACAACGTCGTGGCGGTCCACGATCTGCACGCGACCATGCTCGCGCTCATGGGCATCGATCACCACCGCCTGACCACGAAATTCCAGGGCCTCGACGTCCGGCTCACCGGCATCGCCGGCAACGTCGTGAAAGGCATCATGACCTAAAAAAGGTGCCAGCCACCAAATCTGGGCAAGATGGGCAAGCAAGATCCACTGCTTTACCCAGATTTGGTGGCTGGCACCTTTTTTCAGCCGAGGCCGCGGAAGTTGGGCTTGAGCCGGTAGCGGCCCGTCTCGTGCCGCTTGAGGATGCCCACGAGATCGCCGGTCTCGTCGCAG
>JBJTIE010000143.1:0-11537 GCA_046094845.1 Planctomycetaceae bacterium | reverse complement strand
CTTCACGGCCTACCCGCATCTGATGCAGCTGCTGGGCGACGCCGCCTTCCGCCGCGCGGCCTTCGACCGCATCCACCCCGCCGTGAGGAGGCGCAGCCCGCTCGCGGATCTTTCCCGCGAATACACGCTGCAGGAGCTGTGCATCGTCACCCGCGCGGCCCCGGCCCGGATCGCCGGCCTGCCACACAAGGGCCACCTCGGCGTGGGTGCCGACGCCGACATCACGCTCTACCGCCCCGATCGCGACCTCGCGCGGATGTTCTCCATCCCCGCGAAGGTTTTCAAGGCGGGCGTGCTCGTGGCTGAAGAGGGCCACCTGCGAACGAGCCCCTCCGGCCACACGCTTGCCAGTCGGCAGCGGACCACGCCGTAGGCCCGTTGCGGAGCCAAATCGATCGCCATCCCCCGGCTCGCGCCTGGGGGCTTTTATGAATCGATCGCGGCGATCACCGCCGCCACCATGCGGTCGGCCGCGAACGCCGTCTCGGCGCGGGCCCGGCCGGCGCCGCCGTAGCGGGTCGCGAGTGCGTCGTCTTCGATGATCCCGAAGGCCCGCCGCGGAAACTCGCTCTCCGGGATCGCCGGCACGATCCGCCCCGTCTCGCCCTCGATGATCAGCTGTCGGGCGGCGTCGCTCTCCACGGCCACCGTCGGCACGCCCCGCGCCATCGCGTCGAGGATCGCCCCGCCGAGCGCCACCTGCCCCGATTGCCAGACGAGCCGCACCTGTCCGAGCAGGTCGGGCAGGATGTCGCAGTGGGGCACCACCACGAGCCGCTCGGCGAGCTCCTGCACCCGCGCCCGGCGGCGCACCCGCCCCAGCAGCGGCCCGGCGCCCACGAGCACGTGCTCGAGCCCCTTCGTCACGACACCCAGCTGGTCGATCGCCCAGAGCAGCCGTTCCAGCTTCGAGGCGGCTACGAGCGGCGCCACGCACAGCGTCCAGGTCTTCGCCGGGTCGAGTCCGAGTCGCGCGGCGATGGCCGCGCGGTCGAGCCCGCGGCCTGGATCGGCTGCGATCCCCGGCGGGACGATCTCCACCCGCGGCCCACTCCGGTCGCCTCGACACGAGTCCGCCACCGCCGCAGACGTGGCGAGCACGAGATCGAGCTGCCGCAGCGCCCGGGCCTGGGGTGACCGTTCGACCGGGACGGCGAGTCGCGCCACGACGTGCGTCCGGGGCGCCGCGAGCTTGACCGCCGCGGCAGCCACGAGCAGCGACCTCCCGACCACGATCACGACGTCCGGCCGCAGCCGCCGCACGAGGATCATAAGTCGGGCTGCGGCCGCAGCATCGACCTCCGGCCGTCGGCCAAGTCGATGCACTGGCATGCCGTGCGCCGCGAGCCGGTCGGGCACCGCGCCGCCTCGCGACAGGACCGCCACGTGGACGCTGCGGCCGGCGGCCCGCATGCCCTCCGCGAGCAGTTCGACCTCCCGGCCCGTGCCGACAGGATCACGCCCGGGCGTCACCAGCAGGATCGACGGGTGTGGGTCGGTGGGCATCGGGTCTCGAAGCGGTGCGGGCGCGGGCGGCGGTGATGTCGGCGGAATCGAGGGCCGCGAGATGCGGCAGGTGCCGCCATGCGCCGTCGAAGTCGAGACCATACCCCACGACGAACACATCGGGAATGTCGAACCCCACGAAATCGGGTTCCATGGCCACCTCGGCCCGGCCCGCCTTCCGCACGAGCACGAGCGACCGCACGCTCGCTGCCCAGCGGCGGCGGAGCTCCGCGACGAGCGCCTCCAGTGTGCGGCCGGTGTCGAAGATGTCGTCCACGACCAGCACGTCACGGCCGGCCAGATCGGGGAGCGAGTCGAGCCGCAGTTCCAGCCGGCCGGGGGCCGTGGCCGTGCCCCGGTAACTGCTCGCCGACACCATGCTCAATTCGATCGGACACTCGAGCCGGCGGATGAGATCCGCCACGAGCACGATGCTACCCGTGAGCACCCCCACCACGACGATCGGCCGGCGGCCATACTGGGAACGGACCGCGGCGGCGAGCCGGTCGATCCCGGTGGCGAGTTCGGCGGCGGAGAGGAGCGGCTGCATGGCGCGGGAGTGTAGCAGCTTCGCGGAGCCGCCTGTCTACAATCGGGTCCGTCGTCATGCCACGCCCCACGAGCCCTCCGCATGCCTCCGCCCCTCCGCCCGCACTGGTCGATCATCACGGTCGCAGGACACGCATGCGAGCTCTACGAGCCTCCGCAGCCCCGCCCGGGCCGCGCGGTGATCTACCTGCATGGTGTTCGCGAGCGGTGGCTGCAGGAGTTGCCGGCCCTCCGTGACCTCATCGAGGCCGCTGGACTGCCCGCGATCGCGCCGCGCAGCGGCCGCTCCTGGTGGCTCGACAAGCCGCTGCCGGCATTCGATCCGGTGATCACGGCCGAACGCTACGTCGTCGATCACCTCCGAGCCGAGCTGGAGCGACGCTTCGACGTTCGGCCGCCGGGTATCGGTCTGATCGGCACGAGCATGGGGGGCCAGGGCGCGCTGCGGCTGGCCTATCGACACCCGCACCTGTTTCCGGTGGCGGCC
This sequence comes from Planctomycetaceae bacterium, assembly GCA_046094845.1. GTDB lineage: Bacteria > Planctomycetota > Planctomycetia > Pirellulales > UBA1268 > QWPN01. The sequence continues at coordinate 8,995 of JBJTIE010000143.1, read as the reverse complement.
GCCATCGCTCCTGCGATCGACTTTCATCTCGCGATGCGGGAGGCCGGCGACCGCGACGACGGCGAATACTACGACACGCTCTGGCAGCTCTTCGGCGACGTGGAGCGGGCCCGGCAGGACACCGCGATCCTCCACGTGCACCCGCTCAACTGGCCGCGGCACCAGTGCTTCGCCAGCGATCCCTCCGACCTGCATTGGCATGACGGCGCCGTGCGGCTCCGCAGCAAGCTCGTGGCCCTCGGCATCCCGCACCTGGCCCTGCTCGAACCGCTCGTCGGCCCGGGCGAGGGGCACTCGACCGCCTACTATGACCGCATCGCGCCGGAGATCATGCGGTTCGTCCTCGACGCCCTCGACGCGGAAGCCCGCCGGCTTCCGGCGTGAGACTCACGTCGAAGGCAGCGGCCGCTGGGGCTGCTGCGGGGTGGGCCGTCGCGGAGCCGGCGCCGCGGCACCGGGCAGGCCGGGAGCGGGGCCGCCGCCGCGGAGCTGATCGAGATCGAGATACCGCGCGTCCTCCACGTCCACACGATTGAGGCCGCGCCAGTAGAGGATCTTTCCGGCCGAGGCGCTCGACGGCTGGGCACCCGCCTGCAACTGACGGAAGAGCTGGGCATCGCTGCGGCCGTCCCCCTCGAACACGAGCAGGTCCTTGGCCTCGCTCCAGGTCAGCCGCGCGCTGCGGGCCGTGAATGCCTCCCCTTCGACGAGCACGTTGCCGCCGGCAGCGAGTTCGATGCCCGGCCGCTTGCCGCCCGGCTGCGGTTGCGACTGCCCCATCCCCAGCACGTCGCACGACACGGTGAACACGCCCGCCGGCAGGCCCGTGGCAGCGTGCGGATCGAGCGTGTCGTCCCAGCTGGCCACCGGCCCCCAGATCGCTTCGACGCGCTGATGAAACTCCATCATGCGGCGGTTGAGATTGCCCCGCAGCCCCCGTTGAAAATCGACGCCGAGATACGTGAGCCCGGCCGCCGCGGTGGTCGCCGCCACCGGCTGCACGCCACCGCGAGCCGGTGCGCCCGCGGCCCCGCCTGGGGCGAGGTTCAGGGCCGGCGACTGGCCGAGCCGGGTGCTCGTCAGCCTGCCTGGGCCGGTGCCCGCAACGTCGCCGCTCGCACGATCGATCACCAGATCCTTCACGAACAACCGCTCCTTCGAGCGGCCACCGTCAGCCGCCTGCGACTCGCTCTCCACTCGCACGCCGCCGCCACAGGCGATCCGTGCCACCTCGGGCTGCGGCCCGCCGCGCTCGACTCCATCGGCGCCGAGCGTGAACGGCCGGTCGAAGACGACGTCCAGCGAGCCGGCGTGCACCGTCGCCTGATCGCTCGCGGCCACGACCTTCTCCACGAACCGGGTCGTGAGCCCGTCGAAGTCCATCCGGCCCTGCCATGTGACGTTGAGCTTCTGCGCCGCCTGGCCGGCGCCAGGTGGCAGGTGAGCCGGCGGTGCGGGCTCGGCAGCCGATCCGAAGATGTCCAGACTCGCCCCGGCCTGACCTGCCGGCAGCACGAGCCGGCCGGCGCCGTCCACCGTGAGCCGGCTGCGGCCGCGGTCGAACTCGACGAGCGGCCCCTCGAGTTCGAGCCCACGGCCGTTCACGCGGGCGGGCCGGCCCGACACGATCGCGCGGGCGTCGAACCGCTGCGGACGCGACACCTGCACCTGGTCGCCGTGAATCTCCAGCGGCGGCTCCGGCAACGCGGCGGCCGCGAGCGGCTGCTCGACGAGCCGCACCTGCCCTTCCATCGACAGTTCCTCGATCTGATTGCCCGCCGCTGCCAGCACGACGAGCCCGCGAACCAAGCTTCCCGAGGCCACGAGCTTGCCCCGCGGCTGCTCCTCGCGCGGCGGCCGCGGCTGGGCCGGCGCCGGGGTCGCCGGTGCGGCCGCCGCGGCGGCAGGCTGTGGCGGCGCAGCCTGCGCCACCTGCGGGGCCGGCTGCTCGCTGCGAAACCAGAGTTCGAGCCGGTCGGTCCGCACCGTGGCGGCATCGGCATCAGCCTCGACGATGCCGCGGGCCAGGAGCCGCGACGGCCGCACCCGCGAAAAGTCGGGCCCCGGCGGACCATCCCGCTTCGGCTTCGGCCCGGCTTCGGCCGCCATGTCGAGCCAGAGGTGCATCTCCGTCGCCGCCAGCCGCCCCTGGCGTTCCACGACCACCTCGGAATCGCCGGCGATCGAGACGACGTGCCCGTCTCCGTCGGGTCGCATCCGCAGCCATTGCTGCCACCTCACCTGCATCGGCGGCGCCTCGGCCGCACGGCCGCGGAGCCAGCCCGGCCCCACGGCGAGCAACGAGCCCGGATCGCCGGGCGGCCCCGGGCAGTAGTCGATGCGGCGGGCCTCCATTTCGGTGTCCCGCACGGTGAGCGCGACGGGCTCGTCGCCGTCGAGCAGGATGCGGCGGGTGGCGATCTCGTAGCCGAGCCGCGCGGCCCGCGCCTCCAGCTCGGCACTGTCGCTGGTCACGACCACCGGGCTGCCCTTGGCCTGGATTTCGACCGGCTCGAGCCCCCCTTTCCCGCCTGCCCCGCCCTCGCGGCGGGCCAGCATGATCGCAAGCAGGTCGCAGGCGAGGTGATCGCTGGTCGATTCGGCGGTGGTGCGGATGACGTCGACGTGATCCTCGAGGGTGATCACGTTGGCGGAGACATTGAGACAGAGACTCCCACGGCAGCTCACGAGCACGGGTGCCGGGGGTTGGGCGGTGGCGGCGACCGCCGTCGGCGCCGCCGACTCCCGCCCGGGCAGAAAGCCGCCGGCGAGCCCCTCGAGCCGCATCCGCACGTCACGATCGAGGCGAATCGAATCCACGCCGCCGATGTTGGGCCCCTGGTCGGATACGGGGCCGCCGGGCTTGCCGGGCTTCACCGGCGAGGCTCGTCGCGGCGCCCCCTCGCGGGGCATGAGCTTCGCCATCATGCCGCGGCCGCTGCCGCTCGAGCGACCGTAGCGGAACTGCACCATCTCGTTGGTCTGAACCTGCAGCTCGTCGAGCTCGACGTCGCGGGTGACGATCTCGATGTCGTCGTCGGCGTTCGGCGCCGATGGCGTGCCGCGAATCGTCACCTGGCCCCGCAGGCTGCCCCCGATCAGCTTCGCCAGCCGGCCCTGACGCAGGTCGAGAGGCTCGTCGAATTCGAGCACCGCCCCCTGCGGCGCCCGCAGGACGATCGTGCGCCCCCCCGCCTTCTCAGCCGCCACGCGATTGCGGTCGGGCAGCACGACGAGCGTGCAGGGCACGAGGTTGACGCGGCCATCCGGCAGCGAGTGGTAGTCCTTGAAGAGCAGCCGCATCTGCCGGCTCTCGAGCATGATCGGATTGTCGCGCTCCCAGGAGCCGGCAGGAAACACGTCGCCGATGGCTGCCAGCCGACGATCGGCCCGAGCCCGGATGGCCGCCGCCTCCTCGGGCGTCATCTCGTGGGCCGACACGTGCTCACGGACCCGGGGCTCCACGAACGGCACGACGGCGAGCCGATAGAAGCCTCCCGCCGCGAGCACGACGAGGAACACTCGCAGCGTCCGACCGAGGCGATGTTCCATCATGGTGCTCACCGTGACGCCAGCCCGCTCACGCCCGCCCCGCACCGGGACCGGCAGGCTGGGCCGCCGCATAGCGGGCCACGATCGCCTCCCAGCCGCCACGGGCACGGAGCATCCGTTCGATCACCTCCCGCACCGCCCCCTTGCCACCAGGCAAGGCGGTCACCACCGCCGCCGCCGCCCGCACCTCGGCGCAGCCATCGGCCACCGCGATGCCCACGCCGCACCGCAGGAGCACCGGCAGGTCGGGGAGGTCGTCGCCCATGAAGGCCACCTGCTCCCAGGCGAGGCCGTACTCCGCCACGATGTCGGCCACGGCCGCGAGCTTGTCGTCCACGCCCTGTCGCACGAGGTCGATGCCCAGTTCGTCGGCCCGCAGCTGAACCACGTGGCTCGACCGTCCCGTCACGATCCCGGCCCGACAGCCGGCACGCTGCCACAGCCGCAGGCCCAGCCCGTCGCGGATGTTGAACGTCTTGTGTTCGACGCCATCGTTGCTCCAGGTCACGCCGCCGTCGGTCAACACACCATCCACGTCGAGCAGCAGGAGCTGCACGCCGGCGAGTCGGCGGTCGAGATCGGCGGGGGTGGGCATCGTGAAGTCCGGTGGTGGGGGCATCGAGCCCACGGATCAGGCCGCGGCGGCGGAGCCCGGTGCCGGCACGGCCGGAACCTCGGGCGACACCAGGCCGACGAGATCGACGATGTCGAGCAGCCCGTGTGGACGCCCCTCGCGATCGATCACCGGCAACTCGCTCACCCGCCGAGATTCCAGGATCGCCACCGCGTCGCGGAGCCGCGTGCCGAGCGGGATCGTGGTGGGCCGCGGTGTCATCACGCGGCCGATCGGCGCATCGAGTGCGGCATCGTCGCGGCGCTCGAAGAGCCGGGCGAGGTCGCTGTCGGTGAACAGCCCGGCGAGCATTCCCGCCTCGTCGATGATCATCACGGCGCCCGTGCGGCGGACCGGGAGCGGCCGGGCAAAGACCGCGCGGACGGTGTCATGGGGGCCCGCGATCCGGCACTCGTGCAGCGACCGCATCGCCTCGTCCACCAGCATGAGTTGGCGGCCCAGGCTGCCGCCGGGATGGCGGGCGGCGAAGTCCTCCGGCGTGAACTCGCGCAGCCGGCAGGTGACGAGGGCCAGCGCGTCGCCGAGGGCGAGCATGAGCGACGTGCTCGTGCTCGGGGCGAGCCCCAGCGTGCAGGCCTCGCGAACGTCGCCCGTCGGCACCACCACGTCTGCCGCGCGGCCGAGCGTGCTCGCCGGCCGCCCGGTGAGGGCCACGATGCGAATGCCGCGGGCGGCCACGTGCGGCAGCAGCCGCACGATCTCCTCGGTCTCGCCCGACTGCGACATCGCGAGCACCAGGTCGTCGCGCCGGAGCGCGCCGAGGTCGCCATGCATCGCCTCGGCGGGGTGCAGGAAGTGGCTCGGCGTGCCGGTGGAGGCGAGCGTCGCCGAGATCTTCCGCGCCACGAGCCCGGCCTTACCGATGCCGGTGACGACGACGCTTCCGGTGCAGTCGAGCAGCAGCCGCACGGCCCGCGCGAACGCACCGTCGAGGCCGTCGGCCGCCCGCAACACGGCCTCGCCTTCGGCCCGGAGGATCGTCCGTCCGATCTCGATCAGCCTGCCGTCGCTTGCATCGACCATCTCCATCCAGCCCCGGAGAATCCGCGCGATCCGCCGCGCGGGGGGCGGGACTATAGGCCGACGAGGCAAGGCCCGCAACGCGGCTTTTTCAGCGGTCCGGCGGCTGCGGGACTCACTTCGCCCGCCGCTTCACGACCTCGCGGATCGAGACGCCGTCGAGCAGGATGTCGGTGAGGACGGCCCGGCCGTCGAGCAGGCGAACCTCGGCGACGGTCTTACGATCCCGGGACCGCTCCGCGACGAGCTTGTCGGCCTCGGGCGCGAGCCGCTCGTTCAAGTAGAAGCGGTCGAACGGCCAGTCGAGCCAGATCACGTCCGTGCCGTTGGTCGTGCCCCACTTCCGTGCCGTGAGCGGAATGATGGTCGGCCCCGACACCGGCTCGAGCGACAGCGACGTGATCCGCGCGAGCCCGTCGTCACCCGTCTCGAGCGTGGCCCACACCGGCACGAGACCGCCTCTCCGAGGAAACCCTTCGGGCTCGGAGACCGTCGACTGCTTGGGCCGCACCGCCAGGTAGCGGCCCCGGAGCGGGTCGTAGGGGTCGGGCGCCCCGCACTCGATTTTCAGGAGCGTGCCCCGGGAGATCACCCGCTCGTGCTGCCAGATGCCCGAGAGCGGCAGGAGCCACTGGGCGATCACCACGACGACGAAGACGGCAAGCCCGGGCCTCATGCGGTCGATCCTCCGGACGCGACGACGCGGCGGCGACGGGTGACGAAGGCGTTGAAGCCGAGGAACCCCGAGCCGATCACGATGAAGGCCAGCCCCTTCGTGAGCAGCGACAGATCGGCATCGGCCATCCGCAGGATCACGAGGATCGTGATCAAGGCGGCCCCGATCCGCGCGGCCCCCTGCCGCCCGAGGAACTCGATCGTGATCAGCGCGATCGCGGTGGCCAGGAGCACGAGCGTGCAGGCGATCGCCACGGGCCAGCCACTCGTCTCATCCGCCGACAGCGGTGCCGCCAGCAGCGGCACGACCGCGAGCGTGGCAACGGCCAGCACCGCGAACCTGCCCTGCCGGAATGCCACGATCGCGAAGGCCGCCACGACGGCGAGCAGAAGCCAGCACCACCCGAGCGATGCGTCACTCCGACACCCTTGACGAAGTCGCGGGCCGGGCCCTCGAAGGTGCCGATCAGGGCCGAACCGGCCAGGACGAGCCGGCTGCCCGGCGCGGGCCGGGCGCGCAGGTCGGGCCCGGGCCAGAGCGGAAGGACACCGGCCAATAGGAGCGGAAACCAGAGCCGCACGTCAGCGATGCCGATTGCACCCGAGTAATTCGCCCGCTCGAAGGCCTGCGTTACCGTCCAGACCGCGATCCCGATCAGGTACGCGATCGCCACGGCGTTCGACTTCATGACCCAGGCCAGCGGCACGCTGACGACGCACCACCAAAAGACAAGGTCGGTCCACTTCCCTGGCAGGTTGTAGATCTGCGAGACGAGCGCGATTGCGGCCCCGACGGCGAGCGTCTGCACGAGCGCCGCCGCCTCGCGGTGCCACGGCTTCGCCACATCGCCGCGGCCGAGCACCAACCAGCTCACGGCCTGCGTCGCCGCCAGGGGCCCGAGCGCGAGCCCGAGCCGCACCCAGCGCGGAAAATCGTCCCAGTTGTAGGCGATCACCGCGATCAGCCCGGTGCCGATCAGGAGCGCGCCCACTGCGCCCACGATCACCTGCGCGAGCCCTGCCTGCGGCTCGACGGCATATCGCTCCCGCAGCCGCCGCGCCCCGTCGGCCGAGACGAGGCCCTCCCGCTCCCAGGCCGGGAGTTGTTCAGCGAGCCAGCGGTTATGAATGAGGCTCATTGAGCGGCAGAAGACCTCGGCCCCGAAAGCGCATCAATGATACGCAGACACCGCAGCCACGGCTTCACCATTTGAGCGAGGCTTCGGGTTGCCCATGCCCCGGGAGCCGGCGTATGCCGCCAAGCGCAGGCAGGATGCCGAAGCGCAGGCGGCATCCGAGCGAGCGAAGGACAGGATGTCCGAAGCGAGCGTCCGGCGACGGGGCGTGGGCAACCCGAAGCCGGTTTGGGCGAGTCGAGCCCTCTCAGGTCGTGGCGTATCGCTTCGCCATGTCGGCGAGGGTGATGCACTTCACCTTGCCGGCGTTGCCGGCTTGGCCGAACTGCACCATCCGCTCCGCACAGACCTTCTTCATCGCCTCGCGGGACGGCTTGAGGTAGTCCCGTGGGTCGAACTTCTCCGGGCTCTCGGCGAGCACCTTGCGGATCGCGCCGGTGATCGCCATCCGGCAGTCGGTATCGACGTTGATCTTGCGGACGCCGTGCTTGATGCCCTTCTGGATCTCCTCCACGGGCACGCCCCAGGTCTGCGGCATCTTGCCGCCGAACCTGTTGATGATGTCCTGCAGATCCTGCGGCACGCTCGACGAGCCATGCATCACGAGGTGGCAGTTGGGGAGCTTGGCGTGAATCTCCTCGATCCGCTTCATGGCGAGCACGTCGCCGTCGGGCTTGCGGGTGAACTTGTAGGCGCCGTGGCTCGTGCCGATCGCCACCGCGAGCGCGTCGACGCCGGTGGCCGCCACGAACCGGGCTGCCTCGTCGGGATCGGTCAGCAGCTGGTCATGCGAGAGCTTGCCCGTGGCGCCGTGGCCGTCCTCGGCCTCCCCCTCGCCGCTTTCGAGCGAGCCCAGGCAGCCGAGCTCGCCTTCCACCGACACGCCCTGCCGGTGGGCCAACTGCACGACCTCCTTCGTCACCTTCACGTTGTAGTCGAAGTCGGCCGGCGTCTTGCCGTCGTCCTTGAGCGAGCCGTCCATCATCACGCTCGTGAAGCCGTGATCGATCGCGCTCTGGCAGGTGGCCGGCGAGTTGCCGTGATCCTGATGCATCGCGATCGGAATCAGGGGATAGAGCTCCGCCGCGGCGAGCATGAGGTGGCGGAGATAGTTGTCCTGGCTGGAGCTGCGGGCGCCCCGCGAGGCCTGCACGATCACGGGCGAGTCGGTCTCCCTGGCCGCCTCCATGATCGACTGGATCTGCTCCATGTTGTTGACGTTGAACGCAGCGAGGCCGTAGCCGTGTTCGGCGGCGTGGTCGAGCGCGCTCTGGCAGGTGGCGGGCGAATTGCCGTGCTCCTGGTGCATCGCGACCGGGATCGCGGGGTAGAGCTCGGCGGCGGCGAGCATCAGGTGCCGCAGGTAGTTGTCCTGGCTGTAGCTGCGGGCGCCCCGCGAGGCCTGGACGATGACGGGCGACTCCGTCTCCCGGGCAGCCTCCATGATCGCCTGGATCTGCTCCATGTTGTTGACGTTGAAGGCGGCGATGCCGTAGCCGTGCTCGGCGGCGTGGTCGAGGAGGATGCGCATGGGGACGAGGGGCATGGGAGTCTCCGGAAGCGGGGGCGGAAGCGGATTGGAGAGGGGGGCGACAGGGCAGAGCATACGGCAAAAGGTGCGCTGGTAGAATCCCCGCGCCGGCCCGCGGGCCGCACCCCCCGGGCCGGAAGTGAGGAAGGAGCGTCGCTGCCGCTCACGAGCCGTTGTGCCATGGAATCGAATCCCTATCGCGCCCCCGCGTCACCTCCCGGGGGATATTTTCGCCCCGTCACCGACCCGCTGAAGAGCTTCCTCTACGTGGCGGGCGGCTGGGCCTGTCTCGGCCTGGCCGCAATCGGCGCGGTGCTGCCGCTGATCCCCTGCACGCCCTTCGTGCTGGCGGCGAGCTGGTGCTTCTATCGCGGCTCGCCGCGGATCAACGCCTGGTTGCACCGTTCGCGGACGTTCGGCCCCACGCTCGACGACTGGCAGCACTAC
>JBJTIE010000142.1:0-2784 GCA_046094845.1 Planctomycetaceae bacterium | reverse complement strand
CCCGCAGGCCCTCGGCGTAGGTGATCGGGGCGCAGGTGCGGTAGCCCTCGGGGTTCTCCGCCGGCGTCCGCATGTACATCTCCTGATAAAACGCCCAGTAGTATTCGGGTATCGGCTTTGGCACCACGGCGATGCCCACGTGGTAGATGTCGGGCTGGCGGAAGAGCGCGTTGAGCGTGTTGGAGCCGCCGCCGCTCCAGCCCCAGATGCCCACCCGCGAGAGATCGACGAACGGGCATTGCCGCGCGAGCGCCTTCACGCCCGCGGCCTGCTCCGCGGTGGAGAGCGGCCCGAGGCTGCCGAACACCGCCCGCCGCCACGTCGCCCCCGTGGGAACAGGCGTGCCGCGGTTGTCGATCGACACGACGAGGTAGCCGAGGTCGGCCACCGCCCGATGGAAGAGGCTGAAGCCCTGGCCGCCGCGCCAGTCGTCCCGCACGGTCTGGTCGGCGGGCTCGCCGTAGACGAACACGAACAGCGGGTATTTCTTCGCGGGGTCGAAGTCCCGCGGCTTGATCATCCAGGCGTCGAGCGTCACGCCGTCGCCGATGTCGAGCATGAGAAAGTCGGTGGGCCGCACGATCAGCGGCTTCACGGCGGCGGCGAGGGACGCGTTGTCCTCGAGCACCCGCACGCTCCGGTGCCCCGGCAGTTCCACGAGGTCGGTGACCGGCGGCGTGTCGAACGTGGACCGCACGTGAAACGCCCAGCGGCCATCGGGCGAGCATGCATACTGATGCGTGCCGGGCTGGTCGGCCGGCGTCACCCGCTCCGGCGCGCCGGTGCCGTCGAGCCGGGCGCGGTAGAGATACCGCTGCGTCGCGTTGTCCGGTGAGGCGTAGTAATAGAGCCAGCCGTTCGCGGCGTCGAGGAAGCCTCGCTCGATGATGTCGCAGCCCGCCGGCGTGATCGGGGTCGGGGCGGAGCCGTCGCGGCGGACGACATAGGCCCGCCGCCAGCCGTCGCGCTCGCTGAACACGACGCACGAGTCGCCGGAGCCCATCCACTCGAGCCCGCCGTGCTCCTGGTCCACCCAGGCGGGATCGGTGTCGGCGAAGACCGTGGTGATCGCCCCCGAGCGATGGTCGGCCCGCAGCAGCTTCCGCGAGTCGCGCGACCGGCTATAGACATCGACGAGCACCTCGGCGGAGGTGCCGGCCCAGCCCAGCGGATTCACATAGAACGTGCCGGGCTCGTCGGGGAGCGCGAGCCAGCGGACATCGCCCCCGTCGGCGGCGACCACGCCGACCTGTATCCGGGAGATCGGTCCGCCGATCCGTTCGATGCGGGCCTCGCGGAACGTGCGGTAGGTCGGGTCGCCGGGCACGAGGATCGCCCGCTTCGGCACGGCCGAGGCGTCGGAGCGAACGAACGCGATCCAGCGGCCGTCGGGGCTCCAGACCGCGCCGCCGTTGTCGATCGTGCCGGGATCGCCGTCGGCGGTGAGCGGGATCGCGCGAGCGGCGGCGACGTCGTAGACGAACAGGTTTCCGCCGCGCGACCCCAGCAGCCGCCGCTCGTCGGGCGAGAATGCGTGCTCGCCGAATCGCACGCCGTCGCCCGCGGTCACCGGCCGCAGGGTGCCGGTGGACGGCTCAACCAGCCAGTGATCGCTGCCGGCCACGGTGTCGGTGTGCAGCAGCAGCGAGCGGCCCGTCGGCGAGCAGGTGAAGCCGTGGATCATCAACCGCTCGGTGGTGCCGGGGGCGACGAGGTTCGCGCCGCCGGCCAGCACGCTGCGGGCGCCGGTGGCCGCGTCGTAGCGGGCGATCTCGGGGGCCGCCGCGTCGGCCGGGGTTTCGAGCTTCAGGTAGCCGGAACCGTCGGGGAGCCAGGTGGCATCGAACGACCGCACGCGAAAGTCGTCGGTCTCTTCGAGCGCGCGGATGCGCGGCTCGACCGTGTCGAGCAGGCGCATGGTCGCCTCGGTCGCGGGGCTGGCGGCCGTCGGAGGAGTCGATGCGGAGAGGGCGATCAAGGCCGCGACGGCGAGCCGGCAGCCGAGCGGTGTGGTGACGGGAGTGAACAAGCGCATGGTTCCTCGCGGGGCGTGGTGGCGGACCGGATTCACAGAGTACCACTCTGCGGCTACAGGCGGGCGGCCGCGCAGCGAGTAGGTGCAGACTGGCAGTCGGCACACGGTGGCACCGCCACACCGCATCGCGGCGGCCGAACGACGTGGCCGGCCGGATTCACAGAGTACCACTCTGTGCTACAGGGGGGCGGGGCTGATGCGGACGCGGTTGCTGTGGAACGTCGATTGGCCGGCGAGGTCGCCAAGGCGGTCGGGCACGGTCCAGTTGACGGTCCGCCCGCCCGGCGAGAGCGACGCCCAACGGCCCTTCGGCGAGGCGACCACGCCGCGCCGCACGGCGTCCGTCACGACGGCCCGCAGCCGGCACGAGCCGCGGTCGTTCTCCAGACACACCTCGTCGCCGTCGCGGATGCCGCGCTCGGCCGCGTCGTCAGGATGAATCTCGACGAAGGGCCGCCCCTCGCCGGCCAGCATGCCGGCCTGGTTGGCGAAGCTCGACGTCACGAAGTGGTGGGCCGCGCCGGTGATGAGCGTGAGCATGCCCGGGGCCGCCGCGCGAAACTCGGCCGGCTCGACGTAGGCTGGCAGCGGATCGATGCCCTCGGCCGCGAGCCGGTCGCAGCGCAGCTCCACCTTGCCAGACGGCGTCGGAAACACGCCCCCGGCGAAGGGCACGCCGTCAGGCTCGGCGAAGGTGTAGGGCACGGTGCCCTCGGCCTCGAGCCGCTCCAGCGTGATCCCGGCGAGGG
>JBJTIE010000141.1:0-2256 GCA_046094845.1 Planctomycetaceae bacterium | reverse complement strand
CCCAGTAGCACAGAGTGGCACTCTGTGAAATCCCCGAGTAGCACAGAGTGGCACTCTGTGAAATCCCCGAGTAGCACAGAGTGGCACTCTGTGACCCCGGCCGGCGACCCCGTTCGGCCACCGCGATGCCGTTCGGCGGTGCCACCGTGTGCAGATTGCCAATCTGCACCTACACGCTGCGCGTCCCCAGTAGCACAGAGTGGCACTCTGTGAAATCCCCCAGTAGCACAGAGTGGCACTCTGTGAAATCCCCGAGTAGCACAGAGTGGCACTCTGTGACCCGGCCGGCGACCCCGTTCGGCCACCGCGATGCCGTTCGGCGGTGCCACCGCGTGCAGATTGCCAATCTGCACCTACACGCTGCATGTAGCACAGAGTGGCACTCTGTGGCCGTCCGGCCGGCGGCCGTGTGCAGATTGCCAATCTGCACCTACAGCGCTGCGCGCCCCCTGTAGCACAGAGTGGCACTCTGTGACCCGGCCGGTTCGGCCGTATGCAGACTACCGGTCTGCACCTACCACGCTGCGCTGCGAGCCGAGGCCGTCGATCGCCAGCGTCACGACGTCGCCCGCCTTCAGGAACACCGGCGGCTTCATCCCCATGCCCACGCCCGGCGGCGTGCCCGTGATCACCACGTCGCCCGCCTCCAGCGTGAGGAACTGCGAGAGGTAGTGGACGATGTGCCAGACGTCGAAGATCATCGTCGCCGTCGAGCCATTCTGCCGCCGCACGCCGTTGACCTCGAGCGTGAGGCCGAGCGCCTGCGGGTCGGGCACCTCGTCGGCCGTCACCAGCCACGGGCCCAATGGCAGGAAGTTCTCGCAGCTCTTGCCCTTGCTCCACTGACCGCCCCGCTCCAACTGGAACGCCCGCTCGGAGACGTCGTTGGCCAGGCAGAAGCCCGCCACGTGATCCCGCGCGGCCTCCTTCGAGGGCAGGTAGCGGGCGTCGCGACCGATCACGAAGCCCAGCTCCACCTCCCAGTCGGTCTTCTCGCTGCCCCGCGGGATCAGGATCGGGTCGTGCGGCCCGCAGACGGCGCTCGTGGCCTTCATGAACAGGATCGGCTCGGCGGGGATCGCGGCGCCGGTCTCCTTGGCGTGATCGGAATAGTTGAGGCCGATCGCGAACACGTTCCGCGGCCGGGCCACGGGAGCGCCGATCCGGGCCCCGGCCGGGGCGTCGGGCAGGGCGTCGGCGTTCGCCGCCACCACCCGCAGGGCCGCCAGCCCGCCCTCCGCGAAGAAGGCGTGGTCGTAGTCACGCACGTGGGCCGAGACGTCCTTGATGCGGCCGTCGGCGGTGACGATGCCGGGCTTCTCCTGGCCGCGCTGGCCGAAACGAACGAGCTTCATCGTGATTCCTTTCGTGAGGGGGAGGCTGGTGTGAGTCGGTCGGAGATCGTGCGGGCTGTCTTCTGCACGAGGGCCACGAGCCGACGGCGGCCCGCGGCGTCGAGCCGGGCCGTGGGCAGGCTCACGCTGATCGCGCCGACCACCTCGTCGCCCATGCAGACCGGCACGCCGATGCAGGCCACGCCCACGTCGGTCTCGTTCTCCTCGATCGCGTAGCCCTGCCGCGCGGCCGCGTCGATCGCGGCGGCGAGCCGCCGGCGGTCGGTGATCGTGGCGGCGGTGCGGCGGCCGAGCTTCGCCTGGGCGAGGAGGCGGTCGCGGCGGTCATCCGGCAGGCGGCTGGCGATGGCCCTGCCGAGCGCGGTCGTGTGGAAGGGGTCGCTCGTGCGGCTCGCGACGCGGCGGAGCGGCTGCGTGCTCTCGATCACCTCCAGGTAGATCACGCGGTCGTGGCGGAGCATGCCGAGGTTCACCGTCTCCTGCGTCTTCGCGTGGAGGTCGCGGAGCGGGCCGCCCGCCGCGTCGATCAGCCGGCGGACGCCCGCGTCCGACACGAGCCGCTTCACCTGCAGGCTCTGCCGGTAGACGCCCGACGCCGGCCGCTCCAGGTAGCCGAGCGCCGTGAGCGTCTTGAGGATCCGGTGGGCCGTGGGCTTCGGCATCCCCACCTCGGCGGCGAGGTCGGCGAGCGAACGGCCGCCGGGATGGCCGGCGGTGGCCTCGAGCAAGCCGAGAGCTTTCGTGAGGGAGGTCGATTCCATGATGCGGAAAGTATCGTGCCGCCCGATAGAACTGCAACCGGCCTCACCGCTCGAACGGGTGCAGCGGGCGGCGGCGGTGGCGGTAGGCCAGCCGCGACGGGTCGGCCGTCGTCACGCCGGGCGTGTTCACGCGGATGAAG
>JBJTIE010000140.1:0-8126 GCA_046094845.1 Planctomycetaceae bacterium | reverse complement strand
GGCTGACCTGCCGGCTCGGCGGCCTGCGGCGGCTCAGCGGCTCACCTCGAGCATCCGCTCGAGGCTCGTGGTCGCCCAGCGGGCCGTCTCGTCGTCGACCCGGATGACGTTCACGGGCTTGCCGGCCTCGAGATGCTCGAGGCTCCAGCAGAGATGGGCCAAGTCGATGCGATACATCGTGGCGCACATGCAGACGACCGGGGAGAGGAAGCGGATCGTCTGATCCGGGTGCCGCTGCTCCAGCCGCTTCACCAGGTGGAGCTCGGTACCGATCGCCCAGACGCTGCCCGGCGCCGCGTCCTCGACCTGCCGCACGATGAAGCTCGTCGATCCGACGAGGTCGGCCTTGTCGACCACTTCCATCGCGCATTCCGGATGCACGAGCACCTTCACCCCCGGCAGGTTCGCCCGCATCGCGTCGACGTGCTCGGGGCGGAACATCGCGTGGACGCTGCAATGCCCCTGCCAGAGGATGACGCGGCTGTCCGCCACCCGCCGGCGGTCGTTCCCGCCGAGGACCGGCTCGTGCGGATTCCAGACGCACATCGCGTCGAGCGGGACGCCCATCGTCCGCGCGGTATTGCGGCCGAGATGCTGGTCGGGAAAGAACAGCACCCGCCGACGGCGGGCAAAGGCCCAGTCGAGCACCGCCCGCGCGTTGCTCGAGGTGCAGACGATGCCGCCGTGCCGGCCGCAGAAGGCCTTGAGGCTGGCGGCCGAATTGATGTACGTGACCGGCGTCACGTCGTCGGTGTCGATCACCGTGCCGAGATCGGCCCAGGCATCCTCCACCTGGTCGATCGCCGCCATGTCGGCCATCGAGCAGCCGGCCGCCATGTCGGGCAGCACCACCGCCACGCGGCGGCCACCGCGGGCCGCCAGCTTCTCCGGACGGTTCACGAGGATGTCGGCGGTCTCCGCCATGAAGTGCACGCCGCAGAAGGCGATCGCCTCGCAGCCCTCCCGCTCGGCCGCCGACCGCGACAGCTGGTAACTGTCTCCCTGCAGATCGGCATGGGCGATGACGCCGTCCTGCTGGTAGTGGTGGCCGAGAATGACCAGCCGAGCGGGCCGACTGCGAGGCGATCGCCTTCTGCGGCGTGCACTTCATGGCCGAGACGGCCGACATCCTCGCCAACCGTCCGGAGAAGGTGGCGGCCCGCGGCGGCCGGCGGGTGACCGTCGTGCTGCCCGATATGGCGGCCGGCTGCTCGATGGCCGACATGGCCGCGATCGACCAGGTGGAGGACGCCTGGGCTGACCTCGGCACCGTGGTCGACACCGCCGACATCACGCCCGTCACCTACATCAATTCGGCTGCCAGCCTGAAGGCCTTCTGCGGCCGGCACGGCGGCATCGTCTGCACGTCGAGCAACGCCAGGGCCGTGCTCGACTGGGCATTCGCCCGCCGCCGCCACGTGCTCTTCTTTCCCGATCAGCACCTGGGCCGCAACACCGCCCGCACGATGGGCATCCCGCTCACCGAGATGTGCGTCTGGAATCCGCACGATCCCGCACTCGGCGGCAGCTCCCCGGAGCAGCTCCAGCAGAGCCGCGTGGTGCTCTGGCAGGGGCATTGCAGCGTGCACGCGATGTTCAAGCCCGAACACGTCGATGCGATGCGGGCGAACATTCCGGGAGTGAAGGTGCTCGTGCACCCCGAGTGTGCGATGGAGGTGGTCGACAAGGCCGACCTCGCCGGCTCGACGAGCTTTATCATCAAGCAGGTGGAGGCCGCACCCCCCGGCACGAAGTGGGCGATCGGCACGGAACTTCACCTCGTGAAGCGGCTGGAGCAGAACCATCCCGAGCAGACGATCCGGTTTCTGTCGCCGGTGGTCTGCATGTGCGCCACGATGTATCGGATCGACCTGGCCCACCTCTGCTGGAGCCTCGAGCACATCGCCGCCGGCAAGCCGGTGAACGTGATCCGGGTGGACGACGCGACCGCGAAATGGGCCCTCACGGCCCTGGAGCGGATGCTTGCGGTGAAGTGAGCGGGCGCCGGCGATCAGCGAGCCACCCGCCGCGATCGGCGGGCGGCGGTGAACGCTGCGGCCGCCAGACCGACGCCGGCGAGCACGAGCGTGGAGGGTTCGGGCACGGGGGCGATGCTGCTGATCATCACAAGGTTGTTCGTGGTCAGTTCCGGGTTCAGGAGGGGCAGTTCGGAGAACGCCGCGCCGAGCTGCGCGCTCGCGTCATAGACCGGCACGGCCGCGATCGCGTCCATCACGGCCAGGCCGGCCGTGCCGGTGATCATGCCGAACACCGCGTAGTTGCCGTCGAGCGCCGGGTTGTCTTGCACGTTGAAAAACCATCCGCTCGTCGCACTATTCGGATCAGCGGTGCGGGCCATCGCAATCGTGCCGCGTGTGTTCGAGTACTTCACCTGGAGCGGTATCGGGGCATCCGTGGCGATCGGATTGATCGTGGAACCATCCAGCACGTAGCTGCCCCCCTGGATGATCTGGATCGTGGCGGGGTCGTAGGTCGTGCTCCGGTGGATGAGCGTGTCGGTGTAGCGGCCGGTGTTCACGTAGTTCATGAAGTTATTCACGGTCGTCGCGAGCGCCGGGTCGCTCGAGAGTGCGACGTCGAACGACGTGGTACCAATTGAAAACCGCACGATCGTCTCGGCACTCGCTGGAGCGGCGACGAGGCCGAGGCACGAGGCGAGGAGCGTGAGAACGACGCGGAGCGTGGGGCGAATGGTTCGCATGGCATGACTCGCGGCCGGTGCGAGAAACCTGCGAAGCCGGTGCGGCCCGAATGGGCCACGATGCATGAGCGGGTCAGCGGTCTGGTCGAAGCGGTGCCGTGGGGCCACGGCCGGAAACGAGAAGCTACTGACGGGTCACCCAGCGCATCGTCCCGCGACAGGTCGCGGGGCAGGCGGCAGCAGGATGTCGCACGCGGTCAGTAGCGGTTCCGAAAGAGAGGGCGGACGGTTTCGGCCGCCCGACACCCAAGAGGATATCAGGCGATGGGGCGGTTGCAAGTTTTTGTCGTGACGCCCGTTGGCCCCCGCCCACGGCGCCCGTAGTCCGCACCCGGCGCCCGTAGTCCGCACACTCCGTGTGCGGTCGCAGGTGCGAAGGCCGGTAGGCCGGCTATTCCGTGGGAGGTGGGCGAAACTGCAGGCGGAATAGCTCGGGCCGGTGGTGTTTTGACCGTGGGCCACATGCGGAGCATGTGGACTACGGCGCTGACGAATCTGCAAGCTGGGTGTGGAGGGCCACGAGGTGCCGGTGGCGTGCGAGGCTCCTCGCGAGCGTGGCCGCGGCCGCCGGACGGGGGGTGAACCGGGTCGGGGTGCCGGTGGCGTGGGCGGCGAGGAACTCGGGCCAGGGGCGGGAGCGGCCGGCAAGCGACTCGGCCCGGAACTTTGCCATCAGTGCCGCGCCCCAGGCGGTGCCCTCGGCGGCCCCGTCGAGGATCGTCACCGGCGTGGCGAAGGCGTCGGCGAGGAGTTGGCCGAGCGCGGGGGTCTTCGTAAGGCCGCCGGAGAGGATGATCTCCGTTCGCGGAAAGCCCTGGGAATCGAGCTGATCGCTCCCCATCCGCAGGTTGAAGATCGTCGCCAGGAGCATGGCCTTGGCGGCGTTGCCCGGCGTGGCGTTCTCGGCGGAGAGGCCGACGAGGCTCGCGCTGCCGCCTTGCGACACGCCGAGCCCCGGTTCACCGTCGAGGAACGGGAGCGCCGCGAGGCCACCGCAGTCGTCGGCCGCCGCCAGCACCTGCGGCATCACGGCCGCGAAGGCGTCGCCCCGGCCTGCGCCGTTCACCTTCCCGAACATCTCCACGACCGTGTTCATGGGCGTGGTGCCGTTGCGGAGAAAGACCATGTTGATCGGCCGCCCGTCGGGCGCGCAGAAATGATCGATGGCCTGTGACACGCCGTGGAACGGCCGGTCGCCAACCGAGTTGGCGCAGACGCTCGTGCCGAAGCTCATCGACACCATGCCGGGCAGGCCGATCAGCGATCCGGCGAGCGCCGCCGGCTGATCCCCCTCGGCCGGCGCCACGGGCGTGCCCACGGGGAGGCCGAGCAGCGCGGCGCCGGCGTCGTCGAGCACGCCGCCATCCTCGCCCGCCTTCCGCACCCGTGGCAGCAGATCGCGGAGCTGCCGCACGGCCGGGCCGCCGTGGTGGGCGGCCACCAGCGCGTCGAACTCGGCGAGCAGCCGGGCGTCGTAGTCGAGCGTCGCCTGATCGATCGGAAACATCCCGGCGGCGTCGCCGATGCCGAGCGTCCACTCGCCCGTGAGGCACCGGGCGAGCCAGCCCGACGGCGTGGTGAGGTGGTGGACTCGCGCGGCGAGCTCTGGCCGATTGCGGATCGTCCAGAGCCAGCGGGCGGCGGTGAGCCGCTTCGGGCACTTCACGCCGAACCGCTCCGTGAGCTCATGCCCTTCGGCCTCGTTGCGACCGTCGCACCACAGCCGCGCCGGCCCAATCGCCGCACCGACGCCATCGGCCAGCACCTCGCCGTGCATCTGTCCGGAGATGCCGATCGCCTTGATATCGGGCGTGATGCCCGCGGCGGTGAGCTTCGCCCGCAGGTCGGCCATCGCGGTGCGGAGCGCCGCCTCCCAATCACCGGGCCGCTGCTCGTAGCACTCGGCCGCAAGGCCCGGCACCATGTCGTAGCCGCCTTCGCCATGAGCGAGGATCCGCATCTCGTCGTCGGTGAAGATCACCGAGAGGCCTTGCGTACCCGCGTCGATCCCGAGATAGCCGCTGCGGTTCATGATCGTGACGTCCTGTCGCGTGCTAGAAAAGTGGTGAGAGACGGCAATATACGCCGCAGAAGCTTCTCATCGCACACGAGAAGACGCCGAGGGGTTGCCCGTACCCTGGAGCCGGCTTATGCCGCAAAGCAAAGGCAGGGAGGCAAGGGGGTCGGTGCAAGCTCGAGGAGCATGTGGACCGAGTCTTCGAGGTCCCGCGACGATCCGAAGGACCGCGCAGCGGCGACTTGTACCGCCCCCGAGCCGGCGACACACCTTTTACGCATGTGACCTCAGCGAGCGTCCGGCGACTGGGTACGGGCAGCCCCGACCCACCAGCGGGCGGCCGAGCCTACAGGTTCGCGAGCCTCGACTGCGAATAGCTCGGGCCCACGGTGGTCGGACCGTGGGCCGCATGCGGAGCATGCGGACTACGGGCGAGCGAGGAATGCGGACGAGTGAGGGTGATTATGTGGGTGAGCGGCGTGCGTGGAATACGCGTCAGCCCCAGCGGAGCGACGACGAGCCACCGTGGCCGCGGGTGCCGCAGAACGACACCTCGATGCCGAGAGCCCGGGCGACGGCGGCCTTCATGAGGGCGGCCCGGTCGGCGCCGGCGGCGTCTCGCGCGTAGGCCACCTGGATATGGTTGGCCTTGTGGCGGGCCATCATCTGGTCGCGGGATACGCCATAGGTGACGGCGTGCATGATCGGCCACTGTTTCGTGGTCGCCTCGAGCCGGCGGCGGGTTTCCTCCGCGGGCAGGGCCACGACGTGGGCCCGGCCGATGTCCATGCAGAGCTTTTCCGGCGTGGACGGCCCGCCCGTGCCATCGACCCAGATCCGGCTCCACACGATCTCGCCCGGCTTGCTCACGCCCGCCAGCGTGCTGCCCCCCAGCCGGAAATACATCGGTGGCTGGCGGAAGCCCTCGGCTTTCTTCCAGCCCCCGGTGAAGTGGCTCGGCGGCGCGGCGCCGGAGATCTCGAACACCCACACCCATTGGTCGGTCGTGTGCGACTGATCCCAGTCGCCCCAGCGGATGTCGTGGAGCGTGTTCTCCACCGGCTCGCCGAGGGCCTCGTGCACCCGCTGCGTGAGCAGGCCGTCGAGCCCGGCGCATTCGTCCACCTCGTTGAAGTGCACGAGCGGGCGGCCCTTGAAGAGCACGCGAGACGAGCCCTCGGCCGTGACCGGGGGCCGCTTCGAGTCGTTGAGCATGCCCTCGACGAGGTCGCTGGCCGGCAGAAGATCCTTGAGTCCCTGCTGATATTGGATCCCGATCAGATCGCAGCCGAAGCGGTGGGCGAGCCGCAGGGCTGCCACGTACATCTTGCACTGGAGCAGGACCTGGGCCCGTGTCAGTTCCGTGGCCTCGTCCGTGCCGAAGTGGAACCGCATGCCGGCCTGCTCGAGCCCGCGGAGCACGCCCTTCGCCTCGGCGTCGGAGACCCGCATCGTCTCGTAATACAGCGCGCTCTGGCTGAGCCGCTCCTTGAACACGCCGGCGGCCTGGAGGAGGCGGTCGGGAATGATCGCGTTGAACATCCCCATGCAGCCCTCGTCGAAGACGCCCATCAGCGCCTTGCGGCGGCGCAGGTCGGCCGCGATCGCCTCCGCCGCCTTGGCAATGGGCCGCGGGATCCTCACGCGGTCGATCGGCACGACGTGGCTCGTGTCGTGGTGGACCGCGCGGTGGTCGAGCCAGGCCGCGAGGTGGCGGTCGAAGCTGGGGCTCGCGAAGTCGTCGGCCCAGAGGGTGGCGTAGGGCACGCCCGCCTTCGTGAGCGAGCCGTTGAGGTTGAGCATGCCGACGAGGCCGGGCCACTGCCCCGACCAGTTGGCGACGGTGAGGATCGGCCCCGTGTGGGTGGTGAGACCGGCGAGCACGTGGTTGGAGTATTGCCAGACCGCCTCGGCCACCACGAGCGGCGCAGACTCGTCGATCCCGGCGAACACCTCGAGCCCTTCGCGGCCGCTGGCGATGAAGCCGTGGCCGCGCGACCGCGACACGGCATGGCCGCGGTCGAGCGCCCAGCCGGCGCGGGCGAAGGCGGCGGTGAGGTCGGCCTCGAGCTGTTTCTGCGCCGGCCAGCAGACGCGGTTGGCCTCTTCCCGCAGGTCGCCGCTGGCCACGAGCACGGCCCGCCGCGACGTGCGAGCCTTCGCAGCCGCCGCCGGCCGCGCGGGGGTGGACTTCGACATCGCCATGGCTGCTCCCAATCGGGTGGTGCGGCAACTATACTCGTGACGGAGTGGCCCCTGCCATGCGCGCCGCGCTGTGCCATGCGGGCCGATCGTCTGGAGTTCGACCGTGTCGAGAAGCATCGCCATCAAGCCGACGACGTGGGGCCGGTGGGCCGTGGGACTCATGGTCGCGGTCGGTGCCGCCGCGGCCGTGCGGGCCGCCGATCCGGAGGCGGCGCAGCCAGCCGCCGCGACCACACTCGCCGACTTCAAGCGGTGGGTGATCGCGTCGGACTCCACTCGTGACGGTAGCCTGCTCGTCACCGCCGGCGGTGAGAGCCTGCTCTATCGCCCTGGCGACGTCGTCGTGTGGAAGGCGGCGGACGGCAGCCGCGTGGGCGATCTCGCCGGCCATCCGACCGCCGTGTGGGCGGTGAAGGTGTCGACTGACGGCACGCTGGCCGCGACGGCCGGCTACGACGGCCTCGTGAAACTCTGGGACCTCCACTCCCGCACGCTCAAGCACGACCTCAAGAAGCACAAGGGTTGGGTGCGGGCGGTCGCCTTCTCGCCCGACGGCACGCGGCTCGCATCGGCCGGCGAGGATGGCACGGTCGTCCTCTGGGACACGGCCACGGGAAACGAGGTGAAGACGGTGCCGGCCCACGCCGGGGCCGTGACGGCCGTGGCCTTCTCGCGTGACGGGGCCACGCTCGCCACCGGCGGCGGCGACAAGCTCGTCAAGCTCTGGAACGCGGCCGACGCCGCCGAGAAGGGGAAGCTCGAAGGGCACGGCGACGCGATCTGGGCGGTCGCCTACTCTCCCGACGGCTCGCGGCTGGCGACGGCGAGCGCCGATCGCACGATCCGGCTCTGGAACACGTCGGATTCGAAGGAGTATGCCGTGCTTCCCGGTCACAAGGACTGGGTCACGAGCGTGGCCTTCTCGGCCGATGGTGGCCGACTCGTGTCGGGCAGCCTCGACGGCGCCGTCAAACTCTGGGACGTGAACGCCAAGGGAGAGCAGGAAGGGCCGGCCACGCTCGCATCGAGCGTCTGGACCGTGGCCTTTACATCCGACGGCAAGTCGATCTTCGCCGGCGGTGACGAGCAGGCTACCGTCACCAGTGGAGTCCGACGCGATCACCCACCGCTTGAAGTCGGCGAGTGTGGTCGCGGCGGCTGGCTGCGCCGCCTCCGGATCGG
>JBJTIE010000139.1:0-14109 GCA_046094845.1 Planctomycetaceae bacterium | reverse complement strand
GGGAGCCTCGACCGCGGGCCGCGCCGCCGTCTCATGCGTGCTGCCGTCAGCCGCCATCAGCCGGCGAATCTCCTCGCGGACGAGCGGCCCGCGGAGATAGGCCATCGTCCATCGCGTCTGAAAGAGCGTCTCCTCGTCGCCGTGCACGCTGTGCATCAGAAACCGCCGCTGCTCGAGGCCCGAGAGCAGACGATCGAGGCGACTCCTGTCGAAGCTGCCCCCGGACGTCGCCGCGGCCCCTTCGAGGCCGTCGAGCACCCGGGCCTTGTCCCGTGCGGTCTGCAGTCGGCCGAGAAACCACAGGCCGGCATTCGAGAGTCCCTTGTAGTCGAGGTCCACCGGATTCTGCGTCGCCAGCACCACGCCCAGCCCGTAGGCCCGCGCCTGCTTCATCAGCGTGAGGATCGGCAGCTTGCTGGGCGGATTGGCCGTGGGAGGCAGGTAGCCGAACACCTCGTCCATGAGGAACAGCGCCTTCAGTGACGACGTGCCCGGCTGCGACCGCATCCACGACACCGCCGCTCCGGCCAGAAGCGTGACGAACGCCATCCGCTGGGCATCGGCGAGATGGGCGATCGAGATCACCGCCACCCGCGGCTTGCCGGCCGGCGTCCACAGAAGCCGCCCCACGTCGAGCGGTTCGCCATCAAGCCAGGCCTCGAAGCCGGGGGCCGCCGCCACCGTGTTGAGCCGGCTCGCAAGCTGGAACCGCTCGCCCGCCGGAAAGAAGTTTTCCAGGTCGAGGAATCCGACCCGCTCGATCGGCGGCGCGGGGATCGCCCGCACGAGGGCTCCGAAGTCGACCTTCTGGCCGCTCTTCCACAGCGCATCGACGATCGCCGAAAGCAGCACATGCTCGCGGCTGCGGCCCGGTTCACCCTCGATGCCGACGAGCGCGAGGATGCCCGACACGAGCGACTCGATCCGCTCGCGGCGCAGTTCGGGATCATCGGCCGCGACGCCTGTCGGCGCGTCGAGGCTGCCGAGCATCGCCAGCGGCCTGCCCACGCGGCTGCCCGGCGTGTAGACCGCCATCTCGGCGGCCTCGTGGAGCCGACGAATCCGGTCGCCCGACTGTCCACTCGTCGCCAGACCCTCCGACCACTTCCGCGCCGTGCGGTCCGCAAGCTCTTCCAGCGTCACCCCCTCCCGCTTCGCCGCCTCCGGCTCCAGCCACGGCAGGAAGTCGGCCGCCGCGAGATTCGGGAACGAGAGGAGCACGTTCGCCAGATCCCCCTTGGGATCGATCACGAGCGTGGGAATGCCGTCGAGCGCGGCCTCCTCGATGAGCCCGATCAAGAGGCCCGTCTTGCCGCTGCCCGTCATGCCCACGCAGACGGCGTGCGTCGTGAACCGCTTCGCCTCGACGAGCACCGGCTCGCCGGTGGCCGCCCCCTTCGCATCATCGACCTTCTGGCCGAGATAGAAAACACCGAGTCCCTCGATCGCGGCGGGCAGGTCGGTGGCTGGCGCTTTCTTGGGTCGCGTGCGTTTCGGCGTCGTGCTCATGAGGATCGACTCCCTGGGACTTCGCGGCCCCCAAGCATACCCCGCACCGTAGTCCGCGCGATCCGCTGCACCGTAGTCCACATGCTCCGCATGTGGCCCCCGGTCCGAATGCCGCAGGCCCCTCTATTCCTCCGCTGGTCGACCTCCTATGGCGTGGGTTGGGGGCTGCCCGTGCCCCGTCGCCGGACGCTCGCTACGGACATCCTGTCCTCCGCTCGCTCGGTGGCGGCTGCGCTCTCGGCATCCTGCCTTCGCCGACCAATTCGCTAAAGCGAATCGGTGCCCGGCCACACGCCGGCGACGGGGCATGGGCAGCCCCTCACGGCGTATTTGTGCTGATAGTAGGCCCGCTCAAAATGCGTCGGGCCGCAAGACGTCGACCGTTTCGCTGCAGACCGTGATCCGCTGGCCGGCGTCGCATTCGGCCCGCACCGCGTCGAGAATTCGGCTGGCGACGTCGTCGGGCACGATCGATTCCAGCCGCACGAGCGGCTCGTCGGCGGCGAGGTCGCGTCGGCCCGTGCCGTGGCACGGCGCGGCCGTGTAGCCCGAGGCGCCCGCGGCGCGACAGGTCGGCACGAGGCGGCTTTCGAGGGCCGCCTCCGCGATGATCGTCAGCCGCTTCATGCGGATCGTGACGCGGCGGCGGGTGGCAAACGGATGGGCCGACGTCTGCCGGTGCGATTCCAGCCCCACCACGTCGAGCCGCAGACCCGCCTGCTGGAAGTCGCCCGCCAGTTCGTGGAGCTTCTCCATCACGCTGTGGTCCACGAGCTCCGTGCCGGCGAGGTTCACGATCACGTCGTTCCGCTGCACGAGCCCGAGCTGCTCGATCTGCCGCCGAAACGGAATCCAGTTGGTGAACACGGCCGATCCGCTGGCATCGATCTGCACGGTGCGGTCGTCGACCGTGCTCACCTTGAGAAACGGCTTGAAGAACGACGTGAGCGGCACGCCGTTGATCGCATGGATCACGAACTTGAGCGCCACGCCGATGCCGACGCCCACCAGGAGGTCGGTGGCGAGCACGCCGATGATCGTGGCCACGAAGATGAACAGCTGCTCCGAACCGATCTTGAAGACGTTGATGAACTCGCGGGGGGAGGCGAGCCGGAAGCCGGTGTAGACGAGCATCGCCGCCAGGGCCGCCAGCGGGATGCGGTGGATGAGCTGCGGCACGAGGGCGACGAAGGCCAGGAGGAAGACGCCATGCCAGAGGTCGGCGAACCGGGTGCGGCCGCCGTTGTCGATGTTGGCCTTGCTGCGGACGATCTCGGAGATCATCGGCAGGCCGCCGATCGCCGCCACCGCCGCATTGGCAACGCCGACGGCCACCAGGTCGCGGTTCATGTCGGTCTTCCGCTTCCACGGGTCGAGCAGGTCGATCGCCTTCGCCGAGAGGAGCGACTCGACGCTGCCGACCAGCGCGAACATCGCCACCCACCAGATGCCGGCGAGCCGAGTGGCGGGGCTGGTGAACACGGAGAAGTCGGGTGTCGAGATGGCGGCCAGCAGGTTCTGCGGCACGCTCACCAGGAACGATTGCCCGAGTCTGTATTCGTGGCCGGCGAAGCTGTAGGTGTGTTCGCGGCCGAGGTCGAACCACAGCCCCAGCGGCACCGCCACGGCGAGCACGAGCAGTTGCGCGGGGATCATGCGGAGCCAGCCCGGCCGGAGCCGCCCCTTCACGAGTGGAAAGCCGAACAGGATCGCAAGGCTGACGAGCCCGATGACCGCGATGTGGGGATTGAGATGGGCGATCTTCTCCGGCAGCTCGCGGAGAATCTCCAGGGGCTCGCCGCTCGCCTTCTGACCGAACACGACCGGCAGCTGCTTGAGGCAGATGATGAAGCCGATCGCGGCGAGCATGCCGTGCACGACGGCGGTGGGAAAGAACTCGGAGAGGCCGCCCACGCGCAGCAGGCCGAAGCCGATCTGCACGAGCCCCGCCACGCAGCCGACTGCGATCGCCATGCGGTAGGCCTGAAGATCGGCGGCTGGGTCGGCGCCGGCGGTGTAGCCGAACGACTGCATCGCCCCGAGCACGATCACGATCATGCCCGCGGCCGGTCCCTTGATCGTGAGTTCGGAGTTGCTGATGAACGACGTCAGGATCGCGCCGACCACCGCGGTGAACACACCGGCGACCGGCGGGAACCCGCTGGCCAGCGAGATGCCCAGACACAACGGCAGCGCGATCAGGAAGACGAGGAATCCGCTCGTGATGTCGAAACGGAGGTATTGCGTGAAGCCGGCGGCGTCGCCCCGCGGCACGTCGGCTGCGGGGCCGGTCGCTCGAGGCACTGCTGGAACTGATCCGCTCATGGATGGACTCCTTCAGGTGACTGCCCGGGCAGGTGGTGCTCACGCACCGCCAGCAGCGAGGCCGCGACGTGCTCCAGCGAGGTGACGAACGGGCCCGGATAGACACCGAGCCCAATCAGAATAGCCAGCAGGATGGAGAGCGCGACCCGCTCCCGGGGCAGGATCACGTGCTGCGGGGCATCGGGCGTGACGGGGCCGCCAAACACGTGGAACCAGCCCCGGATCACCGCGATCCCGGCGAACATCGTGGCCACGATCACCAGGATGCCGGCGTGGAGCTGCTCGTCGAGGCTGCCCGAGATGATCAGATCGTCGGCCACGAACGAGAGCGTGCCGGGGAACCCGAGGCTCGCCAGGCCGAAGAGCAGGAAGAAGGCGGCGAGGGCGGGGGCGTCGGCGAACCGTCCCTGCAGAAAGTCGATCGGGATCCGGCCCGCACGGCTCTCGAGCGCCCAGACGACGAGGCCGATGCCGGTGAGCGCCAGACCACTCGACACCCACACGGCCAATGCCCCGCACAGCTCCATCGGCAACGTGCCCGAGAGCCCTGCGAGCACCATCGCCGACTGGCTCATCGCCAGCGTGCCGACGAGCCCGCGGGCCGATCGCTGCACGACCGCGAGCGCCGCCCCGTAGGCGGCGGTGACGAGCGCCGCCTGGGAAACGACGATCAGTTCCGTGGCGACGCCATCCGCATGGCCGACGAGCAGACGCACGGCGGTGTAGGTGGCCACCTGCGGCATCGTGACCACGAGCGCCGTGGCGAGCGAGGCGCCGGAGAACAGCGCGGGATACCAGGAGTGAAAGGGCACGATCCCCTTGCGGATCATCACCGCGACGGCCACGAGCCATCCGCCCGCCGCGCCCACGGTGCCGCAGCTGCCGAGCCAGGGCGGATCGGCGAGCATGAGCGCGGTGCCCAGGGCCATGCAGGCCAGGGCCGCGGTCATGGCGAGGCCGTAGAGCCGGGCTGCGGGCCGGCCGCCGAGCGTGCTCCGCACGGCCAGCCACGTGGAAAGGATCGACACACCCCAGAGCACGACGAGGGCCGCCGGATGGGCCGTCGTCATCGTCGCCATCGTGATGGCGGCTCCGATCAAGAGGCGGCTCACGCCGGCGATCGCCAGCGCCCGCTGCGGCGCCACCAGCACGATGGCGAGGTCCACGATCGCGACGTACGGCAGCAACAGCGCGGTGAGGCCGTCGACGTGCACGAGCCCGCCGCCGGCAAGCCGCGGGCCGAAGAGGAACGGCCGGCCGGCGGCCGAGTGCCAGATCGCGGCCAGGCAGCATGCGGCCGCCAGTGACACCCCGATCGCAGTTGCAGCCGGGAGCCGCGGGTTGATCCGCTCGCCGAGCAGCCGCAGGGCGGCCGCGGCGACCAGCGGAGCGGCGATGCAGAGTGAGACGCAGCCGAGCATGGCCACTTCGGGTGACGTCACGAGGCGCCTCCGTCGCGATCGGGGCGGCGGCGGTCGTCGTCGACGCCACCCGCCAGTTCCACGAACCGTGTTTCAGCGGCCTGGGCTCCCTCCAGCAGGGACACCACAGGCCGGATCACGAACCGCTGCACGGCCGCGTCTTCGAAGCCGCGCTCCAGTGCGATGCGGTAGAGACCCCGACCAAGACGGTCCGGGAGCAGCCGGAGGATCGAGAAGGTGGCGGCGCCGGGCGGGCCGCCGAGCGCGGCGGCCAGTTCGTGCCGGTCGTGCAGCGCGGATGGCGACCGGAGGATCTGGAGGCTGCGGAGGATCGCGTGGCTGACCACGTGGACGAGCGGCACGATCCGCAGGCCCAGGCCGATCTCCGCCAGGATGATTCCGGCCTGCGTCATCGAGGCGTAGGCGAGCATGCTCTTGAGGTCGGTCTGCACGCTGCCGACCACGGCCGCGTGGAGGGCCGTGCCGATGCCGATCGCGACCAGCAGCCAGCCCGCCACTGGGGCCGCATCGAGCACCGCCTCGCACCGCAGCAGCACGTAGGCGCCGGCGTGGATCGAGAGGGCTCCGTAGAAGATGGCGCTCGACGGCGTGGGACCCTCCATCGCCTGCGGCAGCCAGCCGGAGAAGGGCACCTGCGCGCTCTTGCCGAGCGCGGCGAAGACGAGCAGCAGCGACACGACGAGGGCGGTCGTGGGATCGACGAGACAGACGGCATCGGGCCAGGTGCCACTGAACAGCCGCTCGAAGTCGCCGGAGCCGACCCGGTGGTGGACGACGACGCCGGCGATCAGCAGCCCCATGTCGCAGAGCCGATAGGTGACGAACGCCCGCAGCGCCGCGACGACCGCGTTGCGGCGCTCGTGGAAGAATCCGATCAGCAGCGTCGACGAGATACCGAGAAACTCCCAGCCGGCGAAGAGCACGTCGATGCTTCCGGCGAGCACCATGAGGTTCATGCCCGTGCCGAAGAGCGTGAGCAGGATGAAGAACCGCGTGAAGCCGGGCTCGCGATGGAGGTACTTGCCGGCGAACGCGTTGACGAGCCAGCACAGGCCGGTGGAGAAGCAGACGTAGGGCACCGAGAGGCCGTCGGCCACGAGTTCGATCGTGTTGGCGTGGTGGCCCACGGAGAAGAGCGTGCCGAGATGCACCACCTCGGCCGAGAAGCCGCGGGCCGCGAGGGCGGCGAGCGTGAGCAGGGCCGCGAGGAAACCGGTCGTGAAGCCGGCGCCGACGAGGCGGGTGGTCGTGCGTTCGGCCAACGGCCGGCCCAGCAAGGCGGGCAGGCCGATGGCGGCGAGCGTCGCAGCCGGGGCGGCCAGTTGCCACGTGACGAGCGCGGCGACGACGTCATGCAGGAGCGTGGAGGTGGCCTCGGTCATGGACGGTCCTCCCGCCTACCCGATCGGCCGAACCGCGGGCTTCTGGCGATCCGGGCGAGAGGCAGGTGGCCGCGGTGGCCGCGGAACCAGTCGGCAGAGCTGGCGGCAACCGGGAGCACGGCCTGCTCCGGCACATAGGGCACGAACCGATCGCCGGCTGGATCAGGCTCGTACGAGGCGAGGCTGCCCGTGTCGGGATCCCAGGCCGCGAGCCGGACCCAGCGATTGGCGACGAGGGTGCGGACGGCCGGCAGCCGCTCGAGCACCGCGCGGATCGCGTCGGTCGTCGCGTCGATCACCATCAGCAGCCGCACCGGCTCGTGAATCTCGACTCCTTGGAGCGGCAGGCCCGTGCGCAGATCGCTGGCGTGACCATCCATCACGCCGATCAGGCCGGTGATGTTGTGCGGCAGCTTCGTGCCCGCGCCGTAGACGAGTGGATCGAGCCGGGAGAAGAGATAGCAGAGGCTGATGCCACTACTCACGGGTCCGACCGCCGCGAGCGTCCGCTCGAGGATGGCGAAGTCGCCATCAGTGGTCGGATCATACGAGACGAGAAACGCCCGACGGTCGAGGAACAGCCCGCAGGTCCGCTCCCGCCTCCCCACGATGCACACCGCCGTGCTCGCGTGGCCGTACTCGGGCCGCACCTGCGCCAGATCGCCCGCCCGTTCCTGCACTCGCCGGAGCGCCTCGGCCGGCGAGACGTCGAGCGGCACCGAATCGAACCGCCGGCATCGCTCCTGGGCGTCGAGGCCGCCGGCCGTCTCGCAGTTGACCCGGAAGGCGTCGACGTCGCCACGGTGACTCGGCGGCAGGCGATCGACGTCATACCACGTCACGCTGCTGGTGCAGGTGTCCTGCATCCCGCCGAGAAAGACCGTGTCGGCGGGGATGACGAGTCCGCCTGCCGCCAGGCGGGCGCGCACGTCCGGGTCGTTGGCCATGAGGGCGAAGGCCCGGGCATTCGGGCCGCCCCGTCCGCCGCCGCAGGCGCCGCAATCGTAGGCGCTCTCGTGCGGATTGTTGAGGCTCGTCGAGCCGTGGCCGATCACGGCGACGAGCCGGGCGAAGCCGGTCGCCAGGCCGATGTCTTCGAGGAGCCGGCGGACGATGGCCGCCATCTCGTCGGTATCGAAGCCCCGCTGGGTGCCGTTCGGCAGCGGTGCGTCGGCCTGGCGTCGCAGGTCGAGGCTGGTGCGAACGCGGCTGCGGGCGTACGCGGCGGCTCCGCCGGTCACGAGGGAGGTGATCCGCGGGAAGGCGACGCGGGCCACGAGCGGCACGGCCGCGACCGCGCCGCCGATCGACGTGAGCAGGCCGCCGCGGAAGAGCGTGCGGCTGCCGGTGGCCATGCCGCCGCGGACTCGGCCCAGCGATCGCCGCACCGCCTGCCGCAGCCGATGGCTGGTGAGCGATTCGGGTGCCGGCGCCTCGGTGACGGTGTGCTGCGGCCGCACGACGATCGGGCAGAGCGGGATGGCGTGCCAGTCGTCGAGGCCGCGGTAGTACATCGGCACGGCGAAGAAGCCGGCCGTCCCGAATGTGTCGATGTCGGGGGCGAACTCCTCGAGGTGCCGGCGGAACGACTCACAGCGATCGTCGATGCAGAAGACCGCCTGCACCCGCGGCCGGCCACCGGCGTTCCGGGCGCGGAACGACGCCTGGGCGGCGAGGCCGTCGAGCACGCCGATGCCGTGCCGACGCTCGTACGCGAGGTGGAAGATGCGCCGGCGGGCGATCGAGTCGAAGGCGGCGATCGCGAGTTCCAATTCGAGCAGTTCGTTGTCGTCGAGCGCGTGGATGTCGGCGGCAGTGAGGCCGGTGAGCTGCGCCACCTGGAGGAGCAGGAAGGCGCGGGCGAGGCTGCCGGCGCCGCGGCGCGATGGATGGCGGTCACGGAGTTCCGTCCAGAAGGCCGCCAGCGGAGCGTCGGCAGTGTCGCGCGCCCGCGGGCCGCGACCATTCATGCGGCGGCACACGTGCTCGACGGCCAGGCGGTCGAGCATGAGCCGGAGGGCGAGGAAGTCGGCCAGCCGGGCCGGCACCGCAGCGACCGGCGCCCGGTCAGGACGTTCCGCGAACTGCCGGATCATCCCGGCCCAGCCGCGGAGGGCCACGAGCGTGAGAGGGATGAACTCGGGCCAGTCGGCCACGGGCACTCCGAGCGACGTCAGTTCGGCGCGAATGACGTCGTGGGCATCGTAGGCGTCGTGGCCTCCGGCTCCGAGGCGGCGGATGCCTCGCAGGCGGTCGGGCAACTCGGCGCACCACGGCGGCAGTGGGCCGATCCGCCCGGAGTAGAGCCCAGCCACCGCGGCGAGCAGTCCCCGCTGGCGGTCGGGCATGGGCCAGGAGGCGACGCCCTGATCGAGGTACGCGGCCGTCATCCGGATGAGGAGTGGATGCACCAGCGCGTCGGTATCGAGCGTCGGCTCCAGGGCGAGGATGAGATCACGGTGCCGCAGTGGCGGTCGCACGTGCACGACCGAGGGTCTCGATCGCGACGACGCTTCGACGCAGGCGTGCCAGAGTTCGCCTCCGGCGTCGCCGTCGAGCACCTCGTTCTCGGTGAGCGTCCAGCGGACGGCGGCATCGCTCTCGTGTCGCACGCCGTGGATCAGGAGCGTCCGCTGGAGGTCGCCCAGCCGGATCCGGCCGCCGGCCAGCGGCTGTCCATGGCGTGTGCCGAGGTCTGCGGTCAGCACGGCGTCGAGGTCTTCCACCTGGATGCGGCCGCGGTCGAACGCACCGCGATAGAACGTCTCCGGGAGAAACGGCTGCGCTCCGTGCAGACGGCCTGCACGAATCAAAGCCTCTTCGAAGGGCAGATCCTCGAATCCCTGCAGCGTGTTCTGGGCCACGAAGGCGTCGATCGGCCCCTGCGGCGGCAGGAACCGGGCCGCTGCAGCGATCATCTGCGCAAGGTGGTCGTCGTCGGGATGCATGGGGGCCGCAGGCGGAGAAGACGGGAGGGGGCCGAGAGCAGTGGCGTGTCAGGCCGCGGATGGCAGTCGTCGCGCCGGACATGCCGGGCGGGATCGCATCCGAGGAGATGCCGGCGTCAGACGGGAGGCCCGCGGACGGAATCCGTCCCATGCTGCCGTCCGGCGGTCGGCCAGGCAGCGTGTTCCCGCGGCCGTCCACCGCGACACGCCGTCAGGAATGGAGCAGAGATTGCGGCCGTCGGATCGGCCACTGCGAGATCCTCGAGTTCATTCTCGCCGGCGCCGTCCTCCTCTGCATCGCGGCCCGTGAGCTCCGCGGCGGCGGTCTCGGAGTCGGCAGCATTCGCCTTCGAGATGGAAACCCCCGGTGATTGGACCGGCGGGAAGACGAAGCCAGAGAGCAAGAGCGTCAGGGCGGTGAGCATCGCCACACGAGGCATCCAGTCCCACGGGGCGGACATGGCACTGCCGGCGATCGGCCGCTGGGGCGTCATGAGAGTGCCAGAGAACGCGAGGGAGGTACACCGCCGACACCTGAAACACTACTCTCCGTGGCCCTCGGATCACAATGCCGCGGATGCTGCGGCGGGGGCTGCCTTGCGGGAAAACAAGCAAAATCGCCGGCGGGCGGAGGCGGCTCGGGCCCCCGCTCCGCCGGCGATCCGATGAGCCGAACGCCTTCGGCCACCGACTGGGAGACGGTCACTTCCGCCGCTTGTCGCGGCAGGTGGGGGCGGCGGCGAGGGTGAGCACGAGCACCTCCTCGCCGGTCGCCGGACTGATGTCGTGATGCACGCTGATCGGGGGTGAGCCTGCCGCGTCGTGGACGAGTGATTCGAGCATCGGCCGCCCGGCGAGGACGAGCTGGTTGCGGAGCTGCTTGAGCAGTTCGGCACCCCGGCCGTTGGCGACGCCATCGCCATCGAGCAGTCGCTGTTCCGCCGCGGTCAGCACGCCTTGAAGGTGGACGAACACACGGTTCTCGATGAGGTGAGCGTGCACGTTTTGCGGCCCGCGGCCCATGTATTCCTGCTGGAATCGCGACACGGCATCGCACACGGCGGCCTCGATTTCGCCTTGGGATTTCATGGCCGTCGTGTCCCTCGCTGTAGCGATCCACCCTTAAGGGGGGGTCTTTCTAGGCAGGAGGTGTTTCGGCGCAAGTGACCGATCGGCATGAAGGAAATCGCTGCATGTTCCATCTGTAACGGTGTGGAGGGGATGCGCATTCGCCTCGGCCACCCAGCCGGAAAATTCCCCTTGCGTTCCCCAGACCCCCCAATATAATCCCGTCGTTCCGCGGCAGCGACGATGCCCAAGCACGCGTTGCGGCCGAGGAAAAGGGCGGTCTTCGCGATCGCCTACCACACCAACACGGAAGACGAGTCGAGGGGCAGCCCGGCCCATGTCGGGAGGTCCGTCGCAGCGTAAGCCGGCGTGAGAGAGTGCCCTCGGGCGTTCTTTCCCGCCGGCTTTTTTCGTTTGTGCCGGACCACACAACCCACTCCCTCACCCGCTGGCGCACCGCTTTCATGACACGACTGTTCGTCGATCGGCTCGCCCGCCAGGTGGCCCACGCCGCCGGCACGTTCGAGCACCTGCTGCTGGGCCGCTCACCGACGAGCGTGTCGGTGGTGGCGACCCGCGACTGGATGGTGGTGAATCTGCACGAACCCTTCTCCCGAGTGGAGCGGCGCCTGGCCGCCGACGCAGCGGGCGCCGATCGCGTGCGCAGCTTTCATCACTACCTCTTCCAGCACGCGGTCGAGTCGTTCATCGAGCATGTCCGCGAGGCCACGGGCGTGCAGCTCCGCGGCGCGATGGCCCACGTCGACGTCGACACGGGCAGCGTGCTCAAGACTTTCACGACTCACCCCGACGTCGACCTGTTCCTGTTCGGCCAGGGGCTGCCGACACTCGGCGTGCCCGTCGACGCGCATCTGCACGCCTCGTGCAGTGAGGGCATGCGCAGCCAGCTCGCCATCGATCAGCTCGATGGCGAACCGGCATCCCAACACAACGGACCGTACGTGACGGGCGGCATTGGAGCCGTCCGCGCGTGACCCCCCCCGGAGGGATCCGCAACCATGAAGAAGGTGACCCATGTTGGTGCTGACACGAAAGAATCGGGAAAGCGTGGTGATCGGCCGGCCTGAAGACATGACGGTGGCGCTGGAGATCACGGTGCTGGAGATCGAAGGGGGCCGCGTGCGGCTGGGCTTCGAGGCCGATACCCGGATGCCGATCCACCGCCGCGAGGTCTGGGACCGGATCTGCAACGGCAACGGCGACGGCCAGGCAGCCACGGCGGCCGCCGGAATGGCCTCACGGACGGGGGATGGCCAGCGCCGCGAGGGCTGACCATGAAATCCCAGGGCGAGATCGAGGCCGCCGTCTGCGACGGCGTGTCGCGGTTCCAGCAGGAGTACATCGGCCGCGGGCCGCGCGACATCCATGCGCACCTGGTCGGTTCACTCCTCGTCGTACGGCTCCAGGGCGTGCTCACGCCGGCGGAGCGGCAGCTCATCGCGCCGCACGCCGGCGGCCCGCCCGACGGCCACGCGGCCGGGCAGCCTGTCCACGCCGTGGGCAGCGGGAACGGGCACGGCAACGGCCATGATTCCGGCAATGGAAATGGCCGCGCCCTGCTCAAGCAGGTGCGGGCCCACATGGTGGCCACCGGCCGGCCGCGGCTGGAGGAGGTCGTGGAGGCGGCCACGGGCGTGAAGCTCGTGAGCGTGCACCACGACATCTCGACGGTCACTGGCGAAGAGATCCTCGCCTTCTCTCTCGAGTCCCCCCCCGCCTGCCGCCCCAAACGGCAAACGGCAAGGGCAGCCCAGCAGTGAAGCCGCTGGCCAGGGGCAGGCGTGGTAGCATCCAGGGCCTCGGCCTTCGAGACTGCTTTCATGGCTATTCCTGCTACGCCTGCACCCCGCGCTGCCACCGTGCTGCTCGTCGACGACCAGCCGATCATCGGCGAGGCCGTGCGGCGGATGCTCGTCGAGGAGCCGGGCATCGCCTTCCATTACTGCAAAGACGCTCCGGCCGCCCTGCAGAAGGCCGCGGAGGTGCAGCCCACGGTGATCCTTCAAGATCTCGTGATGCCGGAGATCGACGGGCTGTCACTCGTGCGGCAGTTCCGGGCCGACGAGCGGTTTCGGGACGTGCCGATCATCGTGCTCTCCACGAAGGAGGAGCCGGCGGTGAAGGCCGAGGCCTTCGCGCTCGGGGCCAACGACTACATCGTGAAGCTGCCTGATCGGCTCGAACTGATCGCGAGGGTTCGCTACCACTCTCGGGGCTACGTGGCCCTGCTCGAGCGGAATGAGGCCTTCACGGCGCTCCAGGCCAGCCAGCAGACCCTGGCCAACGACCTCGCCACGGCTGCCCAGTACGTGCGGTCGCTCCTGCCGCCGCCGCAGCAGCATGGGTCCGTCGCTGCCGACTGGCGGTTCATCCCGTCGGAGGCCCTCGGTGGCGATGCCTTCGGCTACCATCAGCTCGACGCCGAGCATGTGGCGATCTACCTGCTCGACGTCTGCGGCCACGGGGTCGGGGCTGCCCTGCTGTCGGTGTCGGCCCTGAATGCAATTCGCAGCGAGGCCCTTCCGCAGACCGATTTCCACGACCCCGGCGCCGTTTTGGCGGCCCTCAACAAGGCCTTTCCGATGGAGCGGCAGAACGACATGTTCTTCACCATCTGGTACGGCGTGCACCACGCCCCGTCGGGCCGGCTCCGCTGGGCCGGGGGCGGCCATCCCCCGGCCCTCTTGCTTGGCCCCGAAGGCGCCGAGCCGCGGCTGCTCGACTCCGATGGGCCCCTCATCGGCGCCGTGGACGGCCTGGAGTTCGACTCCAGTGAAACCCAGGTGGCCCCGGGTTCCCGCTTGTTCGTCTACAGCGACGGCGCATTCGAGATCGGGCTGACCGACGGCTCGATGTGGCCGTTCAAGGACTTTCTCGCCACGCTCTCGTCCCCCCCGGCCGCTGCCAATCCGATGGACGCCCTCGTCTCCCACGTCCGGTCGATCTCCGGCCGCGACGACTTCCAAGACGACTTCTCGATGCTGGAGCTGACCTTCCGGTAACGCTGGTTCGTTTTTCGGGGTTTGCTTCGGAGGGTCGAGTGGCGTTCGACCTATAGCGGTGGGGGTCGGGGTTGCCCGTGCCCCGTCGCCGGACGCTCGCTACAGGCATCCATGCCTTCCGCTCGCTCGCATGCCGCCTTCGCTCCGCCATCCTGGCTACGCTCGGCGGCATACGCCGGCTCCTGGGGCACGGGCAACCCCTCCCGGTCGTCTGTTGCGCGGTGTAGGCCCGTTGCTCCGCAACGGGCTGCCCGTCACGGAGTGACGGGCCTACGAGAACCTGGACCAGGAAGGCTGGGGGGTCGGTGCATGCCCGTGTAGCATTGGGACCGATTCTCCGCGTTCCCGCGACTCGACTTGTACCGCCCCCGAGCCGGTGAGCCACGCAGGCCGTCCACGGCGCCGATGAGGG
>JBJTIE010000138.1:0-11067 GCA_046094845.1 Planctomycetaceae bacterium | reverse complement strand
GCTCTGCATCGCCCGGGCGATCGCCGCCGAGCCGGAGGTGCTGCTGCTCGACGTTCCCTGCGCGGCGCTCGATCAGATCGCCAGCGGCAAGGTGGATGACATGATCCAGGATCTGCGTGGCCGCTCTGCGGTGCTGATCGTGACCCACAACATGCAGCAGGCCAGCCGCACGAGCGACTACACGGCGTTCATGTACCTCGGCCGGCTGATCGAGTATGGGGCCACCACGGAGATCTTCACCAAGCCGGTGCTGCGCGAGACGGAGGCCTACGTGACCGGGCGGTTCGGCTGAACGGGGCCGCCGCGGCGGGGGGTGGGAGATGACCAGGCACATCGAGCGACAGATCGAGAACCTCAAGGAGCGGATCCTGCGGGTGGGGACGCTCGTCGAGGAGGCGATCTCGAAGTCGATCACCGCGCTCATCAACCGCGACACCCCGCTCGCCCAGCGGGTGATCGCCAACGACGAGGCGATCGACCGGATGGAGGTCGAGGTGGAGGAGGAATGCCTCAAGATCCTCGCGCTCTACCAGCCCGTGGCGGCGGACCTGCGGTTCGTGGTGGCGGTGCTCAAGATCAACAACGACCTCGAGCGCATGGGAGACCTGGCCCGCAACATCGCCAAGCGGGTGGCACAGCTGGCCGCGGGCAAGCCCTGCGACCTGCCCCCCGAGATCCGCACGATGGCCATGCACACGCAGGAGATGGTCAAGCAGTGCCTCGACGCTGTCGGGGTCGTCCTTGATGCCCTGAAGGACGCGGCGGCGGATCTTCTGGCGGTCGAGATCGACCGCGTCGTCCTCCTCGCGGACCTGCCGGGCGAGCGTCGGGTCGCCGTTAACGACGGCGTCGAGGCACTGCTTCACCATTTCCTGGGTCTTCATCGCCATCGTGCGGATCTCGGGAGGCAGCTCGCAGGGCTTGCCGGCGGCGAGTTGCGACACCCGCTTGGCGATGTTCTTGGCGAGGTCGCCCATCCGCTCGAGATCGTTGTTGATCTTGAGCACGGCCACCACGAACCGCAGGTCGGCCGCGACGGGCTGATAGAGGGCGAGCA
Organism: Planctomycetaceae bacterium; assembly: GCA_046094845.1. Classification (GTDB taxonomy): domain Bacteria; phylum Planctomycetota; class Planctomycetia; order Pirellulales; family UBA1268; genus QWPN01. The sequence goes on along the minus strand of JBJTIE010000138.1, from coordinate 10,010 downwards.
CCTTGAGGCACTCCTCCTCCACCTCGACCTCCATCCGGTCGATCTCCTCGTCGTTGGCCATCACCCGCTGGGCAAGATGGGCATCGCGGTTGATGAGGGCCGTGATCGACTTCGAGATCGCCTCCTCGACGAGCGTGCCCACGCGGAGGATCCGCTCCTTGAGTTGCTCGATCTGGCGTTCGATATGCTTGGTCATGACGGTGTGTGCAAAAATGATCAGCCGAACCGACCGGTGACGTAGGCCTCGGTTTCTCGGAGGATCGGCTTGGTGAAGATCTCGGTCGTCGGGCCATATTCGATCAACCGGCCCAGGTACATGAAGGCGGTGTAGTCGCTCGTACGACTCGCCTGCTGCATGTTGTGGGTGACGATGAGCACCGAATAGCGGCCACGCAGCTCCTGGATCAGATCCTCCACCTTGCCGGTGGCGATCGGGTCGAGGGCGGAACAGGGCTCGTCGAGCAGGAGCACCTCCGGCTCGGCGGCGATCGCCCGGGCGATGCAGAGCCGCTGCTGCTGGCCGCCGGAGAGCCCGAGGGCGCTGTCGTGCAGACGGTCCTTCACCTCGTCCCACAGGGCGGCGCCCCGCAGGCTCAACTCACAGACCTCGTCGAGCACGGGCCGGGAATTCTCGCCGTCGATCCGTAGCGAGTAGACAACGTTCTCGTAGATGCTCATCGGAAACGGATTCGGCTTCTGGAACACCATGCCCATCCGCTTTCGCAGTTCGATCACGTCCATCCGCGGGTCGTAGATCGAGTCGCCGTTGAGCCGCATGTCGCCGGTGATCCGCACGCTCTGCACGAGATCGTTGAGCCGGTTCACGCTCCGCAGCAGCGTCGATTTGCCGCAGCCGCTGGGGCCGACGAGTGCCGTCACCTTGCCGTGGGCCACCGGCATCGTGATCCGGTGCAACGCCTGCTTGGCGCCATACCAGAGATTGAACCGGTCGATCTCGAGGACGGGCGTCTCACGAAGCACGGCCTCGTGCACCTCGGCCGTCACTTCCCCTCCAGCCGCCACGGCCACGAGCCGATCGGTCGATACGACCGGCGGATCGACGACACGCTGCGCGGGCTGGGCTTGCGTCTGCATGGGACACATCACTTTCGAATGAGGTCGACCAATCTTACCAGAGGCAACGGCCAGTGTGGCGGCACTGTGCGAAATCAGCTGGCCCGACTTCGGGTTCTAGAACTGCTGGGCCACATACCGCCGCCGGAGTCTGGACCGCAGCCAGATGGCCGCGACGTTGAGCAGGGCGATGATCGCGACGAGCAGGAATGTGATCGTGAACACCATCGGCTGGGCGGCCTGGCTGTTGGGGCTCTGGAAGCCGACGTCGTAGATCAGGTAGGCGAGGTGCATGAACTCCCGCTCGGGATGCACGAACGGAAACGTCCCGTCCACCGGCAACTCGAGCGCGAGCTTCTTCACGCCCACGAGCATGAGCGGCGCCACCTCGCCGGCGCCGCGGGCCATCGCGAGGATCAGGCCGGTCATGATGCCCGGCAGGGCCCGCGGGAGCACGATCCGCCGGATCGTCTGCCACTTGCCGGCGCCGCAGGCATAGGAGCCTTCCCGCATCGAGTTGGGCACGGCGGAGAGGGCCTCCTCCGTGGCCACGATCACCACCGGCAGCGTGAGGAGCGCGAGCGTGAGCGACGCCCAGAGGAGGCCGCCCGTGCCGAACGTGGGCTGGCTGTCGGCCACGAGGCTGGCCTTGAAAAATAGTTCGTCGATACCGGCGCCGAGGCCGTAGCAGAAGAAGCCGAGGCCGAAGGCGCCGTAGACGATGCTCGGCACGCCGGCGAGGTTGTTGATCGCCACCCGCACGGCTGCGGTGACCGGCCCACGGGAGGCATACTCGCGGAGATAGAGGGCGGCGAGCACGCCGAAGGGGGCCACGAGCAGGGCCATGATGAGCGTCATCGCGACGGTGCCCCAGATCGCGGGGAACACGCCGCCAGCGCTATTTGCCTCGCGGGGGTCGTCGCCGAGAAACTCGCCCCAACGCGAGCCGTAGACGCCAAGCTTGCCGAAGAGCGAGAGCCGGTTGGGCTGCCAGGCCCGCACGATGCCGTCGAGCGGCAGGCTCGTCGTGTCGCCCGTAGCCGTCTCGAACTCGATTCGCCAGCCCTCGTTGGCGGCCCGCAGCTTCGCGACAGCCTCGTCGAGGGCCACGGTTTCCGTTTCGACGTGGGCGACGACGTCTCGCTCGCGTGCGGCCGCCTGCTCGCGGGCTGGGCTGTCGGCACCGGAATCGAGGCCGGCCTGCACGACGGCGAGTCGGGCCGCCCGCAGCTGCCGCTGTAGCTCGCCGCGTTCCACCTTGTCGATCCGCACGGCCTGCCGGTGCCGCTTCCAGGCCGGCGGGTGCTCGCGTTCATAGGCCACCCAGGTCGCGGCCGGCCCCTCGGCCACCACGTCGTCGCCATGCACGAGCCGCTTCGGAAAGCCATGAAACCGCCCCCCTTCGAGCCGCTCCACCGCGGTCGCCCACTCGGGCCGGCTCGACGCGGCGATCCGGGCCTCGTCGAACCATTCGTAATGGTTGCCGCTCAACTCGAAATTGGCGGTGCGGATCAGCCGCCGGGCCGGACGGGCCTCGCGCCCCTCGGCCGCGGCCGCTGCTGTCTCGCGCCCCGACACCTCGCCGAGCGCCCGCCGGCCGTCGTCGAGTTCGACGAGTTCGAGCGGCACGGGCCAGAAGGTCGCCGCGCCGCGGACGGCGATGAACGCCAGCAGGCCGAGGATCATCGCGAGCGCGAAGGCCAGTGAACCGCCCGTGAGCCAGACCCAGGGCTCACCGTGGGCGGCGAGGTTCGTGTAGCGGCTGCGGAGGCGACGAGGCCGCGGGCGATCAGAGCTCATGGGCACGCCTCCGGAACCGCTGCCGCACGAGCTCCGCGGCTGTGTTCACGATGAAGGTCAGCACGAAGAGTGCCAGGGCCGCCAGAAAGAGCACGCGGTAATGCGCGCTGCCCCGGGCCGCCTCGGGAAGCTCGGTGGCGATGGCGGCCGACAGGGTTTGAAAGCCATTGAACAGGTTCCAGTCGATGATCGGGGTGTTGCCGGCGGCCATGAGCACGATCATCGTCTCCCCCACCGCCCGACCGAGTCCGATCATCACGGCCGAGAACAGGCCGCTCGCCGCGGCCGGCACGATCACCCGCACGGCGGTCTGCCAGGGCGTCGCCCCGGCGCCGAGCGAGGCACTCCGCAAGTGATCCGGCACGCTCATCAGCGCGTCGTCGGCGATCGTGAAGATGAGGGGGATGATCGCGAAGCTCATGCCGAGCCCCACGACGAGGGCGTTGCGCTGCACGTAGGTGCCGAACAGGCCGCCCCGCGTGTCGATCCGCAGGGCGTCGAGAAACACGGCAGCGGCGGCGGCGAGCGTTACAGCGGCCACCGCACCACCGAGGAACACGAGTAGCGATGCCGCCCCTGCCTGCCGATCGCTCCAGCGGGCCCCCGCGCGGCGGAGCGAGGGCTGCACGAACCGCCCCGTGACGGCCGCCATCACGACGGCTGCGAGAGGCACGAGGGCCAGCATCCAGCCGCCGAACCCACTGCCCCCTTGGCCGTCGAGCCAGCCCCGGAAGTCGCCGGCAAAGAGCATGCGCTCGACGACCGGCGCGGCCCCTCGCGCGGCGAGCACGCCAGCCGGCAGTGCCAGGCAGGCGACGGGTAGAAACCGCCAGGCTGCCAGCCGGCTGCGCGAGCCCGACGGCATCAGCTGCCACAGCAGGGCACCGATGAGCAGTGCGAGCGGCACGGTGAAGAGCCCGGTGATCACCGGCATCACGGCCCGTTCGATCAGCGGCGCGAAGACGAGGCCGGCGATGAAGCCGAGCACCACGCTGGGAAGCCCGGCCATCAGTTCGATCGTGGGCTTGATCCGGGCCCGCCAGCGGGCATGCAAAAACTGGCTGGCGTAGATCGCCGCGAGGATCGCGATCGGCGTAGCGAACACCATCGCATACAGCGTGGCCTTCACCGTGCCGAACACGAGGGGGATGAAGCCGAACTTCGACTCGAAGGCCTCGTGTCCCGTCGTCTCCCAGGCATGGACGGGCCGCGGATAATTCTCGTACCACACGGGTCGGAGGAGCGTGGCGAACGAGACCTCCGGGTAGCCGGCCTCGATCGACCAGGATGCCATGCCGGCGGGGCCGACACCCAGCAGGCGATTCTCGCGTGGGGCGAGACACAGCCGCGTCGCGGCCTCGCCTTCGGCCTGCGTGGCCGCCGGCAGATCGAGCACGGTCGCGGCCCGCGTGGCCTGCAGCAGTCGCACACGGCCGTCGGCGGTCGCCGCCGCGAACAGTCGCGACCGGGGCGAGGCGGCCAACGCCGTAACGGGCCCGGCGGTGGGAAAGTCGTGGGCCGCGACCACCGCGAGTCCGTCGGCTGCGGCCTGTTCGGTGCGGGCGGTGAAGAACACCCGCACCCTGCCCGTGGTGTCGGCGACCGCGAACGACGAGCCGCCGAAGAGCCGCTCTACCGCCGTCACCCCTGACTCGCCGGGAGCGGCGTCGAATGTCTCCATCTCCGCCGGTGCCTCGACATCGCGGATCACATACCGCCGCGCGGCGCCGTCGGTGGCGAACAGAAAGAGTTGGTCACCGAGTTCCGATACCCGCACGAACCGCGGCGTGAAGCCCTCGACGGGCTCGATCGTGGAGCCCACGGCGGCGGTCACGACTTCGTCGGTCAAGAGATTGCGGCGGGATGTCACCGACTCGACCCGCACCCGCCCCGCCTCATCGAGTGCAACGACGAGCGGCCCGCCTGACGCCGCAGTGACGTCGATGTCGACGATCGGCTGTTCGAGCGACCGCGTCGCCGCGGCGAGCTCGGTCACGACGGCAACCCGGGCAGAGCGGCCGTTGTCGGCCCGGGCGACGACGCCATCGGCCGTGGCGACGGCGGCGCCGCGGCGCAACTCGCGGGCTTCGGCCGGGAGCGCGGCGGCATCGATGAAGGTCGATTCCATGCCGATCTCGCCCGTGCGGAGCGCCCCGTCGGCGAACCCAACGGCCGCCAGCCGTGTGCCCGGAATGATTCGGATCGCGGTCGCCCCGGCAAGCCCACACTCGGCGGCCGGCGTATGGGTGAGCACCGCGCCATCAGCCACCGACACGAGCGTCACGCCACCGTCATCCGCATCGGCGTCGGCATTGCCTCGGGGCATGTCGATGGCGACGGCGACCGCTGCTGATTCATCCAGCGCGACCGCTGCGGGCCCGGTCGCCGCAAAGGGCACCGCCGCGACCCCGTCGAGCCGCGCCCGAGCCGACCTGAAGAGCGGCAATGCGACGGCGAGCAGGAACACGCCCACGAGCAGCACGGCCACGATCGTGCCGATCCCGCCGAGTGTGATCAGCAGGCGGGCCAGCGTGTCGCTCGCCCGCACCCACGGGCGAGTGGCCCGCCGCCGGGCGCGTCCGGTGAAGGAGGGGGTGGCGTGCATGCCGGCCGGCATCCGTTCGACGGGGTCGGAAGAAGTGAGAACGAGCGGGGCCGCCCCGCGGGCGGGTCTCAGGGAGCGACGATGCCCACGCTCGTGAGCGCCCGTTTGGCAACGGCCGCGGTGACGGGCAGATAGCCGTCCTTCTTCACGTCACCCTGCCCGGTTCCGCTCAACACATATCGCAGAAACTCCCGTCGCAGCGGATCGAGCGCCGTGCCCGGCTTGTGGTTGACGCCGAGGTAGAGGAATCGCGACAGCGGATACTCGCCGGAGTAGGCGAATTTCGGGTCTGCTTCCACGAAGGCCGCACCCGTCTTCGCCGCGAGCGGCACGACACGGACGTCGGCCGTGCGATAGCCGATGCCGCTGTAGCCCATCGCGAACCGGTCGCTCGCCACGGCCTGCACCACGGCCGAACTGCCCGGCTGCTCCTTCACGGTCGGCTTGAAGTCGCCCTTGAACAGTGCGTGCTCCTTGAAATAGCCGTAGGTGCCGCTCGTGGCATTGCGGCCGTAGAGACTGATCGGCTTGTCCTTCCACTCACCTTCGAGGCCGAGGTCGCCCCAGGTGCGGATCTCATCCTTCGCACCGCCGGTGCGGTTCTTCGAGAAGATCGCGTCGACCTGCTGCAGCGACAGACCGGCGAGCGGGTTGTCCTTGTGCACGAACACGGCGAGCATGTCGATCGCCACCGGCACCATCACGGGCGGGTAGCCGTGCTTCTCCTTGAAGGCATCGACCTCGGAGGGCTTCATGTCGCGGCTCATCGGACCGAACGTGCAGGTGCCTTCGGTGAGGGCCGGAGGCGCCGAGGCCGAGCCCTTGCCTTCGACCGCCTCGCGAACGCTGGGGTAAAACTTCTTGAAGCCTTCTGCCCAGAGGGCGACGAGGTTGTTCATCGTGTCGGAGCCGACGCACTTGAGCGATCCCGACACCTCGCCGGCCGCCCGCGCATAGTTCCCGAGCGCCGGATCCACTTCCTGGGCCGTGGCAACCGCCCCGATTCCGATCAGGGCAGCCATGCCAACCACTGCCATCCGGCGCGTCGTCGCCATCCACATACATCCTGCTCCCAGGGGGTCTCCGCCGGCATCCAGGGCCGCCGGCCTGTCACAACGCGGCCGGCCACACCCGGGCCGGATGAGCCGCGTTTCAACGACCCCTGTTATCTAGCTTCGCAGTATGAGGCTTTTGTGAGCGACTGGGCAGCCCCCCGGCGACGACGATCCCGGGGGCGTGGTAGACTCGGACTCCATGCAACCAGGGCACGGTGGCCCTGACGCGAATCGGCAGCCCAGCGGACGTGACCCACCCGGCAGGACAGGCCCTCGACCAGCTCACGGCGATCCTGGACACCCACGGCCCCGTGGTGCTCCCCGCCCTGCTGCTCTGCGACTTCGGCCATCTCGCCCACGAGGTGGAGCGGCTCGAAGCCGCGGGCGCCCAGGGCATCCACCTCGACGTCATGGACGGCCGGTTCGTGCCCCAGCTCACCTACGGCCAGGTCGTGGTGGAGGCCGTGCGGCGGGCGGCCAAGGTGCCGATCGAGGTCCACCTCATGATCGAGGAGCCCGAGCGGTCGCTGGCCGACTACGCCAAGCTCGGCGCCGACATCCTGACGGTGCACGTGGAGGGTCTCTCCGACCCGCGGCGGGCCCTCGAAACGATCGCCTCGCTCGGCCCCCGGGCCCATCTCGCCTTCAGTCCCGAGACACCACTGTCGCAGGTCGAGCCCTTTCTCGACGTCTGTGACGGCGTACTCGTGATGAGCGTCGAGCCTGGGTATGGCGGCCAGCGATTCAATCCCGTGGCCATCGAGAAGCTCGCCCATCTCGCCGCCCTGCGGGCGGCCCGCGGAGCGACCTTCCGGCTCGGCGTCGATGGAGGCATCTCGACCGAGACGGTCGGCCCCGTCGCGGCCGCCGGCGCGGAATTGATCGTCGCCGGCAGCGCCGTGATCCGTGCCGCCGACTACGGCCGTGCCATCACCGAACTCGAAACCATCGCCCGCACGGCGGCCTGATCGCCTCGCATCGCCCACTGCATTCCGCTCACCCTCAACCCGACACCCTGGAGCTTCTTCACCCCACATGCCCGATCATCTGATCGTCATCCGCTCGGGACCGACCGACTACGATCTGCAGGGCCGGATCCGGGGCACGCTCGACGTGCCGCTCGCCGCCGCCGGTGTCGCCGCAGCCGAGGCAGCGGCCACGCTGCTCGCGCACGAGCCCCCCGTCGCACTCTACGTGGCGGCCGATGCCGCCGCCCGCGAGGCGAGCCGGCCGATCGCGCGGGCCTGCGGCCTCAAGGCCCGGCCGCTGCCGCTGCTCGCGAACCTCGACCAAGGCCTGTGGCAGGGGATGCTCGTCGACGAAATCCGCCGCAAGCAGCCGCGGCTCTACCGCCAATGGCAGGACAACCCCTGGGCGGTGGCTCCGCCGGAAGGTGAGCTGCTCGAGGACGCCTGCCTCCGCGTCGAGGAGGCGCTCGAGGTTTTGCTGCGGCGGCATGCCCGCGGCCGCGTGGCCGTCGTGGTGCCGCAGCCGCTCGATCGAGTGGTTCGCTGGATCGTGTCGGGCGAATCGATGGGCGACCTGTGGGACTGCGATCAGACAGGCCCTGCCGCCGTCGAACTGCCGCTGGCGGCCCAGTGGCAGCCCGTGCGGCGGCCACCGGTGAGGGTGTAGGCAACTCGCGCAGCATCGTCCCCGCCGCCCCGACTACACTGCGGGCCACGAGAATCGGTGTCCGTTCCCCCAACAGTCGTGACGACCATGGAAGGCAGCCAGCAGACGACCGTCGCCAGCACGGCCCCGACCGGGTCGGCGATCCCGCCCGGTGCCGGGCCGCGTGAGCAGCCCGCGACCCGGGGCCCGCGGGCCAAGCGGGGCGTGCCGGAGGGCCTGTGGCTCAAGTGCGACGGCTGCGGTGCCACGATCTACCGCAAGGAGGCGGAGGAACTCCTCAACGTCTGCCCGCGGTGTGGCTTCCACTGGTATGTCTCGGCCGCGCAGCGGATCGAGCAGCTGCTCGACGCCGGCACGTTCGAGGAATGGGACGCGAACCTCGCCCCCACCGATCCGCTTGGCTTCCGCGACAAGAAGCCCTACGCCGACCGGATCGTCTCGGAGCAGAAGCGGACGGGGCTCCGCGACGCCGCCCTCACCGGCACGGGCATGATCCGCGCCCGCCGCGTGGCCTGCGGCGTGACCGACTCGTCGTTCATCATGGGAAGCATGGGGAGCGTGGTGGGCGAACGGCTCGCCCGGCTCGTAGAACGGGCCACCGCACAGAAACTTCCTTTGATCATCGTGAGCGCGTCCGGCGGCGGCGCCCGGATGCACGAGGGCATCCTCTCGCTCATGCAGATGGCGAAGGTGTCGGCGGCCCTGGCCCGTTACTCGCAGGCCGGCGGCCTCTTCATCTCCGTGCTCACCAATCCCACGATGGGCGGCGTCGCTGCGAGCTTCGCCTCGCTCGGCGACCTCTGCTTCGCCGAGCCACGGGCCCTGATTGGCTTCGCCGGCCCGCGGACGATCAAGGCCACGATCCGCGTCGAGCTCCCGAAGGGCTTCCAGACGAGCGAGTTCCTCCTGGAGCACGGCTTCGTCGATCGCATCGTGGCCCGCAAGGATCTCAAGAGCGAGATCGCCCGGGCCATCGACTACTGCGGCGGCTGACCGGTAACAGCATCCGCTCTCTCCCACCGTAGTCCACGGCCGGCCGGCATACCGCCGTGAGGGGCTGCCCATGCCCCGAGAGCCGGCGTATGCCGCCGAGCGCAGGCAGGATGCCGGAGCGAAGGCGGCATCCGAGCGAGCGTAGGACAGGATGTCCGAAGCGAGCGTCCGGCCCTCGGGGCGTGGGCAGCCCCGAACTGTCACCACAGGAGGTCGACCCGCGGAGGAATAGACGGGCCTGCGGTGCTCAGACCGTCGGCCGCATGCGGAGCATGCGGACTAAGGCGTAATGGGCGCGATGGCGTCGATCTTGGCGGCGAGGATGAAGTCGTTCTCGGAGAGGCCTCCGATGGCGTGGGTGAAGATCTCGACCCAGGCGTTGCGGTAGCCCTCGAGATGCAGGTCGGGATGATGCTGCTCCCGCTCGGCGAGCGCGGCCACGTTGTTGAAGAACTTCACGCACTCGCGAAAGTTCGTGAACCGCCAGTCGCGGCGGATCCGGGTGGCGTCGTGCGTGAGCCGCCAGCCCGGCAGGGCCGTCACCTGGGCCTCGGCCTCGGCCGCGGAATACTTCGGCACGCCCCCTTCGCAGGGCACGCACGTCTTGGTCGTCAGGTCACAGGCTTGCTGCGGCTGCATCGTGTCGTCTCCTCGTCGAGTCAGTATCGCGACTCGAAGCCGGCGAAGCCACCGTGGACGATCGTGCTCGAGCCCGCAGCGATGCCCTCGAGCGAGCCCGGCGAATCGATCACCGCGGGCCATTGGCCGTCGGCCTGGGCGATGTTGCCCACGCCCACCACGCGGTAGCCGATCGACAGGCTCCAGCGATCGGTGATGTCCCAGGCGAC
>JBJTIE010000137.1:0-2437 GCA_046094845.1 Planctomycetaceae bacterium | reverse complement strand
TCGTAACACAGCCGCCTCCGGACCGTCCGTGCGACGCCACGGAGCACCCGGCGGCCGCCCAGAGCCCCGAAAACGCACGCCAAAAAACGCTGCAAATCCCTGGAAAAGCAGGTTTTTCCGGGGCCGTCGCCTGAAAAGACCTTTTTTTCGGGCCTGAAACGACATTTTCGGGTTGCAATTTCATTCCCCGAGGGTCTAATCGGCCTCGCAATCGGCCCGGTCGTGCCGGGCTGGGGTACGCGGTGGGGAACTGCCGCTCACAATTTTTGCGTTCTGTTTTTTGCTGTTTTTGCGTTTTGGAGGTTTCAGCAATGGCGAAGAAGTCGGGAAGCAAGCCCATGACGAAGACCGAGATCATGCGGAGCATCTCGGAGACGACCGGCCTGCAGAAGAAGGACGTCGTCGCGGTGATGGAGGCGTTGACCTCCGAGATTCAAAAGGCCCTGAAGGGCTCGGGGATCGGCGTGTTCTCGATCCCGGGTCTGGTGAAGATCGAGCGCCGCAAGGTGCCCGCCCGTCCGGCCCAGAAGGGGGTGAAGAATCCCTTCACCGGCGAACTCCAGGACCGTCCGGCCAAGCCGGCCAGCGTCAAGGTTCGCGTCCGCGCCCTGAAGAACCTCAAGGCGATGGTCGTCGGCTGATCGAACCCCGGTCAAGCGTCTGCGACGCGATCTGAAAGCATGCGGGCGGTGCCGGATTCGGCACCGCCCGTTTTTGTTTGCATCACGAGAGAGGGGCGAGTGTGAAAGTGGACGGGGCCGGAATCGAACCGGCGACACACGGATTTTCAGTCCGTTGCTCTACCAACTGAGCTACCCGTCCAGGGCCTCGAAAGGCCGTGACGACCACAGTGTTGAGGCCCGCCCCGCCCCTGTCAACGAGCCGGCGTTTTGCCGCGACGGGCCAGCAGTTGGGCCGCAACGGCAACGAAGAAAGCGCAGCGGCCGAACGCGGCCGGAGTCCAGTCGCCCAGCACCGTGTGGAAGAGGTCCGGAGCGGCGGCGCGGATCAGCGAGATCATCCAGCCGAAGCCGATGCCGACCGCGACGGCCGGAACCAACATGCCCAGCGTCGTCGCGGCGTTCCACCAGCCCCGGCCAGCGATGGCCGCGTGCCAGGCCTCCGTGGCCATCCGGCCGAGCCCGCCCGGCAGGCCGTCGTGCAGAGTCGCAGGGCCGTTGGCATCGCTGCGCACGCCGCTGCGATCGGACGAGCGTTCGGCATCGAACAGATCCCAGCTGGCCGACGTGGTGAGTGCGCCCACGGATGAATCGCCCGGGACGATCGGGAACTGCCCGCCGTGGGGCTGAACGGACGACCGGGCCGGCGGCACGGGGCGTTCGGGCGTCCAGCGTGCGAGCAGATCGACGACGTCGCGGGCGCGGGCCACCCGTCGCTCGGGAGACTTCTCCATCATCGCCTCCACCACGCGGCACATCGGCTCGCTGACCTGCGGCGCGAGTGCCTGGAGCGGCCGCGGGGGCTCGGAGCGATGCCGCCTCATCTTTTCCTTGGCGGTGCCGCCGGGAAACGGCACCTGGCCGGAGAGCGCGTAATAGAGGCTGCAGCCGAGCCCATAAATGTCGGCCTGGGGACCGACGTCGTCGGGATGTCGAGTCTGTTCGGGGGCGATGTAGTCCATCGTGCCCACCACGCGGCCGAGCCGCACTGCCTCCGCTTCCAGCGTCGATCCGGCGAGCCCCATGTCGAGCAGCTTCACGCGGCCGTCGTCCATGACGAGGATGTTGCCCGGCTTCACATCACGATGCACGACGCCCTGATCATGGGCATGCGCAAGGCCCCGGGCCGCTTGGGAAAACACCGACGCCGCCGTCACCTCGTCGAACTGGCCGTGCAGGCGGACCTGCCGCTTGAGGTCGAGCCCCGGCACCAGTTCGGTGACGAGGTAATAGACCATCGCGTCGTAGCCGGCATCGAAGGCGCGGACGAGGTTCGGATGATCGAGCCGCCCGAGAATCCGCATCTCGCGCTGGAAAGCCGCCTCGGATTCGGGAGTGGCCTTCGATCGCGGCAGCACCTTGACGGCGACCACCCGCCCCATCATCGAATGCTCGGCCTTGAAGACGTGCCCCATGCCTCCCTTGCCGATCTCGTCGATCACCGTGTATTGGCCGAGTTGAAACCGCGTGCGGCCGGCCATGAGTTCCTGACATTGAAATGGTGTGAGTATTTTTTGCTCGACGAGCACTTTTCCCGCCGTCGACTCGAGTTGCCGCTGGACCTTCGCCGCTGGCACGGGGGGCTGCATGGACGCCAGCCGCGAGCGGGCGATCGCTTCCGCCGCTTCCTCTTCACGGCCCCCGTTCCGCGAGTGCCTCGTCACCAGCGGCCTGGTTCCGGCAGGGGAACTCGAGGCCGCCGAGGCGCAGCTCCTTCTCGAGCCAGCCGCGGACACCGCCGCGGAACGCGACCGCCG
>JBJTIE010000136.1:0-4524 GCA_046094845.1 Planctomycetaceae bacterium | reverse complement strand
ACCCACTCCCCCGAGGGCGTCTTGCGGCGGTCGTTGACGGCCAGGCCGATGTCGGTGACCGCCGTGCCGCTGGCGATGTAGCGCAGTTCGGGATCGCGCGTGACGTTGCCCATCAGAATGACGCGGTTGAAGCTTGCCATGACAGAAACCTCCTTCTCCTCGCTGGAACTGAACGCCTGTACAACTCCAGCACTGTATCCCCTGCCCTCGGAGGGTGCAAGGGGGTGGATTGGTTCCTCAGGATGCTCCGGCCGGTCGACCAGCCGGCGCCGGAGTTGCCGTCGCCGGCCGCCGCTGGGCCGCCTCGCCGGCAAGGGCGTGCTGCACGAGGGCATCGGCGATCCGGTCATCGACCTTGAGCACGAGCTTCCGAATGATGTCGTCGGTGATCTCGCACTGCCGCTCCAGGGCCACGAGGTTGCCCGCGGGCATCCGGAAGTAGGTGAGCCAGTACACGCCCTTCTTGTGGCCCTTGATCGGGTAGGCGAGCTTCCGCTCGTCCCAAATCCGCGACGCCAGCACGGTGCCGCCGAACTGCTGAAGCAGGTCGGTCACCTGCTGGGCAACGCCCCCCGGGTCGCGGGAGTACTTGCCCGAGTCGAGAATGAACATGCCTTCGTACACCGACATGAAAACGCGCTCCTCTATGAATGCTGTTCGAAATCAGGGCTGTTCGGAAAAAGGCCGTGCGGGCAGTGATGCCCCGTGAATCTATCAGTTGTATCGGTTCATTGCCGCCTGGATGCCCACGGCGACCCAATCCTCGGCGGCGTCGGCTGCCCGCTCCACCGCCGGGCCGAGGGTATCCCGTTCGTCCCGGGAAAACCGGCCCAGCACGAAATCAGCCGGCTTCCAGCCCGTCGGGACGGGGCCGATGCCGACCCGGAGGCGGGGCACGTCGTTGGTGCCCAGCCGCCGCAGGATGTCGGAGAGGCCATTTTGGCCTCCCGCCGATCCACTCGGTCGCATCCGGAGGGTGCCGCCACCCAGGTTGAAGTCATCACAGATCACCAGCATGTCGGAATGTTCGATTTTGAAGAAGTCACGCGCCGCGAGCACGCTCGAGCCGCTCAGGTTCATCCATGTCAGGGGCCAGAGCAGCAGCACGGGGCAGCCGCGGATCACCGCCTGCGCCGTCTCACCCTGGAACCGCTGCCGTCGGGAGGGACTGCCGGCCCGACGCGCGATGGTTTCCAGCACGTCGAAGCCCACGTTGTGCCGGGTGCCCTCGTAGGCTGGACCCGGATTGCCCAATCCCACCAGCAGTTTCACGTTTCTCGATGGGAGAGCCACCGCACCACATCAGGCAGCCATCGCGGATCACCGCGGGCCGCCGGTCGGTCAGGACTTCTCCGCTTCGGACTCTCCTTCCTCGGCCGCCTTGCGGCCAATGATTTCGGGTTCGGCGGCCGCGGCACCGGCCTCCTCCGCCTTCTTGGTGGGGTGCATGCAGGTCACGACGGTCTCGTCGCCATCGCACAGGGCCTTGGCCCCCTTCGGCAGTTGGAGATCGTGCACCTTGATCGCATGACCGATCTCCAGATGCCCGATCTGGGCATGGATGTGATCGGGAATCGCGTCGGCCGTGCACTCCAATTCGATCTCGTGCATGACGAGGCTGACCACGCCGCCGGCCCGCTGCCCCGGGCACTCGCCCTTGAGGTCGATCGGCACCTTCACCTTCACGCGGTCGGACTTGCTCACGCGGAGCAGGTCGACGTGCAGGGGATAGGAGCCCATGGCGTCCCACTGGAGTTCGCGGATGATCGCGCCTTCCTTCACCGCGCCGGTCAATTCGACGAACCGGCTGCCGTGGCGGACGACGGCCTCGACGGCCTCCCGCTTGGCGGCCAATTCGACGCACTTCTCACCGTGGCCATAGAGGATCGCCGGCACCATTCCGGCCCGACGCAGCCGCCGGCTCTCCCGGCTGCCACCGGCCTTGCGGGGGACGACTTCAAGCATATCGCTCATGAAAACTCCTTCAAAATTCGAGCCCCTTATTCTGCCTGCCGCCGCCGGCAACGCAAGCCGAGCCCCGGCAACTCCGGGAAAAAACGGAATTCCGGGAGGTCCGTCACTCCGTGACGGACAGCCCGTTGCGAAGCAACGGGCCTACGACCGGTCATTACTGGAACATCATCGAAACCGACTCATTGCGGTGAATCCGCTTGATCGCCTGGCCGAGCAGGCTGGCGACGGAGAGCACGGTGATATTGGGCAGCATCTTGCCCGGCGTGAGCGGGATCGAGTCGGTGATGATGATGTTCTTGAACGGGGCCTGCTTGAGCCGCTCGATGGCGGGGCCCACCAGCAGGCCGTGGGTCGCACAGGCGTAGATCGCCTTGGCCCCGTTCTTGTGGAGCACGTCGGCGGCCCCGCAGATCGAACCGGCGGTGCTGATCATGTCGTCGAAGAGCACGGCCGTCTTGCCCTCCACGCTCGCGCCGATGATGTTGGTGCTCTTGATCGTGTCGGCCGACAGTCGCCGCTTGTCGATGATGGCCAGCGGGGCGCCGATCCGATTGGCGTGGCCCACCGCCCGCTTGATGCCCCCCTCGTCGGCGCTCACCACCACGAGCTCCTCCTTCGGGATGTCGAGCGAGTGGAGGTGGTTGTTGAGCACGGGCGCGGCGTAGAGGTGATCCACCGGCACGTCGAAGAAGCCCTGGATCTGGGCGGCGTGGAGATCCATCGCCAGCACCCGGTCGGCTCCGGCGCGGGTGATCAGGTTGGCCACGAGCTTGGCCGTGATCGGCACGCGGCCCGAATCCTTGCGGTCCTGTCGGGCGTAGCCGAAGTAGGGGATGACGGCCGTGATCCGAAAGGAACTCGCGCGTTTGAAGCTGTCGATCATCACGAGCAGCTCCATGATGTGCTCGTTGACCGGCGGCGAGGTGGGCTGAACGATGAACACGTCGCGGCCGCGGACGTCCTCGTCGATCTTGCAGGAGATTTCGCCGTCGGGAAACCTGCCCAGCGAAATCTTGCCCATCGGCAGGTTGAGGTAGCGGCAGATATCCTGCGTCAGGGCCGGGTTGGCCGGCCCCGAAAAGATCTTCAGATCGTTCATCGGATCGCTCGAGAGGCGACGGGAGGGCTGCGGAAATCCCGCGGCCCGACGAGACCACTCTGACCGCCCGGCCCACCGCCTTCAAGGCGTCTGCCTGCCGCCGGGGCGGGACGATATTCTGGGCCGGGCGTCCGCCCTGCTCGTGCCCCTCTTCCCCCGAGGATCCGCCCATGTCGTCGCATACGCTGCAGCTGATCACGTCCCATCGCAGCGCCTCGTTCGCCGCCGCCGATCGCGTGGACGTGGCCCTGGGCAACCTGGCCGTGCGCACCCGGCGGCTCGCCGGCGGCGTCCGCGACGGCGTGCTGCTCGTCGAACTCGTCGCCGGCGCCACAAAGGTGTTCGTGCTGCCCGACCGCGGGCTCGGCATCTGGAAGATCCTCGCCGACGGCTGCGAGCTCGGCTGGCAGTCCCCGGTGCACGGGCCGGTGCATCCGCGGTTCGTGCCACTCGCCGAGCCCTCCGGCATCGGCTGGCTCGACGGCTTCGACGAGCTCGTGGCCCGCTGCGGCCTCGTGAGCAACGGCGCCGCCGACTTCGATGCCGCGGGCCGGCTGCGGCACCCGCTCCACGGCCGGATCGC
Organism: Planctomycetaceae bacterium; assembly: GCA_046094845.1. Classification (GTDB taxonomy): domain Bacteria; phylum Planctomycetota; class Planctomycetia; order Pirellulales; family UBA1268; genus QWPN01. The sequence continues at coordinate 868 of JBJTIE010000136.1, read as the reverse complement.
GAACCTGCCGGCCCATCACCTCGACGTCACGCTCGACGAGGCCGCCGGCACGATCACGCTCACCGGAGCCGTGGACGAGACGCGATTCCTCGTGCATGCGCTGCGGATGACCACGTCGCTCACGCTGCACGCCGATCGGCAGCGGGTCGCCTGGACCGACACCGTGAAGAACCTTGCGGATCGCCCGGCCACGATGCAGATGCTCTACCACGTGAATTTCGGGCCGCCACTGCTGGGGCCTGGCGCGGAGCTGATCGCCGCGATCGACGAACTGGCGCCGCGAGACTCCGCGGCCGAGTCCGACGTGGCCTCCTGGGGCCGCTACGCCGGGCCACGGGCGGGCCAGGGTGAGCAGGTGCACTTCGCGCGGCTGCGGCCCGACGCCCAGGGCGTGGCGACGGCGCTGCTCGTCGGTCCCGACCACCGCAACGCGGCCTCGCTCTCGTGGAAGGCCGACACGCTCCCCTGTTTCACGCTCTGGAAAAACGAAGGGGGGCTCGCCGACGGCTACGTGACCGGCCTCGAGCCGGGCACCAACTATCCGAATGCCCGGTCGCACGAGGAGTCGCAGGGCCGGGTCGTGCCGCTCGCGCCTGGCGGGAGTGTCCGGTTCGACCTCGCGATCGAGCACCATCACGGCGACGGGATCGCGGCCGAGCGCCGCCGGATCGAATCGCTGGCGGTGCGGTCGCCGCAAATGCACGCGAGCCCGAAGCCGGGCTGGAGTGCGATGTAGGATCGGTCACGCCGACCGTAGTCCGCACGCTCCGCTCGTAGTCCGCACACAACGTGTGCGGTTTTATGGAAGAAGGCCAGGAGGCCGGCAAATAGCGCGGTGGTTGAGGAGCAGCAAGCAGGTGGTGAGGGT
>JBJTIE010000135.1:0-6882 GCA_046094845.1 Planctomycetaceae bacterium | reverse complement strand
ATACCCCGTGGCCTGCTTCTGTGCGTCGAGCTCCTTCTCGAGCCGCGTGGTGCGGGCCGTGTCCGCGGCGAGGTTGTCAACCTCGTAGGGGTCGGCCGCGAGGTCGAAGACCTCCGTCCACTCCGGATGCCCCGGATACGTCACGAGCTTCTCCGTGGCCGTGCGGACGCCCACGAGCTTCGGCGTGTCACCGCCGTTGCGAAGGTTGAAATACTCGAACAGGAACGACGTCCGCCAGTCAGCCGGCCGCTCGCCGGCCGCCAGCGGCTTCCAGCTGCGGCCCTGCATCTCGGCCGGCACGGCCACGCCGGCGAGGTCGAGGAACGTGGGGGCGAGGTCGATGTTGAGCACCATCTCGTCCACGGTGCGGCCCTTACCGAACAATCGCGGATAGCGGACGAGCATCGGGATGCGGAGCGACTCGTCGTAGGCCGACCGCTTGTCGCCGAGGCAGTGCTCGCCCAGGTAGTAGCCGTTGTCGCTCGTGGAGACGACGACGGTGTCGTCCGCGAGGCCGAGCTCGTCGAGCGCGCCGAGCAGCCGGCCGAGGTTCTCGTCGATGCCCTTCAGGTGGCGAAAGTAATCGCGGTGGATCGCGTCGTCGGCGAGTCCGAGCGCCGGCGCGACGCCCGGCGCGAGGGGAAGCCGCCAGATCGGCGGCTTGCCAAGACTCGGCACGGGACGGCTCGTGTCGTCGGCGTAGAGGTGTGCGAGACGCTCGGGCAGGTTCTCGCCGCCGCGGGGAATGTGGGGGCTCTTGTAGGCCACGATCATCGCGAAGGGGCGGTCGCGGCTGCCCTTCATGAAATCGATCGCGAAGTCGGTGGTGGCGTCGTCGAGCCAGCCCTTCGTGCCGACCACCTTGCCATCCACCTCGTAGTGCCAGTTCATGTATTCGCCGTGGCCGAAGTAGCTGGCCGAGTGGTCGAAGCCGGGCCGCTGGCCCCGCTGCTCGCCCATGTGCCATTTGCCGACATAGGCGGTGCGGTAGCCCGCGTCGCGGAGGAGCGTGGCGTGGGTGACGGTGTCGAGCGGGAACGGCGTGTTGTTGTCGGTGATGCCGTTCAAGTGGTTGTAGCGACCGGTGAGGTAGGCGGCCCGGCTCGGCGAGCAGATCGAGAGCGTGACGAAGGCGTTGCGAAACCGCACCCCCTCCGCCGCGAGCCGGTCCATGTGGGGCGACTCGAACCAGGGAAACCGGCCGCGTTCCCCCTGCTCCCGCTGCACCACGCCGAGCGCGTCCCACCGCTGGTCGTCGGTGATCACGAACAGGAAGTTGGGACGGCGGGCGCCGGTGGCGGCCGGGCCGGGGGCCGGATCGGCGCCGCGGCAAGGCGCGGCCAGGGCGGCCAGGGACAGTGCGGCGACGCCTGTGATACCCAGCATCCGAGCACAGCACTTCATCGGTTGACGTCTCATGAGAGGGACGGGCGGAAAACCGCTTCTATGTTAGCGTCCAGGGTGGCGACCGTGTGCAGATTGCCAATCTGCACCTACAGCGCTGCGCGGCCCCCAGTCGCACAGAGTGGCACTCTGTGAAATCCGGCCTTCGGCCGGCCGCCGTGTGCAGATTGCCAATCTGCACCTACAGCGCTGCGCGGCCCCCTGTAGCACAGAGTGGCACTCTGTGGAAACCGGTCAGCCGCCGTGTGCAGATTGCCAATCTGCACCTACAGCGCTGCGCGGGCGGCTTTAGTGGAGCGTGCCGTGGAGCGTGCCGTGGACGGGGGAGCCGTCGGCGGCCGCGGCGGTCCACTCGACGGCGTAGCACCACGTCGCGGTGAAGTCCGGCACGCGGAGCGTGACCTGCCGGCCATCGTCCGAGACCTCCACGGCCGCGACGTCCCGGGCCCGCTCGTCCACGTGGTCCGAGCCGTACTTCTCCGATCGCACGAGGCCCCAGGTCTTCACCCTCCACGCGGCGGCCTTCTCGGTCCGCTGCCGATCGAGCGGTTCGGCGAACGTGAGCGTGATGCTGCCGGGCTCGGCGTGCAGCCCGACCGGGATCGTCACCGGCCGGTCCGTCCGACGCACGCGAAAGAAGCCTCCCGGCTGCGTGCGGTTGCCGGCCCAGGCGTAGAGGCCGCAGGCGTAGAGCTGGCCATCGGCCGCGGAGAACCGCCCCCGCATGATGCCGGTGGGCAGGTCGGCGATCGGCAACGCCACCATGCCCCCCTGCACGAGGCCATTGCGGCCGGAGGCCGGCTCCGTGAGCACGAGGTGAATCCGGCCCGTGCCGTAGGAAAGCTCGAGCAGCCCCCCGGTGAGCGGCGCCCAGCGCGGACTCGCCACGCGGACGAGCTCCGCCGGCGAGCGGTCGAAGGCGTTGGTGATCCAGCAGGCGGGGGGCTCCATCGCCGCATCGCCCTGGTCGGTGACGTCGGTCCAGCTCCACATGTTGCCGTAGAAGCCACCGGGGCGGACGTGGTTGATCCGGTTCTTCGGGCACCAGAAACCCTCCTGGTCGGTGACCCAGAACGTGCCGTCCGGCTCGACGCAGATCCCGTTGGCCGCGCGGAAGCCCGTGGCCACGATCTCGGTCGCGGAGCCGTCGCGGGCCACCTTCAGGAGCGTGCCGTGGTGCGGCACCTTGGCGGGCAGGCCGTGGCAGCCGCTTTTCGCGTAATAGATGTTGCCGTCCGCGTCGGTCTCCAGGCCCATCGCGAACTCATGGAAGTGTTCCGTCACCTGGTGGTCGTCGTTGAACGTGTCGTAGCGATCCGTCATGCCGTCGCCGTCGAGATCGACCAGCCGCACGATTCGGTCGCGGCAGCCGACGTGCACGACGCCGTCGATGACCTTCAGCCCCAGCGGCTGGTAGAGCCCGGAGGCGATCCGTCGCCAGGCCACCCGACCGGCAGCCGCCGCGGTCCCCTGCACGGTCCAGACGTCGCCGTCCCAGGTGCAGAGCACGGCCTCGTCGGGGCCGGTGAAGTCGAGCCCCGAGAACCGCACCTGGGCGTTCCAGGGATTCGTGTCGGGGGGCGCGAAGGCATCGACCGCGAACGGTCCGTCGTCGCGGCCCGGCGCGATTGCCGTCTCGACGGCCGTGTTCCAGAGCCGCGGCGCCGGCCGGCCCACGAGCGACCGCGGCGGGGCGGGGGCGAGATCGGCGACATGCGCCGCCAGTGCGGCGGCATCGGCAGCGGCGACCGCCACCGCCACGTCGAGCGGCTCGTCGCCGGCGGGAATCACGAGCTCGACATGGCCGTCGCGCATCGCGATCCGCGGCGCGTCGTCGCCGCCGGCCCCCGCGTGAACGACGGCTGCCGCCGCTGGGCTGGCTGCGAGGCGGACGGCCAGCGGCCGCGGCCGCTTCCCGAGCGAGAAGCCGCGCACGGCCACCGGAATCGTCCGGTCTCCGGCCGCGAGCGGCGTCGCGAGACCGGACGCCTCCAGCACGGGCGTCTCGCCGACCGTGTACTCGAGCACGACGCTCGACCGTGGCTCGGCGGCCGTGCTCCCCTGCCCGGCCGCATGATGCAGCGCCCGAAACCGCACATGGCCGCGGGGCAGCGGACCGTAGGGCTGGCCGTCGCGGCCGAGGGGCCGCGGGTCGGCGAACGATCCGGTCGCGGGATCGGCCCAGCCGGGCATCGTGGAGAGCGTCGCCTGCATGTCGCCCACCACGCGTGGATGGGCGCCGTGGCGGCCGTCGAAGTTGATGCCGGCCCAGTCGATGAACTTCTCCCCCGTCCAGAAGGCCGCGGCCCGCAGCGTGTCGAGTTCGTAGAGGATCCAGGCATGGCCGCGGCCCACGCCGCCGACCCCCGGATCGAGCCGCACCGCGAGCCCCTTCCGCGCCACGTTGCGGCCTCCCTGCCCCACCTCGAAGCTGCCGGCGAGGAACGGCCCGTAGTCGTGCGTCCGCCAGGGCTCGATCGTGGCGGGCTCCGGTCCGCGGCCGTTGCCCCGTGGCAGCGATGCCAGGTAGTCGGGCGTGACCGCGGTGTAGAAGTCGCGGTTCTTGTCCTTGAGGAAGGTCTCGCGGATGTAGTGGATCACGTCGTACTTCTGGCTCGGCACCATCCAGCCCTGCGCCACCATCAGCCCCGCGCCATGCGTGAGCGTGCGATACATGGCATGCGGGTCGCCCCCCGCCTTGAACTTCCCCTCCGCGAATCGCAGCGCGGTCGGCAGCGAACCCGGCGCGTCGAGCGTGCCGTGGCAATTGGCACAGACGCGGGCGTAGATCGTGCCACCGCGCTGGAGGGCTGCCTTCGCCTTCTTCGGATCCTGCCAGTCGGTGATGAAGCCCGCGTGGTCGATGTCGGCCTCGTAGGCGGGGGGGGCCTGCACGACGAACACGTTCGGATCAGGCGCGAGTTTTTCCGCGCGATCCGGCCCTCCTTCCGCAACCTCGGCGAGGTAGCGGACGAGATCGATGAACTGCTTCCGGTCGGCGAGCAGGTTCACGAGCCCCGCGGGCATGAGCGACACCTGCGCCTCGATCCGCTCGTCGATCGTCTCCTTGGGCACGGCCGTCTCCCGGCCGCCGGCGGCGGCATCCCGGAGCACGATCGCCGTGTCGGTCTCACGGGCGACGAGCCCCGAGAGGGTCCGGCCGTCGTCGGTGATGATCGTGACGCCGCGATAGGCGGGCCGCACCGTCGCGGATGGATCGAGCAGCGACTCGATCAGATGGGCCACGAGCTTTTCCTTGGGCACGCCCTCCGGCATGGCGGCGAGGTTCGGCCCCAGCGGCGAGGGCCCCTGCCCCGCGACGTGGCACTGGGTGCAGGTGAGATGACGCGTGTGGAAGAGGTTCGAGCCCTGCCAGGCGTCACCCGCGTGGCCGATCTCGTCGATCAGGGCGGCGCGATCCTCGGCTGCAATCGCGGCCGCGAGGCCGGTGGGGTCAGGCGGTTCGGCCGCCGCCCGCGGCGCCGCCGCCGCGGCCAGTGTCAGGAATCCGATGATCGCGAGCAGGCGTGGCATCGAGGCGTGCATGGGCGGGAACGACCTCAATAGTCTAGTCAGCAGGCGGATGGAGCGGCGAGACGTCACCGGCTTGCGGTGGCCGAGCCTCGAAAAGCAGTTCGAATAGGGACCGCGGTGAGTGGATCGTCACGTTCGCCACCAATCGTCCGAACAAGGGGCCAAAGTGGCTCCGGTCGCCCGTCACGAGAACCTGGCATCCGAGCATGACCGCAGCGGCCAGTACGGGCCGGTCCTTTTCAGGAAAGTCATCCGGCAGTGCGACGGCGGTTGGATCGGGGATCTCGGTGGCGACCCGCAGCCGCGCCACCAGCGTCTCAACATCGGCGACACGGTTCGGCTGCTTCGCGAGGATGTTCCGGCGGGCCTCGTCGATCACATACGCATCCATCCAGCACTCGTGGCCCGCCGCAAGAAGTCGGTCCACCAGCGTCCTGCTCGCGGCGTCGCTTTTCGCCGCCGAGAACAGGATGTTCGCGTCCAGAAAAATCCGCATGTCTGTCACGGAGGCGGTTGCCGCCGCGGCAATTTCGCCGGGCTGTTCCGGACGGAACGCATCGCCTCGCCGAGTTCGGCTTCGGCATCGTCGAACTCACGGATGCGCCGATCGGAGTAAAGCTCCACGGGCAACGTCACCGCTGGCCGCAGGAGCAGCCCCTCGGGGGTCGTCTCCGCGATCAGTGTGTCATCCGGTTTGATCCCCAGAGCCCGCCGGAGTCCGATGGGCAGGGTGACGACGCCACGACTGGTAACGGTCAGAATGCTTTTCATAATCACATTATTGCAGTATTTCTGAAAACAAGCAATTCAGGTGCAGCCATCCATCAGGCGAGGATGCCGGTCACGGGTTTGCCCTCGGCGGTCGGGCCGACGAGGCGGTTGTCGAGGCCCTGGAACGGGAAGCTGAACCGCAGCGGGTCGAGCCCCAGCACGTGCAGGATCGTGGCCTGCAGCTCGCGGATGCTCACCCCCTGATCCACGGGATAGTAGGCGAATTCGTCGGTTTCGCCCCAGGCCAGCCCCGGCTTGATGCCGCCGCCCGCCATCCACATCGTGAACGCGAACGGGTGGTGATCGCGGCCCACGAAGCCCTTCTCGGGCTCCGACCGCACGTTGTTCTGCAGCATCGGCGTGCGGCCGAACTCGCCCCCCCAGATCACGAGCGTCTCATCGAGCAGCCCCCGCTGCTCGAGGTCGAGGAGCAGGCCGGCCACGGCCCGGTCGGTCTGCTGGCACTTGATCGGCAGCGTCTCGTCGATGCTCTCGCCGGGGGATGAGCCGTGGTGGTCCCAGCCCCAGTCGTAGAGCTGCACGAACCGCACGCCGTTCTCGATGAGCCGCCGCGCGAGCAGGCAGTTGTTGGCGGAGGTCGGGTCGTCGCCGCGGTAGAGCTGGCGGACGTCCTGGCCCGTGTCGGCCTCGGCCGCGGACACGGCGCCCGGCTTCGCCCCGTAGAGGTCGAGCACGTGCCGCGGCTCCTTCGAGATGTCCATCACCTCGGGCACCGACATCTGCATGCGGTAGGCGAGCTCGTACTGCGCGATCCGCGTGAGCGTCTCGGCGTCGCCCGAGGCCGCGTGCTCGGCGGCATTCATCTCGGCGACGGCGTCGAGCATCCGGCGCCTCAGCGCGCGGTCCATTCCCGGCGGGTCACCGAGGTAGAGCACGGGGTCGCCCGTGGTGCGGCACTGCACGCCCTGGTAGACGCTCGGCAGGAAGCCCGAGCCCCACAGCGACTTGCCGCCGTCGGGCGTCTTGCCGCCGGAGAGCAGCACCACGAAGCCGGGGAGGTTTTCGTTTTCGCTGCCGAGGCCGTAGGTGACCCACGAGCCGAGCGACGCCCCGCCGAGCACGCGGCCTCGGGCGACGCCGAGACGCTCACGCGGATCGCGCAGTACGAGCTCGCCTACCGCATGCAGATGTCGGTGCCCGAGGTGATGGACA
>JBJTIE010000134.1:0-33187 GCA_046094845.1 Planctomycetaceae bacterium | reverse complement strand
ACGGCGAATGACCATGCCGCCGCCACCGTGATGCCGATCTACGAGGTCTATCGGGCCGTGGTGCGGGCCGGTGTGGCGGCGCTCCGTGGCGACCGCGACGCGCCGCCGGGCTCGGCCCGCACGGAGACCGATCGGTATCTCGATCTGGCCGAGCGGCTGACCCGTCGCGACCGGCCGCGGCTCTTCGCCACCTGTGGCGTGTCGGGCAGCGGCAAGACGACGCTTGCGGCGGACGTGATCGGCGCGTGCAATGCCGTGCGGCTGCGGAGCGACGTGGAGCGGAAGCGGCTGGCTGGAATGCAGCCGACCGAGCGGCCAGCAGACGCGGCGCACGAGGAGGCGCTCTACGGCGCTGCGGCGTCGCGGCGGGTGTATGAACGACTGGCTGCGGTTGCTGGAACGCTGCTCGCGGCGGGCGAGCCACCGAGGCGGGTGCGGGTGACGGAGCGGGAGCTCGGTGATCCCGGGTTTGCGGGGCGGTTGTAGGGGCGTGACACCGTGACGAGTCGCACACGCGGATCGCCGTGGTCCGTACACTCCGTTACGGGCCGTACACGCGAATCGCCGTAGTCCGCACACTCCGTGTGCGGTTGGAGGCGAGGAGGCCGGTAGGCCCGGCTATTCGTCCGGAGGTTCGCGGACGTGCAGCTGAGTAGTGCGGGCCTGCGGTATTCAGCCCGGGGGCCACACACGGAGTGTGTGGACTACGGGCGTGCGGCGCGGGGGTGGCGTGCAGGCGGGCTACGGTGCTTTGCCGGCGCTCTTGAGCAGCCGGAAGAGGTCGCTGTCGGTGGTGAGGATCAGCGTTGCGTCGCGGCCGAGTGTTTCCTTGTAGGTGTCGAGTGTCTTCATGAAGGCGTAGAAGTCGGCCGCCCGCGGGCTCGCCGTATAGGCCTTCGCGTAGATCTCCGAGGCCTGGGCGTCGGCTTTGCCCTTGATCTCCTGCACCTTGCGGTAGGCGTCGGACTGGATCCGCTGGAGGTCCTTGTCCTTCTTGCCCTCGATCTTCGCCGCCTCGCCGGCACCCTCCGACCGGAACCGCTCGGCGATCTGGAGCCGCTCGGAGATCATGCGGTCGTAGATCTTCTCGATCACGCCAGCCTTGTAGTTGATCCGCTTCACCCGCACGTCGAGCAACTCGATGCCCCAGATGCCCACCTTCTGGGTCGCCGCGGCAAGAATCTCCTTCTCGAGCGCCTCGCGGCCGAACTTGATCGGCGGCAGCCCGCCCACGGCGGCTCCGGCCTCGACGAGGACGGCATCTTGTTCCGGCGTGCGGCTCTTGTCACTGCGGACGATTTCGATGAGGTCGTGACGGGCGACGACGTTGCGGGTCTCGCTGCCGATGATGTCGTCGAGCCGGGAGAGGGCACTCCGCTCATCCCGCAGGCTCTGGAAATACTTGAGCGGGTCGGCGATCCGCCAGCGGGCGAACGTGTCGACCACGACGTAGAGCTTGTCGCGGGTCGTCATCTCCCCCGCCGGGCCGTCCCACTCGAGGATCCGCTTCTCGAACCGGTTGGCCGTCTGCACGAACGGCAGCTTGAAGTGGAGACCGGCGCCGCTCGTGTCGTCGGTGGCATTGATCGGCTCACCCACCGGGCGGCCGAATTGTGTGAGTACCACCTGCTCCCGCTCGTCCACGGTGTAGGCACAGCCGAAGACGGCGATCGCGGCCGCTACGGCCAGGAATCCGCCCACGGGCGAGACCACCCAATCGGCGAGCCGCCGGAGGAACTGCAGCACGGGATGATTGATCGGCAGCGGACTCATCGGGCACCCTCCTGTCGGCCTGCGGCGGCGTCGGGCTCAAGCTGTCGCAGGTTCATCAGCGGCAGAAACTGCTTGGCATCGGCGTCGAGGATCACCTTGCCGCCGATCTGCGGCAGCACCTCGCCGATCGTCTCCAGGTAGAGCCGCTGCCGGGTGACCTCCGGGGCCTTCTCATATTGTTCGAGCAGGGCCTTGAACCGGGCGACGTCGCCCTCCGCCTCGTTCACCCGCTTGAGGGCGTAGCCCTCCGCTTCGCGGAGCTTCTTGTCGGCCTCACCGCTGGCGCGGGGCACGACTTTGTTGTATTCGCCGTTGGCCTGATTGATCATCTGCTCCCGCTCCTGCTGGGCGCGGTTGACCTCCTCGAACGACCGCTGCACCGCTTTGGGCGGATGCACGTTCTTGAGCTGCACCTGCTGCACCCGGAGGCCCATGTGGAGTTTTTGTACGAGTGCCGTCAGCTCGGCGATCGCCTCGTTCTCGATCCCCTGGCGGCCGATCGTGAGCACCTCATCGACGGTGCGGTCGCCCACCACTTCTCGCATCACGCTCTCGGAAAGGTCGCGGAGCGTGGGGCCGGGCTCGCGGTGGTTGAAAAGGTATTGCTCGGGATCATCGATCTCGTATTGCACCACCCACTCCACGTGGGCCGCGTTGAGATCGCCCGTGACCATGTCGCTCTCGAGCTCCTGCTCGTAGGAGGCCTGGTCGGGGTTTTGCGCGCCGGGCGTGCCGAAGCCGAACTCCATCTTCAGCTGCCGCTTCACCGGCAGGATCGTGACGGTGTCGATGCCGAAGGGGAGCTTGAATCGCAGGCCTGGGCCGACCGCGCCGATGAATCGCCCGAACCGCTGCACGACGCCCACGCTTTCGGGGCCGACGGTGTAGACGCCGCGGGCCAGGCCGGCGAGCAGCATGACGGCGACCGCCGCGCCGATCGCCCAGCGGATGGGCAGGCCGCCTGCTGGGAGTTGTGGCGGTCGCGGGCGGCGGAAGGATTCGGAAAACTCGGTCATCGTGCCGGGGTTCCTGGAGAATGGACTCTCCAGTGATACCCTCGGCCCGGGCGAGAGTCGAATCGGTGTCGGAGCTACTTGCCCCGGGCCTTCGCCACGCCCGGATGCGACCACCAGACGATCCAGGTGCGGAGTACGCGGGCTGAACGCCGCGTGGAAACCGGGTACGATACGGCCAACTTGGCAGCCTTGCATTCACCAACGATCAGGGAGCAGTCCATGAGTCGGAAGCGAGAGCCTCGCGCGGGCCTCATCTCGCGGCGGGGATTTTTGGGCCGCACGGCGGTGGCGGGTGCGGCAGCAGCGGCGCCCATGATCATTCCATCGTCAGCCCTCGGCCTCGATGGTGCGGTGCCGCCGAGCGAGCGAGTGGTCGTCGGTGGGATCGGCATCGGCAACCGCGGCACCTACGACTTGAGTTGCTTTCTCCAGCAGCCCGACGTGCAGTTCGCGGCGATCTGCGACGTGAAGGAGGCCCGCCGGCTCGCCGTGAAGAAGACGGCCGACGAGCACCACGGCAACCAGAACTGCGAGATGTACGGTGACTTCCGCGAGTTGCTCGACCGCGGCGATATCGACGCCGTGCTCATCGCCACTGGCCCCAACTGGCACGGCCTGATGGCGATGCTCGCGGCCAAGGCAGGCAAGGACATCTACTGTGAGAAGCCCTGCACGAAGAACATCGCCGAGACCCTCGTCCACCGCGACACGATGCGGCGGTGCGGCACCGTCTTTCAGGCCGGCACGCAACGCCGCAATCTGCCGCACTTCGCGTTCGCCTGCGAGCTCGCCCGCACGGGCCGGCTCGGCAAGGTGAAGCGGGTCTACGCCCATCCGGCCGGCATGAAGGCCATGACGAGCGGCTGGCTCCCCGAGGAGCCGCTGCCGAATCCGAAGCAGGATGATTGGGATCTCTACCTGGGCCCGGCGGCCTGGCGGCCGTTCAATGCCAAGACGATGAAGGACGGCTTCAACTTCGAGAAGGGGGGCGGCCTCGTCGGTGGTGGCGTGCTCGAGTGGGGGTCGCACTGTGTCGATCTCTGCCAGTGGGCCGTGAACGACCGGCCGCCGCCGGTGCTCTACAACCCGCCCAAGGACGGCGAGCTCGTCACCCGCTACGACGACGGCACGGAGCTCATCTTCCGTGAGAAGGGCTGGATCCCGCTCGGCTCGTGCCCCGTGCGATTCGAGGGGGAGACGGGCTGGGTGGAGGCCGGCGACTCGGGCAAGCTCGTGTTGAGCTCCCCGGAACTGCTGGCTGGCCGGACGGTCGAGGAGATCGGCGGCTATCCAGCGACCTTCCACGTCCGCGACTTCCTCGACTGCGTGAAGACGCGGGGCAAGCCGAAGGGCAATGCCGACGCGGCCTGCAACGCGCATCTCGCCTGCCACGCCGCCAACATCGCGCTGTTCCTCGGTCGGCCGGTGAAGCTCGATCTCGCCACCTATCGATTCATCGACGACGACGCGGCCAACCGCCTGCGGTCGGAAGCCCTCCGCGAGCCCTGGCGGCTGTGACACACCCTCATTCAATTCCCCTCTCTCTCGGAGTTCGAGCGATGTCCATGCAGCGACACCTGGCCACGGCGGCGGTCGTGGTTCTTCTTGTGGCTTCGACGCTGGCCGGCACCGCGCAGCAGCCGGCCGCTCCGAGCGAGTCGGCGCTGATCGCCGTGCTCCGCTCCGACAAGCCCGAGGCCGAGAAGGCGATCACCTGCAAGCAGCTCGCCATGTACGGTTCGGCGGCGGCCGTGCCCGACCTCGCGCCCCTGCTCGCCAACGAGCGGCTCGCCTCGTGGGCGCGGCTCGCGGTCGAGGCGATTCCCGGGGCTGAAGCCGACGCCGCTCTGCGCAAGGCGGCGGAGACGCTCTCCGGCTCGCTGCGGATCGGAGCGATCAACTCGCTGGGCGTGCGGCGGGATGCCGGCGCGGTGTCGTTGCTCTCGGGCCTGCTGAAGAACGCGGATCCAGCCGTCACCGCCGCGGCGGCCGCGGCGCTCGGCTCGATCGGCACGCCGGAGGCCGCCAGGCACCTCGCCGGGGCGCTGGCCGCCAGCCAGACCCCCGCGGGGCGCGATGCCGTGGCCCAGGCCTGTGTCGTATGTGCCGAGCGGCTGCATGCCGCCGGCAAGCTCGGCGAAGCGACGGCGATCTATGACGCGGTGCGGATGGCCGACGTGTCGGAACAGCGGCGGGCGGAGGCGATTCGCGGCGCGATCCTCGTCCGCGGCACCGACGGGATTCCACTCCTCGTGGAGACGCTTCGGTCGTCCGTGCAGCGGATCGCCAACATGGGCCTGTTCACCGCCCGGGAACTGGGCCGCGGTGATGTGCCGAACGCGGTCGTGGCGGAGCGGGTCGATCGCGTGCTCATCGACGAAGTGCTGGCCGGAAAGGCCGGCGGACCGGCTGCCGCGCGTGCCGAACTGGTAATCGACGTGCTGGCCGAGCGAAACGCCGGCCGCAGCAGCGACGCGGTGCAGAAGGCCCTGCTCGATGCGGCGGCGGCGGGTCCGAAGTCCGTCCGCCTGGCGGCTGTGACGGCGCTGGGTAAGACTGGGAGCGCGGCCGTCGTGGGGCCGCTGCTCACAGTCGCGACGGATACGGATCAGGGGTTTGCCGTGGTGGCCCGCGAGGCGATCGCGGCATTGCCCGGCGCTGAAGTGGATGCCGAGATCAAGCGGCGGCTGACGAACGCCGATGCGAAACTGCTGCCGGTGCTGGTGGGCGTCGTGGCGGATCGGCGGATCGCGGCCGTACCGGAGATCATGGGTCTTCTGGCGAGCAGTGATCCGGCGGTGCGGGGCGTTGCCTTCGAGGCCTTGGGCAACGTCGTCGATCTTGGCAATCTCGGCGTGCTCGTCGAGCAGGCCGTCGCGCCCCGCAACCCGGCCGATGCCGAGGTCGCACGGAAGGCGCTCAAACAGGCGGCGGTGCGGATGCCCGACCGCGAGGCCTGCGCCGAGAAACTGGCCGCGGCGGTGGCGGCGGCGCCGGCCGACGTGAAGATCATGCTCCTCGACATCCTCGGTGAGGTCGGCGGCACGCGGGCGCTCGCCGCCATGTCCGCCGCCGGGAAGTCGAAGGACGAGTCGCTCGAGGATGCGGCCACGCGGCTGCTCGGCAAGTGGATGACGGCCGACGCCGCGCCCGTGCTCCTCGACCTGGCGAAGCCCGAGACCGGCTGCCGCTTTGCCACCCGCGCGCTGCGGGGCTATCTGCGGATCCCGCGGCAGTTCGCGCTGCCCGACACCGAGCGGGCGGAGATGTGCCACCAGGCGTTGGCCGTGGCCACGGAGGACGTGGACCGGACGGCGATCTTCGACATCCTCGCCCGCTATCCGAGTGCGGCGACTTTGGCCGTTGCCACCGAGGCGGCCGCGACGCCGGGACTCGCCGAAAAGGCACGGGCCGCAGTGGCGAAGATCAGCGAGAAGCTGCCCTGGCTCGTGTTCACCGGCGGCGAGGGGCCCGGCACGGGCAAGCACGTGGTGCTCGTCAGCGGCGACGAGGAATACCGCAGCGAGGAGGCGCTCGTGCAACTGGCGAAGATTCTCGCGACGCACCACGGCTTCACCTGCACGGTGTTGTTTGCGATCGATCCGAAGACCGGCGAGATCGCACCGAACACCGGCACCAACATTCCGGGGCTCGAGGCCCTGCGGAAAGCCGACTTGATGGTGATCGCCACGCGGTTCCGCAACCTGCCTGACGAGCAGATGAAGGAGATCGACGCCTACCTGCGGGCGGGCAAGCCCGTGATCGGCATGCGGACGGCGACGCACGCGTTCAACATCCCCAAAGACCGGGCCTACGCTCATTACGGCAACGGCTACGCCGGCCCCAAGACGGAGTGGGCCGACGGCTTCGGCCGCGCCGTGCTGGGCGAGAAATGGATCAACCATCACGGCGAACATGGCGAGGAGAGCACCCGCGGCCTGATCGCCCCCGGCGCCAAGGATCATCCGATCCTGCGTGGCATCGCCGATGGCGACATCTGGGGCCCGACCGACGTGTATGCCGTGCGGCTGCCGCTCCCGGGCGACTCGCAGCCGCTCGTGCTCGGCGAGGTGCGTGAGGGCATGACACCCGATGCGGCCGTCGTGACCGGCGAAGACACCAAGAAGAACGAGCCGATGATGCCGGTGGCCTGGACGAAGACGTATGCGGTCGAGGGAGGGCCGAGTGGCCGCGTGTTCACCACGACCATGGGCTCGTCCACGGATCTCGTGTCGGAGGGCATGCGGCGGCTGCTCGTGAACGCCTGCTACTGGGCGACGGGCCTCGAGGCCGGGATCCCCGCGAAGTCAACCGTCGCCATCGTGGGCACCTTCGAGCCGACGCCGTTCGGGTTCGGCCTGGCCAAGCCCGGCCTCAAACCGGCCAATCTGCGGTGAGTTGCCTGCCACCATAGAATCCGACTCCACCCCGCTTTCCGAAGAGGCCATTCGATGCTCGCCCCCGCGCCTCGCGATCCCGCTGCCGAACGGCTCACCGAGGCGGCCCGGTTTCACGACTACCGCTACGCGTCGAACCCAATCGCCGACGGCACGCTTCCCGCGATCCCTGGGGCCCGGTTCGCCGCGGCCCTCCACGAACGGGGTATCACCCGCTCGATCCCGCTCGACATCAGCAGCGTGCTCGCCTGCCCGGGGCCGGCCACGACGCCCGGCCTCTGTGCCAACTTCGTCCACGTGTGCGACGGCGAGGCACACATCACCGATGCCAACGCCACGAGCCAGTTGTTCTTCGTGATGCGGGGAACAGGCAGCAGCCGCATCGATGGCCAGGCCGACTTCGAGTGGCAGGCGGGTGACCTCTTCACGCTGCCGGCTCACAGCCGGGCGCTGCACGCTGCCACGGCCGACGCGGCACTTTACTGGGTGCACGACGAGCCGCTGCTGCGGTATCTCGGCACGGTCGCCACACAGCGGCAGTTTCCGCCGACGCTCTACAAGCGGGACGAGATCCACAAGGCGCTCGAGGCCGTGATCCGCGATCCGTCAAGTGCGACGGCCAATCGGATCAGCATCCTGCTTGGCAGTCGGGTGTTTCCGCAGACGATGACGATCACGCACGTGCTGTGGGCGATGTTCGGCATCCTGCCGGTGAACGCGGTGCAGGCGCCGCACCGCCATCAGTCGGTGGCGGTCGATCTCGTCGTGAACGCCAAGCCGGGCTGCTACACGATGGTGGGCCGGTCGCTGGGGCCCGACGGCCGGATCAAGGATGGCGAACGGTTTGACTGGGAGCCGCACGGCGTATTCATCACGCCGCCGGGCCTCTGGCATTCCCACCACAACGAGTCGGGCCATCCCGCCCACATCCTGCCGATCCAGGACGCGGGCCTCCACACCCACCTCCGGACCCTCGACATCCGGTTCGCCAAGGCCGGAGCCGGCGGGGCCGAGGTGGTGGAGAATGCGGGGTAGGGGCGCGGCCCCTCACGGTCCCCCAGGCCTTCGCATCTTGCGCGTTTTCCGTGACCCGCACTCCAGGCGTGTCAGTCACGATCGGCACGACCCGCAGTCGAAATCCCATAGGTCATCTTTCCATGGGGGGATTTGCCGTGACGAACGCTTTTTCAGGTCGCGAAGCGCCTGCTTCCTGGGCCATTGGTCGGGTTTGTATCGGGCTGGCGATCGCCTGGGCCGTTGCGCACGCCGGGGCGTGTACTGCGGCGGACGGCAGCTATGTCGTCGATGAGAATGGGGTGGTGCGTGTGCCCGGAGATGGACACGAATCAGTCCTGATCCAGCCGGGTGGCTCCGGATCGTTCGATACCGCCGTCGGCGTTGGCGAAGGCACGGACTGGAGCCAGTCGGTCGTTGGCGACGGTCACGGTGGGGCGCCGTCCTTTGCGTTGTGCGACGCGCCGGGCTATGTGGCGCGCGACAGCCATAGCAGCGATTCAGGCGATGGCTTCTGTGCCGGCTTTATCAACAAGCGACTCGGGCATGCTTATCCGCGATGGGTTGTCCAGGTCGATGCGCTGATGCTGTGGCAGGGCAACATCCAAGGGAAGCCGCTACTTGAGGACGCAGGGTTCGACACGGTGCTCGATGCCAACGATGCCCAGACGCCAATGTCGGTTGGGCCACGTGTCGGGCTCTTCTTCAACATCGATCAGTGCCATGCGATCGAAGGCAATTACTTCAACGTGGGAACGTTCGACGGCTCGCATCTCACGTACGGCGACGACAATTACTATGCGGCTCCAGGGCTACCGGTCACTATTCCCGATCCTACGCTCCTCGGTGAGGTGGAGTCCACCGGCCGTATCCAGAGCGCCGAGTTGAACTGGCGACGTAAGGAGTGTTGGTGTCCGCTCACGTGGATTGCGGGTTTTCGGTGGGTGCAGTGGAACCAGGACTTCCTCTTCGCAGCCACGGACCTCGATACCGTCAGCGGCGTGGGCTCCGAGGTCGGTAACGACCTGTATGGCGGACAGATCGGCGCCGACCTCGGCCTGTGGAACTCCGGTGGCCGGTTCACGGTGAACGGCCTCGGCAAAGCTGGTGCGTTCTACAATCAGGCGTATCAGCGTTCCGTGGGGTTCGAGGACGATACCGTCGTCTCGTTCTCCGAGGGTGCGGACGATGGCGTGGCGTTTTTCGGCGAAGTCGGAGTGAACGCCAGCCTCGCCCTGACCCGCTGGCTGTCGTGGCGGGCTGGCTACTCATTTTTTTGGCTGAGCGGCGTTGCGGTGCCGTCCAATCAGTTCGACACTCTCGACGAGGGCGATGGCGTCAACCGCTCCGGGAGCGTGCTGCTCCACGGCGTGACGACCGGCCTCGAGGCGCGGTGGTAGACGGGGTTTCGCCCGCGGTCGGCCGCGGCGCCTCAGTCATCAGTCCGAAGGCATCCAGGGCCTCGCCGGTGTGGCTTCGCACGAGCCCGCCGGCGGGGTCTTTGCGCTCTTGGCGGGCGTGGATCGCGATGTCCTCCGGCGGGCCTTCCGCCACCACGCGGCCGCCGCCGGCGCCGGCCTCCGGGCCCATGTCGAGCACCCAGTCGGCGGCACTGATCACCTCCAGGTTGTGCTCCACCACCAGCACCGTGTTGCCGGCGTCCACCAGCCGCTCGAGCACATGCAACAGTTTCTCGATGTCGGCGAAGTGCAGGCCCGTCGTGGGCTCATCCAGGATGTAGAGCGTCTGGCCCGTGCCCGGCTTGGCCAGCTCGCGGGACAGCTTCACACGCTGGGCCTCGCCACCTGAAAGCTGCGGCGCCGGCTGGCCGAGCGTGATGTAGCCGAGGCCTACGTCCACGAGCGTGTTGAGGATCCGCGCGATGTGCGGCGCCGTCTCGAAGAAGGCGGCCGCGTCGGCCACGCTCATCTCCAACACATCCGCGATGCTCTTGCCGTGCCACTTCGCATGCAGCGTCTCGCTCGAATACCGCCGCCCCTTGCAGGCCTCGCACTCCACCCACACGTCGGGCAGGAAGTGCATCTCCACCCGCCGCTGCCCCAAGCCCTCGCAGGCCTCGCACCGGCCGCCCGGAACGTTGAAGCTGAATGTCCGCGGCGTGAAACCGCGGGTGCGCGACTCCGGCACCTTCGCGAACAGCTGCCGGATGTGGTCGAACACGCCCGTGTAGGTGGCCGGTGTCGAACCCGGCGTCGAGCCAATCGCATCTTGATCGACGAGGATCACCCGGTCGATCGCGTCGAGCCCCTTGATCGCGTCGTGCTGCCCCGGCTGTTCCCGCGCCGCATGCAAGCGTCGCGCTACCGCCCGCCAGAGCACCTCCAACACGAGAGACGTTTTGCCACTGCCGCTGGGGCCCGTCACCGCCGTGAGCACGCCCAGCGGGAACTTCACGTCGACGCCCCGCAGCGTGCGATGACGGATGCCGCGGATCTCGAGCCAGCCCTGTGGGTCGCGGCGGCCGCTGTCGCGCTTCCGCGCGAGCACCGCGTCGCAGGCCTTCTTCTTCACGAGATACGGGCCCGTGACGCTCTGCTTCATCCCGGCCAGCTTCGCTGGGGCCGCGTGGGCCACGATCGTGCCCCCCTCGCGGCCACTGCCCGGGCCGAAGTCGAGCGTCTCGTCGGCGGCGGCCACGACGTCGCGATCATGTTCGACCACGACCACCGTGTTGCCGAGGTCGCGGAGCTTGCCGAGGGCACCGATCAGGCGATGCGTATCCCGCGGATGCAGGCCGATCGTCGGCTCGTCGAGCACGTAGAGCACGCCCGTGAGGCCGCTGCCCACCTGTGCGGCCAGGCGAATCCGCTGCAGCTCGCCCCCAGAGAGACTGCCCGCCGGCCGGGCCATGTCGAGATAGTCGAGGCCCACGTCCACGAGGAATGCCACCCGCGCGTTCAGCTCCCGCAGCAGGTCGCCCGCGATCTTCTTCTCGTCGTCGGCGAGCCGGATCGCGGCCAGCTCCTGCTGCAGGCGACCGAGCGGCATCCGGCACCAAACGTCGAGCGGCTTGCCCCAGAGCGTGACGGCGCTGGCGACGTCGGCGAGGCGGCTCCCGCCGCACTCGCTGCACGGCACCTCGTCCATCACTGCATCGACCTTGCTGCGGAGGGCGACGACGAGGCGGGCCGCCTCCTCGCAGGCCGCTTCGAGGCCTTTGAACTGGAAGGAGAAGCGGGCGGGCGAGGAAACCTCGATCCACTTCTCGCCCGTGCCCTCGAAGAGCACCCGCTGCTGCAGGCCCGAGAGATCCGCGAGCGGCACGTCGAGCGGCAGGCCCGTCGCCGTGCAGAGGGCCTCCAGCATCAGCCGCCCGAGCTGCCGGCCCGGCGGTCCTTGCAGCGACGGCCAGAGGTCGAGCGCCCCTTCGCCGAGCGAGAGCGAGGCGTCGCGAACGAGCGCCGTGCGGTCGATGCCCGTGCGGGTGCCGAGACCGTCGCAGCTCGGGCACCAGCCGAGCGGACTGTTGAACGAGAACTGTCGCGGCTCGAGCGGCTTGAAGCCGCGGCCGCAGCCTGGGCAGGCGAGCCGGCGGCTATGTACCTCAACCGGCCAGTCTGGCTCCTCGGCCCCGTCGATCGCCCGAGCCACGAGCATCGTGCCGCCACCAGCGTCGAACGCCGCTTCGACGCTCTGCGCCAGCCGACTGCGGTCCTTCGCATCGGCCGTCACGCGGTCGATCACGATCTCGATCCGGCTCTTCCGCTTGCGGTCGAGCGTGGGCTTCTCGTCGAGCCGCACGGTCGTGCCATCGATCCGCACCCGCACATGCCCCGCGGCCTGCAGCGCCGCGAAGAGCGCCTCCGGCGTCTGGCCCACCCGCAGTTCCGTGGGCGCGAGCAGGAGCAACCGTGCGTCGGGGCCGTGCTCCAACAGCCGCTCGACCGTCTGATCGACACTCTGCGCGCCGACGGGCACGCCGCAGTCAGGGCAATGCATCCGGCCGAGCCGCGCGGCGAGCACGCGGAAGTGGTCGTACATCTCCGTGAGCGTGCCCACGGTCGATCGCGGCGTGCTCCCGGTGCTCCGCTGCTCGATCGCCACCGCGGGTGAGAGCCCCTCGATCTTCTCAAAGAGCGGCTTCGGCACCTGCCCCACGAACTGTCGGGCATACGGCGACAGGCTCTCCACGTACCGCCGCTGCCCCTCCGCATAGAGCGTGTCGAAGGCGAGCGACGTCTTGCCGCTGCCGCTCGGCCCGCAGCAGACCGTCATCGCGCCGCGGGGGATGTCGGCATCGACCTGCTTGAGATTGTGCAGCGCCGCGCCGCGGATCGTGATCGCCGGCGGGCCGGGATCGATCGACTTTTTAGTCACCGTTTCGAGCATGGCCGCGACCGCCGCCGCCGGATCGGCCACCCGCTTGCGGCGGACCGCCGGCTTCCGAGCGGGCTTGCCCGGCGCCGTCTTCGCGGCTTGCTTCGCCGCGGCGAGCATCGGCGCGAGGGCCTTGCCCGTATGCGAGCCCTTCGTCTTCGCGATCTGCTCGGGCGTGCCCGCGGCGATGATCCGGCCGCCGCCGGCCCCCCCTTCCGGCCCCAGGTCGATCACCCAGTCGGCCCGCTTCACGACGTCGAGGTTGTGCTCCACCACAAGCACCGTGTTGCCTGCCTCCACGAGCCGTTCGAGCACCGTGAGCAGCTGCCGCACGTCGGCCATGTGCAGGCCCGTCGTCGGCTCGTCGAGGATATAGAGCGTCTTGCCTGTGGAACGCTTCGCCAGTTCGCGTGAGAGCTTCACCCGCTGGGCCTCGCCGCCGGAGAGCGTGGGGGACGACTGGCCGAGGTGCAGATAGTCGAGGCCGACGTCGCAGAGTGTCTCCAGCTTCCGCGAGATGTCGGGGGCGTCGGCGAACAACTCCCGCGCGTCGCCCACCTCCATGTTCAAGAGCTCCGCGACGTTCTTCCCCTTCCAGCGGACCTCCAGCGTGTCTTTCGCGAACCGGGCTCCGCCGCAGACTTCGCAGGTCACCCACACGTCTGCCAGGAAGTCCATGTCGAGCCGCACCGAGCCGTTGCCCTCGCAGGCCTCGCACCGGCCGCCGGCCACGTTGAAGCTGAACCGGCCCGCCTTCCAGCCCCGCTTCTTCGCGTCAGGGAGCATCGTGAACAGACTGCGGATGTCGTCCCATACCTTCACATAAGTGGCGGGATTGCTCCGCGGCGTGCGGCCGATCGGCGACTGGTCGATCACGATCACCTTGTCGAGCGCGTCTGCACCGTGGATCGAATCGAACTCGCCGGGAGTCGCCGCCTCGCTGCCCAACAGTCGCCGCAGTTCGGGCTCCAGCACATCGCCCACGAGCGAGCTTTTGCCGCTCCCTGACACGCCCGTCACGCAGACGAGAAGCCCGAGGGGAATCTCGACGTCCACCCCCTTGAGGTTGTTGTGGCGAACGCCCTTGAGCACGAGCTTCTTGCCGTTCGGCTTGCGCCGCTCGTCCGGCACGTGGATCGCGTCGCGGCCGGCGAGGAACGCGCCCGTGATGCTGCGGTCGCTCGCCGCCACGTCGGCGGGCGTGCCCGCGGCCACCACCTCGCCGCCGCGCTTGCCGGGGCCGGGGCCGAAGTCCACCACCCAGTCGGCGGCCCGGATCGTGTCTTCGTCGTGCTCGACCACGACCACCGTGTTGCCCTTGTCGCGGAGCGCCTCGAGGGCCCCGAGCAGCTTCACGTTGTCTCGCGGATGCAGACCGATCGAGGGCTCGTCGAGCACGTAGAGCACGCCCGAGAGGCCGGAGCCGATCTGGGCCGCCAGCCGGATCCGCTGGCTCTCGCCGCCGGAGAGCGTGGGGGCCTTGCGATCGAGGGCGAGGTAGCCGAGGCCCACCTGGTCGAGGAACGCCAGCCGGCCGTTGATCTCCTTCATCAGCTCGACCGCGATCACCCGCTGCGTGTGGTCGAGCGTGAGATCGGCGAGGAACTCGCGGGCGTCGGCGATCGGCAGCGCACAGAGCGCATCGAGCGACAGTTCGGCCTTGCGGCGGGCCGACGTGATCCGCACGGCCCGGGCCTGCGGTGAGAGCCGGGCACCGTGACAGACGTGGCAGGGCGTGATGCTCATCAGCTTCTCGAGCATCCGGCGGATGATGCCGCTCTTCGCGTTTCGCCAGCGATTGGCGAGCAACGCACAGATGCCCTCGAACTTCGTCTTTGCGCCCCGCTCCGCCCGGCCGCTCTTCCACGACAGCGCGATCTCCTCCACGCCGGTGCCCGAGAGCCAGATCTTCTTCTGGGCGGCCGTGAGATCCTGCCAGGGCGTGTCGAGGAGCGTGCCCGGCGGCAGCTTCTTCTTGGCCTCGGCGTGGGCCGCCACGCCGTTGAACAGCCGCCGCATCCACCGCGGCATGTCGCGATAGCTGCCGAGCACGCCGATCGCCCCCTTGCGGAGCGTCTTCTCCGGGGTGGTGACGAGCTTGGCGGGATCGATGCCGTAGATGTCGCCGAGGCCGTCGCAGGCCGGGCAGGCCCCCTGCGGACTATTGAAGCTGAACAGCTGCGGCTCGGGCGTCGAGTAGCTGACCCCGCAGGCGACGCAGGCATAGCGGCTGGAGAGCACGAGGTCGGCGGCGTCCCCTTCCTCCGCCGCCACGATCACCTGGCCGCCGCCCGTCTTGAGCGCGAGCTCGACCGCCTCGGCGAGCCGGCTGCGCGTGGTGTCGGACGGAATGAGCCGGTCCACCACGACGTCGATCGTGTGCTTGAGCTGCTTCTCGAGCGCCGGCGGATCCTCGACGCGGCACACCCTGCCATCGACCCGCGCCCGCGTGAATCCCTGCCGCACGAGGTCGGTGAACAGATCCTTGTGTTCCCCCTTC
Organism: Planctomycetaceae bacterium; assembly: GCA_046094845.1. GTDB lineage: Bacteria > Planctomycetota > Planctomycetia > Pirellulales > UBA1268 > QWPN01. The sequence goes on along the minus strand of JBJTIE010000134.1, from coordinate 18,149 downwards.
GCGTCCCGCACGAGCGGCGCGAGCACCATTACCCGCGCGCCGCCACGGGCTGCGAGGATCCGCTCCACGATCTGATCCCGCGGCTGGGCCTCGAGCACGGCATCGCACTCGGGGCAGTGGGCCGTGCCCACCCGCGCATAGAGCACCCGCAGGAAGTCGTGGATCTCCGTCATCGTCGCCACGGTGGACCGCGGGTTCGTGCCGGCCGACTTCTGCGCGATCGAGATCGACGGTGAGAGGCCCGTCACGGCATCGACGTCGGGCCGGGGCAATTGGCCGAGGAACTGCCGGGCGAACGTGGAGAGGCTTTCCACGTAGCGGCGCTGGCCCTCGGCGTAGAGCGTGTCGAAGGCGAGGCTGGATTTCCCGGAGCCGCTCACGCCTGACAAGCAGACGAGTCGGCCCCGCGGCAGGCCCACGGTGACGTCGCGGAGATTGTGCTCCCGCGCTCCGCGGACGACGATCGGGGGGACGTGCATGCCCGCATTGTAGACGTGTTCTGGACAGTCGCCCGCGGGTGCCGTACCATCGGGTTTCCCGCGGGAAACGGGCCTCGGCCCGCTCCCCACACGGGGCGGTAGCTCAACTGGGAGAGCGCGGCGTTCGCAATGCCGAGGTTGGGAGTTCGATCCTCCTCCGCTCCACTTTCTCTACGGCTGCACGGCCATCCATGGCCCGTGCAGCCTCGAGGTCATGCGGCCGTCCGGGCCTTGCTTCACGGGTGTGCCAGTCTGTGATGGCCGATTCTGCGGTGATGGCGAGTCGGGCCAACGATCCTTCCACCGCGCTCATGCTGCGGGTGCGGGATGGGGATGCCGAGGCGTTCACCGAGTTGGTGACGCTCTGGCAGGACCGGCTCGTCACGCTCTTCCTGCACCACACCGGTGATCACTCCACCGCCGATGATCTCGCGCAGGAGGTCTTCCTGCGGGTGTATCGGGCGCGGGCGAGCTCTCAGCCGACGGCGACGTTCACCACCTGGGTGCATACGATCGCCACCAACGTGGCCGCCGATCTCCGCGACCGGGCGTATCGCCGTCGCGAGCGGGGCGTGCCGGCGAGCGTGTCGGCGTCGTCCAGCCAGATCGGGCTCGACCAGCTCGCCGTCGATGCCAGTGGACTCGTGCCCGCACGACAGGCCGATCGCCGCGAACTGCAGGGAGTCGTGCAGCAGGCGATCGCCGGGCTGAACGAGCGGCAGCGAATGGCCGTGCTGCTCGCCAAGTTCGAGCAGTGCTCCTACGAGGAGATCGCCGCCGCGATGCAGCTCACCGTGCCGGCAGTGAAGTCGCTCTTGTTTCGGGCCCGTGATCAGCTCCGAGCGGCACTCGCGTCGTATCTCGACGAGGAGACGACATGAGCACCGACCCGATTTGGCCGCCTCGCGACGATGCTGCCGCGCCCGCCGACGCGCTTGGGGGCGTGTGGGAGTTGCTCGACGAGCTGCCGCCGGCGGCCGCCTCACGGACGCTCGCGGCGACGACGGTGGAACTGGCCGCGGCCGGCACCGCGGTGCGGTCGCGGAACGGCTGGGGCGGCGAGATCAGGGATCGAATGAATGGCTGGTTCACCAGCTGGCGCGGGCCGGCGGTGATCGTGGGCTTCGCGCTCGTGGCGGGGCTCGTGGCCGGCCGGCTCGCGCAGCCCGGCCACGACGGCCGCCTGCTCGACGACCTGCCGCTCGTGCAGCACCTCGCTCTCGTGCGCGAGGCCGGGTCGGAGAAGTTTCTCGAGGCGGTCGCAGCGCGTGACCCGGGCGTGCCGCCGCGCTTGGTGATCCGGGCCGGACCTGAAGCCGCCGCCCGGGCCGCCGCCACCTGGCGGGCCGAGCTCGACTCGCTGGCCTCGGCGTTGGCAGACGACCGTGATCCTCCTGCCGAGCGGCTCCAGTCCCGCCGTGATCAGCTCGCCGCCCTGTCGCTCGAAGACAAGGTCGAGCTCGAACGGGCGGCCCACGACTTCGGCCGCCTCTCCCCCAACGAGCGGCAGGCGCTCGCAGGCGTCGCCCGTGCGCTCGTCGATCCCACGCGGCCGCACCTTCGCGAGGCGGCGGTCGTGTGGCATCAGTGGCTCGCGGCGGTGCGGCCGGAGGACCGGGCGGAGATCATCGGCGCCGGCACCGATAAGCGACTGGAGTGGATCGACTGGTATACGCGGCGGCCCGAGGGATTCGGGCGGCCAGGGCCGGGGCCGCGACCTATCCCGCCCGATCGCGATCCCCGCGGCGCCTGGCAGCGCCGACAGTAGGTGCAGATTGGCAATCTGCACACGGTGGCATAGCCAAACGGCATCGCAGTGGCCGAACGACGCGGCGCACCGGATTCCGCAGAGTACCACTCCGCGGCTACAGGTGTGGATGCCCGCGCAGCGAGCGGCTACGGGGTTGCCCGCCCGCGCAGCGAGTAGGTGCAGATTGGCAATCTGCACACGGTGGCGCCGCCGAACGGCATCGCGGTGGCCGAACGGCGTGGCGAACCGCATTCCGCAGAGTACCACTCCGCGGCTACAGGTGTGGATGCCCGCGCATCGAGCGGCTACAGGGTTGGCCGCGCGCCTGTGGCGATCCAGGCGCACGCCTCCAGCACGGCGGCGTTAACCACGTCCGGCGACTCCAGCGGCGTCATGTGGCCGGCCCCCGGCACGACGAGCAGACGCGACTCCGGGATCACCTTCTGCGCCTGTTCCATGCAGGCCGGAGGCGTGATCAGGTCTTCGGCACCGACGACGAGCAGCGCCGGCACCCGCAGCTTCCGCATCGCCTCGGTCATGTCGGGCCGCGCGCCAAGCGCCGCGAGTGCGGCCTGGATCGTCGCCACCGGCTGCGACACGATCATCCGCCGCAACTCCGCCTCGATCTCACCGCGCCCCGTGGCCGCCCGCGCCGCGGGCGATGGAGCCAGGAGTCGCGGGATCATCGCATCGGCGACGAGGCCTTGGCCGAGCCGGCCCACCTTCGCCGCGAGATCGACCCGCCCCGCGCGGACGTCGGGCGTGTCGGCCTCCAGCCGCGTATCGACGAGAATCAACGCCGCCACGCGATCAGGATGCCGCGCGGCGACATGCTGGGCGACGTAGCCCCCCATCGAGAGCCCGCAGACCACCGCCGGCCCGGCCACGTGCAGGGCGTCGAGCAGGGCGACCGCGTCGTCCGCGAGCTGCTCCATGCTCTCGGGCCCCGGTCCGCTGCTGCCGCCGAAGCCACGCTGATCGGGCACGATCAGTCGCAGTTGCTCCGCGAGCGGCTCCTGCCTCTTCCACATGCCATGGTCGAGCGGAAAGCCGTGGAGCAGAAGCAGCGGAAGGCCGCTGCCGGCCGTGTGCACCGCGAGGCGAGTGTCGCGGACGGCAACGTGATGCGTGGCGGGGGCGGTCATGGCGGATGGCCTGTGGTCACGGCTGCGACAGCTGGCCGCGGAAGCGGGCGAGGTTGCGGGCGATGGTCTGGCCGTGGGGCTCGACCCGGTGGGCGAGCGACTGCGTGCGGACGGCCGCGGGAATCCGGCCGGCCGCCGCGTGGCAGTGGGCGAGCGTGTCGAGAAAGCTCGAGTTGTCGGTCGACTTCTCCAGCGCGAGCCGGGCATACCGGGTGGCCTTCTCGATGTCCCCCTCCGTGTTTGCGACGAGCCAGGCATACTCGTTGTAGCCCTGCGTCTCCTCGGGCACCGACTGGATCTCGACGTCGATCTGCTCGAGCGCCCGGGCGACCTTCGCGGCGGCGTCGGTCCGTTGGGCGGGCGAATTGTCGGGGAGACGATAGAGCGAGATCAGGGCATCGACATCCTTGGGATTCGCCTCGAGCGCCTCCTCCACGAGCCGCCGTCGAGCGGCCGTATCCCCCCGGTCTGCGGCGGCTCGCGACTCGAAATAGAGCATCCGCGATCGGATCGGATCCCCGCCATCGCCACGGGCCAGCAGTTGTCGATAGACGTCGGCCGCCCGGGCATGGTCCTCGTGGTCGTGGAGGAACTCGCCGAACAGCAGCGCCGCCGTGGCGAATGTTTCTTCCGACGCCTTGGGCGACGCCAGGATCGCCTCGTACTCCCGCGCGGCCCAATCGGCGGCGCCCCATCGCACGAGCAGCCGCGCGATCCCGTTGCGGCGGTCGTCGGGATCGTCGCCCACCCTGGTCTTCTCGAAGGCCGCGGCGGCACGGCGGCTGGCCTCCGGCTCGTCACCCAGTCGCCGCCAGGCCAGCGCGGAGGCATACATCGCGACGGTGTCGGACTGGGCGAGGTGCGGCCAGCGGCGATCCACGATCCGCACCACGTCGGGCAGGCCGTGCTCGGTGAGCCAGACGAGCTCGGCGAGCACGGGGCTGCCATCCGCCTCGGGGCGGCCGCCGGAGACGAGCAGACGTTCGGCTTCCGCGAGGGCCTCGTCGTGGCGGTCCGCCGCCACGAGCATCTGCACGAGTCCGCGGCGGAGCGTGCGGCGGATCACCGCCTCGACCGGCTCGCTCGCCGAGTCGCCCGGCGCGGCGGCCTCGAGGCGGGCGAAGGCGGCCCGCGCCGCCTCGATGGCCGCGGCCCGATCCGCGGTCGAATCACCGCGGCTGAACTTGATGAGTGAGCCGAGGAACGCGGCGGCCGGCCGACCGCTCGCGCCGATCCCACGGGCAATCCGTTCGGCGACGCCGGGCCAGTCCGGATCGCCCGGCTGCCACTCGTCCACGAGCAGGGCTGCGGCCGTTCGCGAGCCGGCCGCCGAGCGATCGAACCGCACGACTCGCGCGAGTGGTTCGATCCCGGCATCGTCGTCGAGCCGCAAGAGCCGGTGGAGGGTGCCGCCCCGACCGGCGGCGGATCCCCCCGCGAGCTTGTCGAGAATCGCCGCCACGGCTGGTGGATCACCGGGGCGGCCGAGCGCCGGGCTCTCGGCCGGGAGCCCGCGGACGAGCCAGCGGGCGCGGAGGGCGACTTCGATGTCGTCGCTCGTCTCGGCGGCAGCCAACAGGGCGTCGGCCGCGACCGCGCCCAGTGCGGCCAGCCGGGTGGCCGCCGTTTCGCGAATCGCGTAGTCGGCATCGCCGAGTTGGACGACGAGCGCGGCCACGTCATCCGCCGCCGGTGCATCGGCCGCATGGACGGCCGCACACAAGATCACTCCGATCGCGGCGGCCGGCAGCAGGCTGCAAACAGGTGCTGACCGCATGCGGGAAGACCCTCGCGGCTAGGCGGCGTCGGGCTCGATGCCGAGGTCGCGGATCGTCACGAGTGACTCGAGCGGGACGCCACGGGCGGCGAGCGCCTCGCGGCCGCCTGCGAGCCGGTCGATGACCACGATCACCCGCTCGACAACGAGGCCGAACTCGATCGCGCGGTCGATCGCCACGAGCGACGAGCCGGCGGTCGTGACGACGTCCTCGACGATGACCACGCGGTCGCCCGGGGCGACGGGGCCTTCCACGTACCGCTTCGTGCCGTGGTCCTTCGGCTCCTTGCGGACGAGAAAGCCCTTGAGCGGCAGATTCTCGACGCCGGCCATCGTGACGACGGCGCTGGTGATCGGATCGGCGCCGATCGACATCCCACCGACGGCGGATGGCAGCGGGCCCAGGCTCCGGGGGCGTTCGAGGATGGCGCGGCCGACGAGCATCGAGCCGCGGGCTTCGAGCACCACCTGCTTGGCGTCGAGATAGAAGCTGGCCTCGCGGCCGGAGGCGAGCCGGAACGTGCCCCGCTTGAGGGCCCGGGTCTCGATCAGGTCGATGAGCTCGCGGATGACGGGAGAGTGGGGAGTGGGAGTGGTAGACATGCGGACAAGTATACCGGGTCGGGAACGACGGGGAGATTCGCTTGGTTTTCCGGCTGTGTAAGATTGAAGCGATGAGCGGCGTGACCTCTCTGGCGACGCGGCTGTGCAGTCCGACGACGGGTCGTGGCTGGCGACGCATGTTCCTCGCCGTCGTGCTGGCCGCATGGGGAGGACTCACGGCGCAGGCTACGGCCGCCGAGCCCGCTGCGGCGCTCGTGCAGGTGCGGCTGCCGATTGTCGGCACCCGCGACACGCAGGTGGAGACGGCGATTCTGCAGCGGCTCGACGCGCTCCGCAGCCGTCCCGGGGAGCGGGGCGTGCTCGTGCTGGAGTTTCGTGCGGCGGCCGACGGCGAGGCGTCCGGCAGCGACTTCGGCCGGGCCTTCGAGCTGGCGAGGTTTCTGACGAGCGACCGGCTCGCCGGCGTGAAGACGGTGGCCTTCCTCCCCGAGGGAGCCGGCGGTCACGCCCTGCTCGTCGCCCTCGCCTGCGAGGAGATCGTGATGCCGGCCGACGCCGCCCTCGGCCCGGTCATGGGCAGCGAGCCGGTCGATCAGGCGATGCGGGCGGCCTACACGGAGATCGCCGCGCGGCGACGGACGGTGCCGCCGGCCGTGGCCGTCGGCCTGCTCGATCCGGCGACGAAGGTGGCCCGCGTGTCCACCGACGACGGTGAGCAATTCGTGCCGCTCGCCGACGTGGAACGCCTGCGGCGCGATGTGGCGGTGATCGGCGTGGAGGAACTCGCACCCGTGCCGCTGGTGCTCACCGGCCGCCGCGGCCGCGAACTCGGCTTCGTCCGCTTGCTCGCGAAGACGCCGGCGGAACTGGCTCGTGGCCTCGGGCTGGCGGAACGTTCGCTCGTCGCCGACCCCGCGCAGGCCGGCGGCTGGCGGCCGGTGCAGGTGGCCCTCTCCGGCGGCGTCACGGCCGATGCGGTGGCCCGGGTTCGCGGGCGGCTCGAGCGGGCCATGGCAGGCGGCGCGAACTTCATCTGTCTGCGGATCGACAGCGCGGGGGGCTCGCCCGAGCAGAGCCTCGTGCTCGCCACCTGGCTCGCCGGACTCGATCCGGCCGAGGTGAAGACCGTCGCCTACGTGCCCCGCGAGGCCCGTGGCGATGCCGCCCTCGTCGCCGCCGCCTGTGACGAGCTCGTGATGGAGCCTGGTGCCGTGCTCGGAGGCGAGGGAGCGGCTGCGATCAGCCCCCGGCAGGCCGAGTCGATCACGGCTGCCTGGCGGGCTGGCGTGGCCCGGCCGCGTGATCGCTCCTGGTCGTTGCCGCTGGCGCTCGCCGTGCCGGGGCTCGTCGTCAACCGCGCTGTGGAACAGGACACCGGACGCACCGCGTTCGTGACGGCCGATGAACTCGAGTCGCAGGCCGATCGTGACGCCTGGCAGCTTGGCGCGGAGGTGGGGGTGGGGCCGATTCAGCTCACGGCCGACGAGGCCGAGTCGCTCGGGCTGACCGCCCACGTCGTCGACGACTTCGCCGGCTTCCGCCAGGCCTATGGCCTCGATGCCACGATCGCCTCGCCCGAGGCGGGCTGGGCGGAGGAACTGCTCACGGCGCTGGCGAGCCCCAGTCTCGCCTGGCTCTTGCTGCTCATCGGCTGCGCGGGTCTCTACATCGAGCTCAAGACGCCGGGTGTCGGGTTCGGCGGCTTCGTGTCGCTGGTGGCCTTCATCATCTATTTCTGGAGCCAGTATCTGCACGGCACGTCGGGCTGGCTGGAGGTGCTGCTCTTCCTGACGGGGCTCGTCTGCATGGCGGCCGAGATCCTCGTGCTCCCCGGCTTCGGCGTCCTCGGCCTCGGCGGTGGCCTGCTCGTGATCGCCGCGCTCGTGCTGGCCAGCCAGTCGTTCGTGCTGCCCACCAACGACTACCAGATCCGGCAGATGCAGTGGTCGCTCCTCGGAATCCTCGGCGCGGTGGCGGGCACGACGGCCGTGGCCCTCGTCGCGCGGCGGTGGCTGCCGGCCACTCCCGTGCTCCGCGACGTGCTGCTCGTGCCGCCACCGCCCGACGCCCTCGAGGAGCCGCTCGACGAACTCGTGGGACTCACGGGCACCACGACCACGCGGCTCGCGCCGGCCGGCAAGGCGCTTGTCGGCGGGGTCGTGCGCAACGTGGTGGCCGACGACGATCTCATCGAGCCCGGCCATGCCGTGCTGGTGGTCGCCGTCCGGGACGGCCGCGTGGTCGTGAGGCAGGCCTGACGTCGCATGCACGCCATCGTCTGGATCAGCGCGCTGCTGCTCGTCGGGCTCGCCGTGCTCATGCTCGAGGTGTTCATTCCCTCGGGTGGCGTACTCGGGTTCGTGAGCATCCTGGCGATCGGATCGGCGGTCGTGATGGCGTTCATGGAGCATGGTCCGGCTGTGGGGCTCGCGGTGCTCGCGGTGTCATTCATCGCGGTCCCCGCCGCGCTGGCGCTGGCGTTTCGCTGGTTTCCCGACACGCCGCTCGGCCGCCGCGTGCTCCCGCCGCCTCCGGCGGCCGACGACGTGCTGCCTGCCGCCGAGCACCGCCGCCGGCTTCGCGACCTCGTGGGCCGCGGGGCCCGCGTGACCCGCGAGCTCGTGCCCTGGGGCGAGGTGACGATCGACGGCCTGGCCTGCGACGCCATGAGCGAGAGCGGGCCGATCGCGGCCGGGGCCGAGGTGACGGCCGTCCGCGTGGAGGGCCGCGGCCTCGTGGTGCGGCTGCGGGCGGCCACGCCACCGGCTGCGGTCAGGCCGTCATCCCCGGAACAACCGGCCCAGGCCGGCCCGCTGCTCTCGAAAACCCTCGAGGAATTCGACTTCGAGCAGCTGGAGCCGCCGGCTGTTTGACCCGCGGCCTGCCGCGAACGATTCTTGCGGCAGAGGTGCCCGCATGAAACTCCTGCCCCTGATCCTGCTCGGTCTGGCGATCTTCGCCGCCGTCATCGTGTTCGCCTTCGTGGCCCGCTACCTGCGGCTCTGGGTGCAGTCGTATGCATCGGGCGCCGGCATCGGCCTGTTCGATCTCGTGGCCATGAGCTTCAAGAAGGTGAGTCCCACCGTGATCGTGCGCAGCAAGATCATGGCCGTGCAGGCCGGGCTGGGTGACTCCAGTGGCGTGACGCGGCAGGCGCTCGAGGCCCACTACCTCGCCGGCGGCCGCGTGCCGCTCGTCGTGCAGGCGCTTATCGCCGCCAACAAGGCGAAGATGAAGGAGCTCGACTTCAAGCTCGCCACCGCGATCGATCTCGCCGGCCGCAACGTCCGCGAGGCCGTGCAGACGAGCGTCTACCCCAAGGTGATCGACTGCCCGGGCAAGAACAGCGGTCGCGAATCGCTGGATGCCGTGGCCAAGAACGGCATCCAGCTCAAGGTGAAGGCCCGCGTGACCGTGCGGACGAACCTGAATCAGCTCATCGGCGGTGCCACCGAGGAGACGATCATCGCCCGCGTGGGCGAGGGGATCGTGTCGGCGATCGGCTCCGCGGAGCGGCACACCGACGTGCTGGAGAACCCCGACGTGATCTCGAAGACGGTGCTCGCCCGCCGGCTCGACGCCAACACGGCGTTCGAGATCGTGTCGATCGACATCGCCGACATCGACGTGGGGGCGAACATCGGCGCCCGGCTGCAGGCCGACCAGGCCGAAGCCGACACCCGGGTGGCCCGGGCGAATGCCGAGGGCCGCCGGGCCATGGCCGTGGCCCGGGAGCAGGAGATGATCGCGAGCATCGAGGAGAGCCGGGCGGGACTGGTCGAGTCGGAGGCGGAGGTGCCGAAGGCCGTGGCCGAATCGCTCGCCTCCGGCCAACTCGGAGTCTTCGACTACTACAAGCTCCGGAACCTGCAGGCCGACACCGACATGCGGCGGACGATCGCCGGCGGCACGGCGCCGGCCGTCGCGACGGCAATGCAGTAGGCGGGCGGTCGGCTGCGGTCGCAGCCGGCTCGATCGACTCGGAGCGGATGTGATGCAACCTGTCGTCTTTGCCGCCGGTCTCGACTGGCTCGAGGCGCTTCTGCCGTTCCTGTTCGTGCTCTTCTGGATCGTGTCCCAGATCGTCAACGTGGTTCGCAACGTGGCGGGGCGTGGCCAGCCGGCCTCCGGCCCCGTGCGGGTGCCGCCGCGGTCGGAGATGCCGCCGCGACCGCAGCCCGCGCGGGTGAAGCGGGATCAGCCACGGCCCGCAGCCGCACCTGCCCGCGACGCCACCGTGGTCCAGAAGAAGCCAAAGCCGGCGCCGCCCGCCCAGGCGGCTGCGCCCCATTTCGGCTCGCTCGGCGATCACGGCGGTGACATCGCGAGGCATGTCCGCGATGCCTTCGCCGCCGATCTGGGGCATCGATCCTCGCCGCTGCAGAAGCCGCTGGCGGCGCCGGCCGAGCCGGCAGTCGCGCGGCCCGTGGCGATCCCCGATCTCGTGTCGCTCCTGCGGGACCCCGCGGCGCTCCGGCAGCTGTTCATCGTGCGGGAAGTGCTCGACCGGCCCGTCGACCGCTGGTCGTAGGCCCGTAGTCCGCACACTCCCGTAGTCCGCACACTCCGTGTGCGGTTCGGGGCGTGAAGGCCAATCGACCAGCTATTCGTGCAGAGATTGGCGGAACCTGCTTGGCAGGAGCTCGGGCCTGCCGTGTTTTGGCCGTGGGCCACATGCGGAGCATGTGGACTACGGTGCCAGCACGTCCGCGCCAGCATGGCCGCAAGGCCGGTGCAGTCTGCCCGGACTGCCCCGCCGACGCCCGTCCCCCCTGTGTGGACGGGCTTTTTCTCGGTGTTTTCCCGGTTTTCTCCGAGATGGTTCAGGTCAAAAATCGCGGCTTGAGCGGCCGTGGCGGGTGGTCTACAAGAGGGTTGGAACGGCGGCTCCGGCCGTCGGGACACGAGCGCGTAGACGAGGACGCCCAAGCCCCGTCTACGCGCTTCTTTTTGACTCCCGCTCGTGCCAACGGTCACCGGCATCCACGGATGGAGCCGCCCATGGGTTCGTCGCCAACCCACTGCATCGCCATCGTCTGCCTGCTGCTCGCATGCATCGTGGGCGGCGGCATGCCCGCGCCTGCCGAGCCACCGGCGTCCGGAGCGGCATCCGGCGGCGACTCGATCGCCGCGTTGCCGACCACCGTGCGGGTGGCGGCGGCACACGCCTATCTACGGGCCGGCCCGAGCGACGACTTTTATCCCACCGAGCGGCTCACCTGCGGCACCCCGGTGGAAGTCTGGGCGTTCGGCGAGTCGGGCTACTGCGCCGTGCGGCCCGTGCGGGGCAGTTCCAGCTGGATGCGGCGGTGTGACGTCGAATGCCCGACCGCATCCGCATCGGCCGGAGTCACGCCGGCGCCGATCGCGGGCGTTGTCGTCACCGACGGCGCGATCGCCCGCGTTGGCTCGCAGCTCAACGACCTGCGGCATGTGACCCAGGTGGCGCTCGAGGCGGGCGAGCGGGTGACGGTGATCGAATCCGTCACGATCCCGGAGGGGCGGCACGCGGGCGAATGGGTGCGGATCGAGCCGCCGGCCGGAGAGTTTCGCTGGGCGCGGGTCGAAGACCTGGCCCTGCCTCCCGAACTGGCCGGCGCAATCGAGCCCGTCGAGCCGCCGGCGGGTGCCGGCCTCGCCGCGGCGGGAGATGCGATCGCCGCGATCCGTGACGCAGGCCACGCCGTGCAGCAAGCGGTGGCCGAGATGAATGCCCCCGCGGGAGAGCAGGCGGCGGCCCGTGGCAACCATGACCAGCCGCTGCAGCCGATCGCCGGCCAGGCCGTGGCTCCGGCGGGCGAGCCCGCGCAGCCGAGCCTGCTCAACCCGCTGCCGCTGGCGACCAAGATGTTCGCCGGCTGGCTGCCGCGTGGCACCAACGTGTTCGACGGGCAGGGGAGCGTCGTGCCCACCGCCGTGAGTGCGGGAGCGGCCGCGACGTCGGCCGACGAGCTCACCGACATCGATCTCGCCCTTTCGCTCGCCGTCGCGGGCCCCACCGAATCGTGGAACCTCGCCCCGCTGCGGGAACGGCTCCGGCTTGCGGCCGCCCGCGCGACCTCCGAATCGGAGCGGACGCGGGCGGTGGCGGTCGATGCGCGGCTGGCCCGCTTCGAGGCGATTCAGGCGCGGCAGAAGGCCCTCGCGGCCGATCAGCCCGCCGATGCGTCGAGCCTGCAGCTCGGCGGCATGTGGTCGAGCCTGTCGGCCTTGGGATCGCGGCCGGTTCGCCCGGGCGTGCTGCCGGGGGGCGCACCGGCCGGCGGTCAGCCGACATGGACGCCCCCCGATCAGATCGAGACCACGGGCCGTCTGGCGACCGTGATCTCGCGGCGGCCTGACGCGCCGCGGTGGGCGCTCGTCGACGGCCAGAACAACGTGCTCGTGTTCGTGACGCCGCAGCCGGGAGTGAACCTCGCGCCGCTCGTGGGCCAGCAGGTGAGCGTGCGTGGTGCGAAGGGCTACATGCCCGAATACAAGCGGCCATACCTCGTGGCCACCGAGGCCCGCACGCGGATCGCCTCGGTCCCGATGCCGACGGGCGCCGGTGGTGACACGACGCAGTGAAACGGCGTATCGGGAAGATCCCCTCGCTCGCGCTCATGGCTTGTTTGCCGGCGCGGGCAACCAGCGGGAGGCCAACTCGGGTTCGAAGCCGCCGGCGTCGCGCCGCTCCACGTGATCCGCCGGCGTGCCCCGGCTCCCGGCGGCGAGCCGTGCCAGGGCGCGGCGGTCCTCGGGATCGGTTCGCGGCATGCGGGAGGTGAGCCGGGCGATGCCTGCCGGATTGCGGGCCGCCGCGGCGGAGAACTGTGTCACGAAGAGACAGATCTCACGGAGATTCGCTGCGGCCGAGTGGACGATGAGCGGATGCAGGGCCCGCGTCACGATCTCGAGCCCGAGGCCGTCGACGTCGAGAAAGGCGTCGATCTGCACGGCCTGCCGCTCACGGCCGGCCAGGTCGGAATCGAGTGCCGAATGCCGGAGCACGACGAGGCACTGCCCCGTCAGCCGTCGCGGCGAGAGTGGGCCCGTGTACCCGCCCCGGCCGTGGAACACGAGCACGCCGCCGTCGGCGGTGCGTCCGTGATGAAGCAACTTCACGACACCGACCGTGCCGTAGCCGTCGGCGAGCCGCCACTGACCGGGACCGGCCGGGTCGAGTGACAGCCGGCTGATGCCGAGCACCCGCCAGACGTCGACGAGCGTTTCCGGCTTCGTGAGCAGAAAGTCGAGCAGTTCGTCGTCGCAGGTGACCGTCTCGACGGGCAGCCTGCGGAAGAGCGTGGTCGATTGCAGGCAGGCCTCCGCGACGGCGCGATTGGCTGCGGGCATCCGCGCGAGCGGGATCGACTGCATGGCCCGCGCCCGCGATTCACGGCTCGACGAGCCCGCCTCGGCGAGCGATGCATCGAGGTCGGCCACGATCGCCGACTGTTCCGCCGCACCGGCCGGCGCAGGCAGATCTCCGCTGCACCACACGGTCGTTCCCCAGGCCACGAGCGCACAGGCCCGCCGCAGACGTCGTTGCTGCCTCATCCATCACCCCCCGGAAACGTGAATCGACAGGGGATTTGTTCGGCCTGCGCGAACCTTTCGGGCCAGTGAATCCGTCCCGCTGCCGCGGAAAAACCGCGGCGCACCCGACGGGGAACTTCCCGAACCGCCCAGTCTCGCCGGGCCGCCAAATCCCCGGCTGCCGGCCTTGGCTCGGCGGCGCAGGCTTCCTACCATCCCGCCCCCCAGTCTTCACGAGCATCATGCTGCACCTCCACGATCCCGCCACCGACGATCCCGGCGCGGCCGCCCCGCCTCGGCCGCAGCCCATGCGGCCGCACGGCCTATTGGGCCGTGGCCTCGTGGCCTGGACGCGGCTCTGCCTGCGGGCGCCGCTCGTGATCGTGGTCGCCGCTGTGCTCTCGGCGGTGGCGGCGGGCGTGTGGACGTCGCAGCATCTCGGCTACAAGGTGAGCCGGGTCGACCTGCTCGATCCCGAGAGCGAATACAACAAACTCTGGATCGATTACATCCGCGAGTTCGGCGAGGATGACGACGCGGTCGTCGTCGTCGAGGGTGAGTCCCGCGGCCGCGTGATCGCCGTGCTCGAGGAACTCTCGCGCGAGGCGGCCCGCAACGGCGAACACTTCCGCTCGGTGTTCCACGAGGTCGATCTCTCACGGATCCGCTCGAAGGGACTCCACTACCTCACGCCGTCCGACCTGGCCGAGATCGATCGCTTCATCGAGGGCACGCGGCCGATCCTGGAAGGGGGCTGGGCCCAGCTCAAGGTGGGCACGATGGTGGGCGGACTCGCCGCCCAGATGGTGTCCGGCGCTGCGTCGGCCGCGGCAGGCGAGTCGCCCGCGTCCTTCCTCGAGCGGTATAGCGAGGCGCTCCTCACGGGCATCGAATCGCCGCTGCGTGGCGACGCCGCCGGCACGGAATACGTGTCGCCCTGGCCCGGCATGCCCGAGTCGCTCTCCACGCTCCGCGACCTTTCGAGCGAACACCTGCTCGCCAAGGACGGGAGGCTCGGCTTCGTGCTGCTCCGGCTGGTGAAGGCCGAAGGGGGCTTCGCCGGGGCGTCGGCCGCCACCGATGAACTGCGGCGGATCATCGCCGACGTGGCCGCACGGCATCCCGACACCACGATCGGCCTCACCGGTCTGCCGATCATGGAAGACGACGAGATGCGGTCGAGCGCCCAGTCGATGATGTGGGCGAGCGGCCTGTCGCTCGCCGCGGTGGCGATCGTGATCATCGCGGGCTTCGGCGGCGTGCGGCACGCGCTGATGGCCAACGGCGTGCTCGTGATCGGGATGGCCTGGGCCTTCGGCTGGGCCACGGCCAGCGTCGGCCACCTCAACATCTTGAGCGTCACGTTCACGGTGACGATGATCGGCGTCGGCATCGACTACGGCACCTACTACGTGGGGCGGTATCTGGAGAGCCGGCGGAAGGGCCTGCCATACGACGAGGCACTGCTGGAAACCAGCGCCGCCGTCGGCCCCGGCATCCTCACCGGCGCGATCACGACCGCGGTGGCCTTCTTCTGTGCGGCACTCACGAGCTTCGTGGGCGTGGCCGAGCTCGGGATGATCGCCGGCGGCGGCATCGTCCTCTGCTGCGCCGCCGAGCTGCTCGTGCTGCCTGCCGTGATCGCCTGGGTCGATCGCGGCCGGCTCGGCCGCACGATTCCCGTGCCGGTGCCCGTGCACGAGTGGCTCGCACCCGTGTCGCGGTATCCGAAGTTCGTGGCGTTGGCCGGCATGGCCTGCACGATGGCCGTGGCCGGCGGCCTGCACGAGCTGGCCTACGACCACAATCTGCTCAACATGCAGGCCGAGGGCCTGGAGAGCGTGGCGGTGGAGAAGAAGCTCCTCGAGGAGTGCGACCAGAGCGTCTGGTATGCCCTCTCGATCTCCGATTCGCGAGAGCAGCTGCTGGAGCTCAAGAAGAAGCTCGTGGCGCTGCCGAGCGTGGAGCGGGTCGATGAGAGCGCGTCGCTGCTGCCGGGGGACGAGGAGCTGAAGCGGCCGCTCATCGAGCGGATTCGCAGCCGGCTCGCGGCGCTGCCGGAGCGCCCCCCCGAGATTCCGGTCGATCGGCTCGACGCCCTCGGTGAGACGCTGGCCTGGGCCCACACCGAGGCGGCGAAGCAGCCGGGCGGCCTCCGCACCGCCTGGCACCTGGAGCGCACCCGCGACACGCTCCGCCGCCTCACCCCCGAGGATTGCTACCGCGCCGTGGCCACGTTTCAGCAGCGGGCCGCGGGGGACCTGTTGAGCCGGCTGCATGCCCTCGCGAGCGTGGCCGATCCCGAGCCGCCGCAGCTGGCCGACCTGCCGCCGAGCCTCGTCGACCGCTTCGTCGGCTCCAGCGGCAAGCACCTGCTCAAGATCTACGGCCGGGGCGACATCTGGAACTTCGAGAGCCTGAAGAAGTTCGTGCACGAGGTGCGGAGCGTCGATCCGAAGGCCACGGGCAATCCGCTCCAGGCCTACGAGGCCTCGCGCGAACTGAAGCGACGGTACGAGCAGGCGGCGCTCTACTCACTCGCCGTGATCGTGGTCGTGCTCTGGCTCGACTTCGGCAGCGTGGCGCATGCGCTCCTCGCCATCCTGCCGTTGTTCGTAGGCATGCTGCAGATGCTCGGGCTCATGGGCCTGGTGGGCATCGACCTGAATCCGGCCAACCTGATCGGCATCCCGCTGATCCTCGGCATCGCCGTCGACTACGGCGTGCACATCATGCACGACGCCCTCGAACGCCCGGGTCCGTATCGGATCAGCGCCTCGACGGCCAACTCCGTGCTCGTTGACGCGCTCACGACCGTGCTCGGCTTCGGGGCCCTGATGGTGGCCAGTCACAAGGGGCTCGAGAGCCTCGGCCGGGTGCTCACGCTCGGCGTGACCACCTGCACGCTGACCTCGCTCGTGCTGCTGCCCGCGGTGCTCACGATCCTCCGGCCGGGCGCACGGGGGGCTGCCGAGGCCGACGCCGAAGCGGATGACGACGCCGAGGCCGAGGACGCACGCCTGGCGGCGTGACAGCGGCCATACGCTCAATTCGCCGGCCGCTGTGCTCGACCCCCAGCCGGCTCCGTTTTGCCAGTAACCCGGGTTGTCTCGGCGTGGGGAGATCTGTATCCACCCCCCTCCCCGGAACCTCGAGGTGCTCCATGCTGCCTGCGCGAATGATTCGAGTGTGCGTGTTCTCCTGCGCGGCGATGCTGGCCGCGGTCGCCCATGCCCAGGCCCCGGCGCAGGGCGTGAACATCGTGCTCGAAGACCAGTTTCGGAACTCGCGGGCCACGGACCAGCTTCGCGGCCACGTGGTGGTGCTGGTCTACGCCGACCGCCACGGCGCCGAGAAGGCGCTCGACATCGGCCGACGGCTCCACCTGCGGTTTCACCCGACTGCCGACGGCGCCGAGGCGACGCAGTGGTCGCGGCAGCCGGTCGTGGCCCCGGCGGGCTGGCCGGTCGGCGCGGCGGTGCCCGACGTGCACGTCGTGCCGGTGGCCTGCGTGCCCGAGGTGCCCAAGCCGCTGCACGGCGTGGCCAGGTCGCGGCTTCGCAAGGAGTCGCCGCACGTCTCGGTGTGGCTCGACTTCGACGACGTGCTTCGCGAGCAGTTCGGGGCCGCCCCGGGGGAGCCCAACATCGCGGTGATCGACACGAGCGGCCAGCCGCACGGCACGATGGCGGGCGTGGTGGACGGCCAGCGATTCGAGGATCTCGTCGGCGTGATCGACCAGCTTCGGCTGCGGGCCCGCCCCGACGTGCGGTCCGCCGTCGTGCCCGTCAGCGGCGTGCGGTAGCTACCGCGACCGTTCCTTGAGGCGGCGGCTGGCGCGGGTGAGCGTGTCGCGCTCGTCGGGCGTCAGGCTCGAGGCGCCCGAGCGGCTGATCTTCTCGAGGATTCTGTCCACCGCCTGCTGCAGCGTCTCGTCGTCCTCCTCGTCGGCTCGGGGGCGCCGCGCGGGGCCGTCGTCGTCGTCGGGCCTCACCACCCGCATCCGCGTCCGCCGCCAGAGCCGAGACGGCAGTTCGAGCAGGTCGGTGAGATCCCAGCCGCGCCAGGCGTAGAGGCCACCGAACGTGGCGCCGGCCAGGTGGGCGACATGGGCCACGTTGCCGCCGCCGGTGGCAGCCCCTTGGAGATCCGAGAGAAAGTAGAGCACGCCGAGCGCCCAGACCGGCACGGGCAGCACCCCCCACAGCAGCACCGTCTGCCGCGGGAAGTACCAGATGAAGACCGCGAGCACGGCCATCACGCCTCCGGAGGCGCCGACGAGCCGTCCTCCCTGGCCGCCGAACTGCGCCGCAACCACCCAGGCGATGCCCGCGACGACGATCGCCGTGCAGTAGAACCGCAGAAACTCCGCGCGGCCCGCGATCGCCTCCACCTCACGGCCGAAGAACCAGAGTGTGAGCATGTTGAAGAGCAGGTGGAGCGGCGAGAACGGCCCGGGAAACCGCAGGCTCGGGCCGTCGTGCAGGAAGCCGTAGGTGAGCAGCTGCCAGAAGTGGGTGGCCAAGTGCCGCGGCAGATCGGAGTCGAGACAGAGCACGTCGTTGAGCGAGAACTGCAGCGGCACCACCTCGCGGACGAGGTTGCCGCAGAGGATGAAGTTCAGCAGCCAGACCGCGATGTTGATCGCGATCACGATGCCCACTCCCGTCCACTCGGACAGCGGGGCGGAGCGGTCGGTGCGGTAATAGCCGCGGTCGAGGTAGGCCATGGGGCTGCGGACGGCGGGGACGGGGCCGGAGGTCCGGCATCGGGACGCGGGCTGCTGCCGCGGGCTGGGCGAGTCGGGTACAGTGCCGCCCGTCGGCGGGGGTCAGCGCCGCGACGGATCCAGCATACACGGCCAACACGGGGAAACGACGATGGCGACCAACGGCGGACTCGGCAGGAAGCTGCGG